>PBMP01000026.1 GCA_002722705.1 Pseudobdellovibrionaceae bacterium | reverse complement strand
TGCGTCTCCAAGATAAAAATCTTTTATCTTTAAACATATAATATAATCATTATAAATAAAATAATTTTAAATCTAAATCCGTTTTCTTTTTTTATTTATTCGTTTAATTATTCTTTTATTAGATTTTTTTGTTTGTAAAATCAATATATGTTTATATGGCAAATAATAACTACAATTGTCCATATTAATGTAATATTCTGGTGTTACTTTATGAGATTTTTGATATCTTTGATATCTTTGAATATTTAAATTATCTAGCCAATTATTTTCAAAAATATAATCTACAACCCAACTCATTATATAATAATTAATTATTTATTATATTTTAGTATTTTTTATTCAATTTATTAGTAAAATTGAATAAAAATCATTTAAATATATATTATCAATTGTTGTAAATGAAACTAGTAATAGTAGAATCACCTGCAAAATGCTCTAAAATAGAAAGTTTTTTAGGAAAAGGTTATAAATGTATAGCTAGTTTTGGACATATAAGACAAATAGCCAATGGATTAAAAAGTATAGATATTGATAATAAATATAAAGTAACTTATAAAACCTTATCAAAAAAGAGTAAATATATAACAGCATTGAAAAAGGCGATAGCAAAAGCGGATGAAGTTATATTAGCGACAGATGATGACCGGGAAGGAGAAGCGATTGCATGGCATATCTGCAAAACATTTAAATTGCCAATAAAAACAACAAAACGAATAATTTTTCATGAAATAACTAAAACAGCCATCAAAAACGCTATTAAAACACCGACAGTAATAAATATGAATAAAGTGAACTCTCAAATGGCTAGACAAGTATTAGATCTTTTGGTAGGTTTTACAATAAGTCCTATATTATGGAAGCATATTAGTCGTAAAGCCGAAGGTAGTTTAAGTGCGGGTCGATGTCAAACTCCAGCACTTAAACTAATATATGAACAACAAAAATTAATAGATAAATCTCCCGGAAGAAAAGTATATGATACCAACGGTATATTTACTGATAAAAATCTAAATTTTCATTTAAATCATCATCATAAAGATGAAGATAAAATAGAAGAATTTTTAGAAAAAAGTAAAGTTTTTCAACATAAATATTCGTGCACAACGCCTAAGAAAGTAACAAAATGTCCTCCCAAACCATTTACTACAAGTACATTGCAACAAAAATCAAGTAATGAATTTAGTTATTCACCTAAAATGACAATGAGACTAGCACAAACATTGTATGAGAATGGTCATATAACATATATGAGAACAGACAATGCAAAATATAGCAAAGAATTTGTAGATACAGCAAAAGATTATATTAAAAATAATTTTGGCGAAACATATATAAATAAAAATATAGGTGCACTAATTAATAATGATAAATCAAAAAAATCAGATAAATCAGATAAATCAAAAAAATCAGATAAAAAGAATAATGCTCAAGAAGCGCATGAAGCAATACGTCCTACCCATATAGAAACGACAACTCTTCTTGTTAAAAATAAAATAACAGCCAGAGAAATAAAGTTATATAATTTAATTTGGAGAAATACAATAGAAAGTTGTATGAGTTCGGCGATTTATAATTCAATAACAGGAAAAATAACAGCACCAGATAAACATGTGTATAAATATTCGAGTGAACAAGCAATTTTTCCCGGTTGGAAAATTGTAGCTGGATATGAAGAAATAAATCCAATATATAAATATTTACTTTCTTTGCCAAAAGGAAAACTAATGAAATACAAAGAAATTTATAGCAAAGTTGCATTAAAAGATCTAAAAAAAAATTATACAGAAGCAAAATTAGTGCAAATGTTAGAAAAAAAAGGTATAGGCCGACCTTCCACTTTTTCAAACTTAATCTCTAAAATTCAAGAAAGAAATTATGTTAAAAAGCAAGATGTACCAGGTAAACAAATTCATTGTATAGATTTTAAATTAGTAAATGCAGAATTAACAGAAATAGAATCAGATAGAGTATTCGGCAATGAAAAAAAAAAGTTAGTAATACAACCAATAGGTATTATAGTATATGAATTCTTAGAAAAATATTTTGATAATTTATTTAATTATGATTATACAAAAGAAATGGAAGATAATTTGGATGTAATATCAAAAGGGAAAAAAACATGGTATACTTTGTGCGAACAATGTAATATGCAGATGAAAGAACTTTCAAAAAAAATTGTGGATAAAAAAAAAGTTAGTTATAGGATAGACGATCATCATGTATATATGATAGGGAGATATGGTCCAGTTATAAAATATGAAAAAGATGGCGAGACATCTTTTAAAGGTGTAAAAAAGAATTTAAATATGAATAAGCTTAAAAATGGTGAATATACATTAAGAGATGTATTGGATGATAAGAAAAGTTCTTCAAACAATAAAATCCTAGGAACGTATAAGGAAAAGGAAGTTATTTTAAAAAAAGGAAGATATGGAATGTATATAACCTATGATAATAAAAATACCTCTGTAAAAAGTTTGAAAAAGGATTTTGATGATATAGTATTACAAGATGTAAAGGATATACTGGATGGTAAAATAACAACACAAAGTAATATAATAAAAAAAATAAATGAAGAAATATCTATTCGAAAAGGTAGATATGGTCATTATGTTTACTATAAAACAAACAAAATGAAAAAACCAAAATTTATAAGTTTAAAAGGTGTAGATCAAGCTGATGTAGATATTGCATGGGTCGAAGCAAAATTATAAAATATAAAGGATTATAAAGTGTAAAACAAGGGAATTCTTATATTTTTGCTACGCATTTGCTCATCTCTTAACATGTTAAATTCAAGCGTAAAATTAAATGATGAATTATTAAAATCAACCAATCTCCCATCATGATATCGGAATTTAAACTTTAATTTATTAATTTTTTGCACGGGTGGTTCGCTATGAAATACATTGGAAATAAACTCATTTCTTGATGCAGATTCGCGTGTGAAAGGTTTTTTAGTAAGTGATATTTTAGCGAATGAACCATTTACTTTGTAACTGGAATCATTGTTGTAAAATTGTGTTGTTTTTGATGAATAAGGGACATTTTCATCTATGCAATTATATTTATCCATTTCCATATAAATCGTATCTTCTCCATAAATATCTAAATTATATGGTGCTTCTAATGAATAGATAGTTTCGTTAGAAATACTACGATCATAACCGACGTCATCTTTTGATTTATGTCCTGTTGGTTTTATCCAAGGTGCTGGATATTCGTGATCCAAAAATAAACCACTAACATCATGCATATAAGCATCAATAACATTGCTAATATCAGTTGCCTTTGCTTCATATTTTTCTTTATCAAATCCCAAATAATATGGTAAACCCCATTTTGTATTTTGATCAAAAACAGTATTATTTTCACGACAAGCTTTTTTATATTCGAGTTTTTCATCAAAATTTAAAGTAAATTTGCCTTCACTCGCACCAAACAATAGTTTATTTGAAATTTCATTGTATTTGACAACAAAAGGTTTAATACCATCAGTAGAATTCGGATTCGATGATGGTAACCATGCAACATTGGAAGTATCATTAAATATTGTTTCATTCATTAAACTTTGCAAAGCTGTTGCTAAATTATTTTCAGAATAAGTTCCCTCGGAAAGTTTAATCGTATTATAAGAACTATCAGCCGGATAATCAACGCCTGAAAGATCAGTATAAGTAAAAGCTAGTTGCGTATTCTTATAAGAATTACTGAACACATAATTATTGTTAGGTAAGGAAAATTGGATTAGACGAATAGATTGAACATTTTTAAAATTTTCACCTAATTCAACTTCAAAATTATTTGCTTCAGGCCATTTATTTAAATCTCTATCATCGGAATGAATAGAAACTAATTTTCTATGTAATACATATGTTTGTTTTCTTTGAATTAATGGATGAGTAGTTTGCACATTAAATAAATCTTTGTTCATTATAATATAAAAAAATGATATTTTATTTTTATACTTCCTAAACTATTAAAAGTTAAAAAAGGAAAAAAAACAAAAAAAGAAATAAAAATAAAAGATAAAGAAAGTTTAGTAAATGATTTTATTAACCCGTCGGACATTTAAAATGTCCCTTTATTTGTACAGCCTCTATCCTTTTAAAAATCGTAAATTAAAATACGTATGCATGTTGGTGTCATATTTTTATAAGCATTATGGTATGTATTTTATATTTTTCGGTAAAATAAAAAATATATTTATATAATATACATGATAATATTAATTGGATTACCAAAAAGTGGAACTTCTTCATTTCAATATCTTTTTAAATTATTAGGATATAAGTCATATCATTGGAAGAAAAATAAGAAGTATATTGGAATGATGATGTATAAAAACAAAAAAAAAAATAAACCTTTGTTAAACGACTTTTGTGATACTGATGTTATTACGCAGATGGATGTTTGTCTAAATAAAAATACCAGTTATTGGCCACAAATAACAGATTATAAACAGTTGCATAAAGAAAATCTTTATAGCGTTTTTATTCTAAATAAAAGAGATCCAAAAAAACTATTGAAATCATTCAAAAATTGGAAAAAAATGAATGAAAGATTATATAAATATAGTCCCGAAATTGTGAGTAATAAAACTGATGAAGGATTTATAGAATTTGTCGAAAAATTCTACAAAGATATAGAAAATTACTTTTCTAAATATCCAAAATCTAAATTTATAACATATGATATTGAAAAAGATGATGTTAAAAAACTTGAAAAATACATAGATATTAAACATATTAAAAAAATGCCCCATAAAAATAAAAGTAAATTTAGTTAAAATTAAACTTTATACTTTTTCAAAGGTTTCCTTCTAGTTGAATGTTTCTGTATAAATTTACGTGCTTCTCTATTTTTATAAGCATATTTCATATAATTACAATATGATTCTGGGGATATTTTTCTTATTGCACTATTTACTGATTTCTTCAGTTCTATAAAAGACAACCCAGTTTCACCATGCTTAAAATAATGTTTAAATTGACTAAACCAACTTTCAATTGCATTTGTTTTTGGACGATAGGGTACAGAATATAGTAATGAATTATTAGTTTTTTGTATAGTTTCTTTTACACATTCTTTTTTATGTGCTCCACCATTATCCATAATTATTAGGTAGTTTTTGTATTTGTTTTCTATAAATTTATTTATGAACTCAGACACCACGGCGAATTCAGGCTGTATAAGGGAAGCTACTAGAAACTCCTTAATTATAAAATAATTAATTATTAATTTAGAGTGTCCATTTTAAATCTTCAACGGGTTAATAGCATATTTAACATGTGGCTTCCTAACTTTATATGATTTGTATACTCTATTTTCCTTGATAATTCTTGGTTATTTCTTTTGTGCTGTAACCACCTTTTTAATGTTCTCTCAGATATTTTGAAATGATTCGCTAGTTCTTTTTGAGTGTATTTACCATCATCATAAAGTTTGATTATCTTTAGTTTTAAATTTAATTCTATATGAGTCATTTATAATATAAAGGGACATTTTAAATGTCCGGCGGGTTAAACCAATTATCGAGAAAGATATATATTTATCAAAAATAAATAAATATATATATATATATGCCAACTAAACATAGAAATAAAAGATATATGATGCGAGGAGGTGAACCACGCCATCCAGAATCATATCCTAGATATAGTGATGATCTCTATATTAAATTCATGTCTGCCCTTGGAATAATGGCTATGTTATGGTTTCTAATATCGAGAAATTTAATAAGACATAAATATAGCGAAGTTTTATGTTATGGTTTAATGTCACTTGCAATGATAGTGTCGTTATTTTTAGTATTAATTGCTGGCGTTAAACATTTAAAAAAAACATCACCGGGTTTTATGGGGGCATTGCAAAAATGCTATAATTTAATAATTTATATAATAACAAAAGGTACTCCAGCATTATTGATATTAGTACAACTAGGTTTTTTAATATATTTGATGTCTTCTCATGCCGATTATTTATTAAATACAGAAACCTTACCACCAATGTTTAATAAATTTAATATTTCAGCTGCAGTTATGCTAATGTTTCAAATTTTTACATGGAGAAATCAAGTAACGAATTTAATTTTAAATAGAGACAGTTCAAAAAATCCGTTGATTTTGCCTGGATTTATATTAGCGGCAATATTATCAAGCTTAGCAATTAGTCAATTATATATAATACTTGAATTTCTTAAAACGGATTGTTAATGATAAAAAATCTAAATGTTAATCCAAATTCATTTGTTTGATTTGATACCCAAATGCCAGAAATTTTTAATAAAAAATTTATATTACTATATTTACCTAATTTAGTATTTTCATTGCCATATAATTTAATATACCCGTTTTGCAATTGTTCTTGTATTCGACAAGAAATATTTTTATTTTGAATATTTTTAAATTTATTTAATATCATTTTTTCAATTGATTTAATACTAGATATAACACTATTATTTGCAGTAGATTGTAAAAATATGCATTTGATTTTATTAAAATATTTTTCAATAAAAATGTTATTTAAAGTAAAATTTATAAATAATCCGTTTGTAGCTATTAACTCATCACTAAAAATAATTCTATGAAAATCGCTACCTATCATAATATTATTTTTGGTTCTTTCACTTATTATAATATGATGTGGATCAAAATTACATGTTCCAATAGATAAAAACATTATATATATATACAACTCTGTTATATTTAAGTTAATTACCTATACACGTAATAATAAATATAAAAAATACACAGCTTGTATATCAATATCATTATTTGAATTTTGCTCAATAGTATTAAAAATATGTAAACCATTATCTAGTTCTTTATTAAATTGCTCTAATTTATTGATTATATAATATTTCCATACCGAAGATAAGTTAGGATGTGTAGATTTTTTTGCATCTAATAAAGATAGAATATTACTAATTTTATTATCAATCATAATATTCATAAAATGTTTTAAATATTACTTTATATTACTATTTAAGTAAAAAAAAATAATTAAATAATATTATAATTATGAAATATTTTTCATCAACATTTCAAGAATATATAACGAAATGTTCAAAATTTAATTTACATAATAATATGAAGCCTTTATTTAATATATTAAATGATGATATTAAAAAACAAAACAATTTAATATTTTATGGTCCTTCGGGTACAGGGAAATATACACAGGCATTAAATTATATTAAAAAATACAGTGGATCAAATTTACGTTTTGAAAGAAAAATAACATTTAATTATAATAGTAAAAAACAATATATATTTAATGTAAGTGATATTCACTTTGAAATTGATATGTCTTTACTAGGATGTCATTCTAAAATGTTATTTAATGATATATATTATCATATATTGAATATTTTATCTACTCGAACAAATAGGACTGGAATAATAATATGCAAGAATTTTCACCATATTCATAGTGAATTACTAGAAATATTTTATAGTTATATGCAAACATTACAACATAAGAATCTTAAAATTTTTTATATATTAATAACCGAGCAAATAAGTTTTATACCAAGAAGTATTTTAAATAGATGTCAAATAATACCTTTAAGGCGACCAACAAAAGGTGACTATAATAAAGCAACAAGTAAAACTTTAATATCAAAAATACAAAATGTTAACGAAATAGTAAATATCAAAGACATTCAATCTAAAGTCAAAAATTTGTCTAATATAAATAAAAATATATGTGATAAAATATTAGTATTAATAAAAAATTATAATAACATAAATTTCTTACAATTACGTGATATATTATATGAAATTTTTATTTATAATTTAAATATTTATGCATGCTTGAATTATATTTTAAAAACGCTAATAGAAGATTTTAATATTGATGCAGAAAAAACAGATAAAATAGTAATAAAACTCTATAAGTTTTTGAAGTTATATAATAATAATTATAGACCTATATACCATTTAGAGAGTTTTATATTTTATTTATGTATAGTTATACATGAATTATAAAAAAGCATGTGATATTTTAAAAATAAATAGAAAACACTTAACAAAGGAAGTTAAACAAGCTTATTTTCGCCAAGCTTTAAAATATCATCCAGATAAAAATCCAGAAGACAATGGGGAAAAATTTAAAGAAGTGAAAGAAGCATATGATTATTTAACAGATGAAAAAAATAGAATAAAAATAGATGAAGATATTAAATATATAGATCTAATAAAACTATGTATTAAATTTTTCTCTCCAGATTCTAATTTGGAAAACATATTTATTGATACAAGTTTGGATGGAATACTAAAAGATTGCCAAAATATATCTATAGATATATTTGACAAGTTAAGTAAAAACAAAGCAAAGCAAGTATTTGATTTTATATATAAATTCAATAATATTTTGGAGATTAATGAGGATTTATTACAAAAATTTAAAAAAAAATTACAAAAAAAAATGGCAAATGATATAATAATAATTTTAAATCCTACCGAAAATAATTTGTGTAATGATCAAATATTTAAATTAGAAATGGAAGAAAAAGAGTTTTATATTCCGTTATGGCATCATGAAATTCATTTTTCTCTCCAAGATAAGGATTTGATAATAAAATGCGAACCAGAATTGAAAAAAAATATGTGGATTGATCATCAAAATAATATTTATATATTAGAAAAGATATCTATTGAAAAAATCTTCAAACAAAAGTTTCATGAAATAAAATTTGGAGAGAAATTATTTAAAATAGAATCAAAAAAATTAAAAATAACACAAGAAAAGCAAATAATTAAAATTATTGGAGAAGGTATTTTAAAAATTAATGAGGAAGATATATTTGCTAATTCAGGGAGAGGTGATGTTATTATAGAAATATATTTGGAATAGTATTTTGTGTTAAGAAAATTTATAATTAATATCATCGTTATCAATAATTACGAATTGACCCCACATATGTTTATCATTCAAGGGTTTTTTTTCATTTGTATTATTATTTACAAAGAAATTCCATATATACGTGGTAAAAAATGTACATATTACATTTCCCATTTTATATATTATTAAAAAATAAATTTAATATTAAATTATATCAATTTTATATTAAATCAATGTATATTAAATCATAAGGATAATTAACTAGTAGACTTTTTCTTACGCCGAACAACCTTCTTCTTCTTCTTCTTCTTGGGAGTAGGAGGTTTTGCTTCCTGCTCTTCTTCCTCCTCGTCCTCGTCCTCCTCATCCTCGCCATCTGTTGGATTGCCGGTATTTTCATCTGGCGTGAAAGAAGTTGTATCTACCTTTTCCTCATTTAGAAAGTCCACGTCCTCGTCGTCGCTATCATCCATAACATAACATTTTCCACTGCCAACAAGACGTGCTGGTGGACGTACATTGAGTTGAACAAGCTGCCAAGTAATACCACATTTGCCTCCTGCAAACCATAGACCATTGCATCGAATAAGTCCCTTTACAGTTGAAGCTTTAGGAACGAAATCCCTAGGAGTAGAATCGGAATTAGCTCCTGGCGCCTTATTTCCCTCATTTCCACAACCCCACTTAGGGGGGAGATAGAGGGCTTCGCGCTGCATGTCATAAATTTCTACATTATACCGACTTTCCCAATATGGAATTTTCAGTTTCATAGTAGGATTACTATCCAGATCAGGTTCTCCAGCATTAGGTCCATCCTTATACTTCCGATACTTAAGCATAGGATACATAAGAGCTTCTACTACTTGCCGCGGTGTAGATTTTCCGAACCATTTCTTTGAATTTTTAACAGCATCCTCAATAGCCTTTTCTTGAAATGCTTTCATTTTTTCAAGAAAAGAAGCCTGTGAGGAACTCTTATCCGGATCAAACTGAAGAGACATGTCATATTTTACAGAACCATTTTGCTCATCAACCCATTCATTAATACCCCAAGTAAGCATTAGCGGGATTTGAAGAACAATTGGCTGTCCATTAAGTCGTAGATTAACAGACTTTCCGCCACGTTTATTAGTTTGAGGTTCGTCATATGTAACCTTATCAGGTGCAAATGCTTTTGCTTTTACAATAAGAGACTGTGTACTTGCCATTTTATAGTTAATAATATTCATATATTTTTTAAATCAATTTTCAAATGAACCTTTTTAAGTTTTTGACAAACGAACAATAATACTATTATTAAAAATAATTAAATAATAATTATAATGTATAAGTAAATATGGATATAAATTTAATAATACATAAAAAATCTAAACATAAAAGATCCAAAAGCCCAAAATCATTTTTAACACAGGATTTATATAAACGTAAAAAAATCCAATTATTTCCAAAAAGAAAGAAAATAACATATGAAAATTTTAAAATACCCCAAATATATGAATTTAAAAATTTATTAAACATTAATTATAATGTTTCTCAATTGAGAAGTATATGTAGATATTATAAACAAAAAGTAAGTGGTAATAAAAACCAATTAATAACTTTATTATATAATTATCTATTTTATTCATTTTATATCACAACAATACAAAAAAATTATAGAGGATGGCTGCAAAGACGTATTGATAAATTAAGAGGTCCAGCCATATTTAATAGAGATTGTACAAATGAAACAGATTTTTATACATTGGATAAATTGACAGACATACCGAAAGAACAATTTTTTAGTTGGAAAGATAATGATAATTTCATTTACGGAGCAGATATTTGTTCTTTATATAATTTTATGAAAATAGAAAAACAAGTGCAAAATCCATATAATAGAAATAAACTTTCAAAACATATACTGGAAGATGTAAAAGAAATTATACGAATATCAAAAATATTTAAAAAAAAAGTTAATATCGAACTAGATAATTCTATAGATAAATTATCGCAAAAAAAACAGTTTGAATTACGCACACTTAATATATTTCAAAAAATAGACGAATACGGATTTGTAACAGATCCAAATTGGTTTTTAACATTGGATAGACAAAGATTAATACGTTATTTAAGAGAAATATTAGATATTTGGGAATATAGAGCTCAAATAAGCAATATTATTAAAAGAAAAATTAATCCAGAGCATGGCAATCCTTTTTTTGGTTATAGCATTAATATTCTACAACATAAATGTTTTGAAGTATTGCAAAAAAAAGTTTTGGATTTAATTGAAATATTTATTACCAAAGGAGAAAATGCTGATTATATTTCTTTAGGCATTTATTATGTACTAGGCGCTCTTACAATAGTAAATAATAATGCCGCAGCTTCCTTACCATGGTTGTATGAATCATTTATACCCAATCAACAGAATTAAAATATTAATTTACAGCAGTTATCGTGCAAAATAATATATATGGTATAAAGGACTTAAAAGAATGGCATCTATTATGTTTATAAAGA
Source organism: Pseudobdellovibrionaceae bacterium (assembly GCA_002722705.1). Taxonomy (GTDB): domain Bacteria; phylum Bdellovibrionota; class UBA1018; order UBA1018; family UBA6935; genus UBA6935. The sequence goes on along the minus strand of PBMP01000026.1, from coordinate 58,837 downwards.
TGGTAAAGAAAACGTCTAAGAAAACTAAGGCCACTAAGGCCACCAAGGTCTCTAAGACCACCAAATCTAAGAAGGTAGATGCTCCTGCAGCTGCTGAGACTACACCTCCTGCACCTCCTACCCTTGGAGATCAGTTTACTGCTTTGTTAGCACAGCTTACTGCTCTTCGCTCACAGCTTACTAGCGTAACTTCACAGGTGCGTGTTCTTTCTAAGCGTGCTGATCGCGAACTTAAACAGGCTCATAAAGCTAGTCGTAAGAAGCGTAAGACTGGTAATCGCGCCCCTAGCGGATTTGTAAAGCCGACAAAGATTAGTACTGAGCTTGCTTCCTTCCTTAACAAGCCTAAGGGAACCGAGATGGCGCGTACTGAAGTAACCCGTGAGATTAATACATATATCCGTGCTCATAAGCTTCAGGATCCTTCAAATGGTCGCCGCATCCTTGCTGACGCAGCGCTTCGTAAGCTTCTTAAGCTGAAGAAGAGCGATGAGTTGACATATTTCAATCTTCAGCGTTATATGAGTCCGCATTTTGCTAAGGCTGGCAAGGCTCTTCCAGCTAGTGCTTAAATCACAATAAAATCATAATAAAATCACAATAAAATCATAATAAAATCATAATAAAATCATAATTTTTATCAAATATTATGATTTTAACTAATATCAATAGTAACTTTTATTCCCTTATGATCTGTGGCTTCATAATTACCAAAAGTTTTTGCGCGTATAATTTTGTAATCACTACCCTTAATCCATATATAATCTATACATCTATCAGGATTTTTAGCGGGAAATGTATTATGTTCTTTTCCGCAAAATTCTTTTATTACACTTTTATAGTTTTTTTTTTTTAAAAACTTATATACATTTGAATTAGGGGTTGAATTAAAATCGCCAGCTAAAATAAATATATCCTTTTTTTTATTTTTTATAAAATTATGAATATTTTTAATTTGTAATAATCTTTCTTTAGCTTTTGGATGTAATAAATGAATATTTACAAAAAGTATTTTTTTTTGATTAAATGTAAATTCTGTATATTGTATCATACGACCAACATATTTTGTTTGAATTGTCCCCTTAATCTTCTTATTAAGTATTGTCAACATTCCAAAAAAAAACCATACTACGATAAATATTATAGGGCATAATATTATAAATCCAATACATATATATGGATATTTGAAATAAATGCTTTTAAAAAATTCTCCATATTTTGAATAAAAAAAACAACATAAATATAGAATTTTATTCATACAAAATTCGAAAATTTTTATTATTAATAATTTGTATTTTGGAAAATTATTTTTAATAAATTCATATATGAAATTCTTTTCTATAAAAAATTCGGCACTTGGAAAATAACTAATATTTGGATTTTGCTTTAAAAAATTATATATATCATGAATTGCATCTGAAAAAGGCAATATAGCTTCTTGTAATGCAATAATATGATATTTTTTTTGTGATCTTTTTATTTCTTTATTGATATTTTTAATTCGTTTAAACCAATTATCATGGATATAGTTTGTATTCCAACTTAATATATTTAATTTCATTTGATTAATTTAATCAAATAAAATATTTTTTAATTTTAAATGTATTTTATAAAAATACAAATCTTTCTTGCTTTAATATATTATATAATTTCTTTTTATCTATAATTCCATATCTTATTGGAAAATATTTATAGTTATTTAATTCATCAATCACTTTTTTATATATATTTAAAATTTTTTCAATTTGTTCAATGGTGCTCTTTTTTATATTTTCATTAGATATTACCCAGTTAATAAAGTTTAAGTTTTTTATATCTTCTTTTATAAATTTTTTATATAGGTTAAAATAATAAAATATATTTTTTTTACTTATATTGTAATCTGTTCCTGCTAATATACATATGTATTGAAAATTTGATAAATTAATTGAAAGGGTTTTTAGTATACTATTTAAATCATATTCCAAACAATTATGATTAGATAAACTTAAATAGCGTAAAACATGGGGACAACCATATACAAATAAGTCCATATCTTCTGTTAAGACAGCTGATACCTTTTTTTTTAAAACTAGGCTTGCACATAAGATATCCGCTTCTCCTTTTGCATCAATATATTTAATACCATAACCATCTAATAAATCTTTAACATTTAATATATCATTTCTTGTAATATGTGTAAAATTTCTTTTCATTCTTTTTAATATTTTTTCTTGTTTTTGAGTAATATTATTGCCAAATTGTTCTAACAATTTATTATATTCTAATTTATTTTGCTCTCTTTTAATGCGTCGATTTATTATTTCGTTGTATTTTTCTGGAGGAGGTTTTCCATCAAAAATAAAAATAGGTATGATATTATAATATTTGAATAATGAGCACATAAGATAAAATTTTTCAAGTAAACATTCTTGTGCTTTAAATCTATAAAGATATATACTAGTATCTATACATATTTTTTTTCCAGATAGTTGAGATAAATGTATATTTTTAATTGCCCTTGGACAAAATGATTTCAGTAGTGTTGATAACAATTTAACCCCCATGTTGGTTTGGTAATTATTATAATATGTTAATATAATTATTATAATATGTTAATATTAATAATTTAATTATAAAATTTATTTTCAATTTTAATTACCAAGTTCAGATATGGTCATTCTACTTGTTGCCAAAATATCTTTTTTATCTGGATTTAAAGTTGTTCCAATAATATCATTATATATTGTTTCCATTATATGAATATCTTTTAAAAATTTTTCATTTTTATATTTATTTTTAATAAATAAACCTATTTTTTTTAAAGTATTGGGATTTTTATCAAATGCTATCGTGTTTAAATTATTTTTTTTACACCATAACAAAAAATATTCATAATTATATAGTATAATAGCTTTAATTATATAATAGCTTAACACATCCGTATTTTCTTTATAAAGTAAACATCTTAGTACTTTACTTATATCATTATTTTTATATAAATTTGTATAACGTAATCCCATATGATTTAATATTTTAATGCATTGAAATAATGAAAAAAATCTTTCAAATTGTAAACAACATTCAGTATATAATATAAATTTTTCTTCTTCAGATTCAGTTTCTTCTGTTTCATTATCTTCAGATTCTATTGCTTCTTTAGTTTTATTATTTTTCTTTTTATACTTTTCATTTTCTATTAAATTATAACTAATAAAACAACAATTTAGTATTGTCGCCCAAGATTCCGTATATGATTCACTAATCTCAAAATCACTTTTTATTTTAAATATATTTTTCATTTTATTTTTTAAATTCAAATAGTCCATACCTGAAAAATCTAAACACATTGCATGCATTGTTTCATGTATTAACACTTTTTCCCATTCTTCTTCCCTAAAAATAAGTATTTCTCCTTTTTCTTGACAAGCAAATGTTACTGCTGAATTACAATGTTTTTCTCCCAATACTGTAAGTTGGCTTTTTGGCATTTCTTTATTTATTGGTGTCAAAAATAAATATATAAATAATTGAGACATGAAATCTTTTTTCATATAATAACTGCAAAATCTAATTATTTTTATTGCCTTCTTAATTTTTTTTTCAATTTCATTCATCTTTTTCTTCATTTGTTTAATATCAAATACTAAAAATACAAATGTAGTTTTTATATTTAATATCATTATATCAAATTTAAAGTATCCCAAAGTTTGTTTTTCAATATATTTTTTTATTTCTGATGGCATAAATCGTGTATGTAATAAATTTGTTTTTGGTATTTCTGAAATTTTATTGATTCTAGTTATTTTTCCTTGAATAAAATGTCGTCTTTCCAATATATTTACATAATTTTGACAATTTTTAATATCATTATATATAGATAAAAAAATTTGATCTGTTTTATGTTGTGTTTGCTTGTCTTTTTTTATATTTAATTTTTCAAAATGTTCAAAAAAATATTTTATGAATTGTTTACTTTTTTTTGAAAATCTCATATTATATTTATATAACATAATATGATATTGTTTTTTAATGATATTGTTTTAAGATTATTTATTTATCTAGCTTTTTAAGTTTATTTCGGATTCTCATAGTATCGTAAAATACAACAGGAGGAGGACGTTGATCTTTTGGTTTTCTCGATGCAACATAATGTATTAATTTCGCATTTTTAGTTGCTAATAATACTTTCTTAGATAATTCATCTTGTTCATATTTTGCTTGTTGAGCTCTTTCCATTACATTTTCTCTATTATTACCATCATAAAAATCTTCATCAATAACAATGCTTCTTGGTCTAAATTTTTTCCCACCAACTCTTCCTGTTTTACCTCCCGCGCCTAATGCTTTTTTTGGATCATCCATTATTTGGGAACCTGAATTTATTGAAAATAATTTATAATAATCACGATTATTTTTCTTAAATTTATTTCCATGAAAATAATGTTCAACAGAAGCCCATTTTAATCCATCTAATTTAAATAAAGGTTGTACTTTTTCTTTTTCTTTTGGTTTTGTATAAAAATTTGATAGAATTCTTCTCCAATTTTTAATTTTTGCCAATTCACTAAATTCTAAAAGTTTATCTGCAGGTATTTTTTCGCCCGTTCCTTTACCAGGAGGTTTATCGGCCGATTTTGAATAAAAAACAAATACCATATTATCATCAAACAAATCTTTATCATCAATCGACGGAGATGGAGTTACTTCTATTTTTTCTTCTGATTCTTCCTCTGTTTTCGATGTACCAGAAGTTTTATCTTGTATTTTATCTTGTATTTTATCTTTAATAGAGTCTTCTTTTTCACCTATAGGTACATCAATTGTTTGATTAATTAATTTTGCAAATTTAGGTATATAATTATATAATGTTTTGGCTGTTTTATGTTTCATACATGTGTCTACAATCAAAGCTCTAATCCCCCAAGGTATCTGATGAAATCTATAAATATGATTCTCTTTGTATGTTATTAATTTATAATGCTCTCCTGTATGTTCAACTATAACAAAATATTTTGGTTTAAAATAACCTTTGTCTTCTATTTTTTTTGGAACAACCTCGCCACAATTTAATACTTGTTTATAATTACCTTTTCTATAATGTTCACTTGATAATATTATTATTTTCGTATTTAAAATCATTTCCAATGTAGATATTGCCCATCCATCAGCCCAGAAATCACATGTTTCCATTTTAGATTTAAGATCTGAAATCGTTTTTATATCCGACATCCAAGTCCAATCTCCTCGCGCTTGTATAACATTTTTAAGTTCTTTTGTCATGGTATTTAAGTTTTCTTTCTCACCTTTATGTTCAGATTTTAGTTTCCTCGCTTCTTTTATTTTTATTTTTTGTTTAGACCGATCCTTTTCTGCTTTAGCCTCTTTTGCTAATTTATTATATGTCTTTGCTATTACTTTTATTTTCTTCTTCTTTTTTGGTATATCTCTTTTCAAAGTTTTAAATTCCGTTTCATACATATCAAACCTTTCTTTATATGTCTGAAAAATATCTTTATTAATTTCAGAACTCAATAGTTTTCTTAATTTTTCTACACTAGCATTAATTCCTATACTTTTAAAAGCATCTCTTATTGTATAAAATAAACAATCACCACCTCCATCATTATCTATTATATTATAATTATTATTTCTCATAAATTCTTCTATCCATTGCGAATCACTTTCTTCAGGTTTTTTAAATTTTTGGCGTTCCTTTTTATCCTCTCTTTCAGTTTCTCCCGATTGCAAAAAATCATCATCATCTTCGTATGTATTTATATCTATTTCAATTAATACAGAATCTTTTTCTCCTTTTGATTTTTCTTCTTCCGATTTTTCTCCTTCCAATTTCTTTTCTTCTTTAGCCTTTTCATCATCATCATCATCCAAATCTTCAAGTTCATCATCCGTAGTTTCATCTCCAGAATCTTCATCTGAAACTAAACTTTCATTTAACATACATTTTTCTATATATTCTTTATCTACAAATGAATATAATAAAGGACCATTTATAAGTGTTATATCCAAATCATTATCATCATCTAATAAATTTTCATATTCATCGCTTTTAATTTCATATACGCCTATTTGATATATTTTATCTGTTTCATTAATAACTAAATATACTGGTGTATATAAAATATTTTCATCAATATAAGTATATTTTATATTACCTAAAGCAATTATAACTTTAATTTTAAATAATTGCATCTTATACATACTAACATCCCGACCTTTATCGTCTTCATCAATAGTTTTACTCTCTGTATACGAAACCGAATCATTTATTTTCGATAATACCATATATACTTTAATCTAATATTAAAAATTTACTTAAGTAGTTATCATTATTTATTTCTTCCATATAATACCATAAAAGTTTTCTTCTCTCAGTTATTTCTTTATTTGATTCGTCTTTTTCAAAAATAACTATATCTTCAATTAATTTTTGTTTCCTTTTTTTCCTTTTTGATATTTCATAATAATCGGCGATTCGTTCTAATTCTTTTTTTTTATAATTTTCATTATAATCTATTTCTAATGCAATATATTCATCCATATTAAAATTAGTGTCTTCATTATCTAAGTGTGTTGCTTTTTCTGCATCTTCATCCACTTGCTTTAATAAATCTTGATATGTAATTGGAACAACTGAATCATTTTTTTTTTCTATTAGTGAATATGATAAATTCTTCCTACTCATTATTAATAATAATAATATTGATTATTATTTTTATATTATTATTATTAATCTATTTTAGTTATTTTATAATATTAATCACTTTCATCTTCATCGTCTAATTCATCATTTAAATCCATAAATTTAAAAATTATTTTCTGATTAATACTTGGATATTCTTTGAAATGTACTTCTGAAAATTCTTCTATAAAATTTTTTATATAAGTATATTTGTCCAATGTTTCGATAAATTGTTTACCAGAAGTAAGCATAATACATAAATTTTGAACTATCTCATCAACTATTTTAATTTTTTTTTCTTTTTTAACTAATTCTTTTATTTTTGTAATAAAATTTAAAATTATTTTTTCCATATCCTTTTTTTTAATTATTTCATTTTTTGTACAATAAATAAAGAAATTACTTAATGCTCTTCTTTTCTCATTTTCTTTATTATATTCGCAGAATAAATTATAATCTTCATTTGAATCTACACTATTAATATTATTAAATAAAGATTCAAAACTATTAAAATTTCTCATGCAAATTTCTTGCATAATAGGATAATTTACAATCAAATCCTTATATAATCTTGCATATAATGCACACCAAAATGTATTTAAAGAACCTATTTCAAATATACTTTCTCCAATTTTTTCAAGTGTTGTAGCATCATCTTTTATTATATCTTTTATAATTATTATAATACATTCATAGATTTCATCATAATTAGAATCTGTTAGTTTGTTTAGATAAGAACGAATTTTATCTATTTTAGCTTCTAATCCTTTCTCATTTTTATTTAAAACGGTATGTTTAAAATTTCTAATTGCATTCCAATCTTCGTTTGAAATATTTTTGTCTTTTTTTACATAATTATTTCGTTTAAATACTGGAGTTTTTTGATAACTAGGAGCCCCTACCCTTTTTGCAAGTAAATTTATTTTTTGAATTATTGAATTATTTAATTCAGCAATATTGCCTTGTTTCTCTCTATTTTTAAAATGTTCAAGAGTATATTGCCTATCTGCTAGAATACTCATAATTTATTTAATCATATATTTATTTTTTTATATCAATTTTAAATTAAGATAAAATTGAAAGCAACTTAAAAATAGCACTATTTAACAATATAAGATGGATACAAGCAAAAATATATCTAACTTTAATGAAAAAAATGAAAAAAATGAAAAAAATGAAAAAAATGAAAAAAATGAAAAAAACTCAAATAATAAAACTAAACAAGAATTTTATGAAATAAAATCTTGGGATGATGAAACACTTGATATTAATTCTTGTTTATTAAGAGGTATTTACGCATATGGGTTTGAAAAACCTAGTAAAATCCAAGCAAAAGTATTATATCCAATGACAAGATTTAATCCACCCAGAGATCTTATTGCCCAAGCTCAGTCGGGAACTGGAAAAACAGGTGCATTTGTTACAGGAATTCTTCAAATTTTATTCAATAATAATTTTAATAATAATAAACCAAAAACGTATGCATTAATTTTAGCTCCTACTCACGAATTAGCCCAGCAAATAAAACTTGTTTTGGATAATATTGGTATTTTTATGAAAATAAAAACTCAATTATTGGTTGGAGGAACATCTGTCGAATCTGATAAACAAAAATTACTTGAAACAGTCCCCCATGTTGTAGTAGGTACGCCTGGAAGAGTTCATGATATGTTTAGAAGAAAATTATTAAATGCTTCATTTTTCAAAATTCTTGTTATAGATGAAGCTGATGAAATGTTATCTTCAGGGTTTAAAGATCAAATGTATAAAATTTTCCAATATATGCCCAACAATATTCAAATTGGATTATTTAGTGCCACAATGCCCGACGATCTTCAAGATTTAACTAATAAATTTTTGAGAAATCCTATAAAAATTCTTGTAAAAGCAGAACAACTTACGTTACAAGGAATAGCACAATATTATATTAATCTTGATAATGATGCTCAAAAATATGAAACTCTCAAAGATTTATTTTCCAGTTTATCAATATCTCAAGCAATTATTTATTGCAATAGTACTAGAAGAGTTGATGATTTACAAGAAGCTATGTTAGAAGATCAATTTCCCGTTAGAAAAATTCACGGTAGAATGACAAATGAAGAAAGAAATAAAACTCATAAAGAATTTCAAGCAGGAGGATGTAGAGTTTTAATTACGTCTGATTTATTTGCAAGAGGTATTGATGTACAACAAGTTAGCATTGTTATTAATTTTGATATACCAAGAAGTGAACATACATATTTGCATAGAATCGGACGCTCAGGTAGATGGGGGAGAAAAGGTGTTGCAATTAATTTCCAAACAAAACACGATTCCATGAGATTAAAAAGATTTGAGGAATATTATGATACAAAGATAGCCGAAATGCCTTCAGATTATACAAATCATTTAAAATTTTAATTATTTAATTATTTAATTCATTTAATAATTAATTTAATTCATTTCATAATTCATAACCTGCGCTTAATACATTTTTTGTTTTTCTTTGTAGATTAAAAATGTATAATGATTATAATAATTTTAAATTACCTATAGAATTTTTAAAGCATAAATTTAAAATATTAGAAAATTTAAAGACAGATTTAGAATTGGAAAAAACTATTGATCCTTCTAATAATTCCATATATAATTATGTTTTTCAACCCAAAACAGAATTAGGTACATCAGGAATATCTTTATGGAGCAAATATTATACAAACAATAAAAAATTTTTAAAAGAATCACAAGATTTATATACACAAATAAATAATTTCCCATTTGAAAAACAAATAATTGAAAATATGTTGACATCTTGGAGAGAAATTCGTGGTCAAAATAATTTTATTGAAACTTTTCAATATATTGAATGGGATAAAATTAAATGGCTTAATGAATCATCTACATTTCTTTCTATTCTTAGTTTTTATAATATATCTTCTCCTGTTATACAACTAATAGCCCCTTTTTTTATATTATTAATACCATTTGCTGTTTTAAAAGCCATGAATTTACCAATAACATGGCCCACTTACTATAAGATATTAATTGAAAATCTTAAACATCATGCTATTGGTAAATTAATAATTTCTTTTGGTTCTGTTTCTATGGGGCAAAAAATTTATATACTTTTTTGTATTGGAATGTATCTTTATAATATTTATCAAAATATTTTAAGTTGTTATAGATTTTATAAAAATTCATATTATATATGTAGTCAATTTGAGACTATAAATACATATTTAGATTATACTATAGAAAAAATGAAATTTTTTATATCAATAAGTAATAAATATAATACTTATAAAAAATTTAACAAAAACTTATTAATATACAAAGAAAAATTGCAAGATTTTCATAATGCAATTCGAAGCATGCCATTAAATACTGCAAAATTGGGGAAACTTACATATATAGGGAAATTAATGAAATATTTCTATTTACTTCATGATTCGGCAGAAATAGAAAATATTTTAGAATTTTCTTTTGGATTTCATGGTTATATAGACAATATTATTGGTATTAATAAAAATATAGTTAGTAAAAAATTAAATGCATGTAAATTTTCAAATAAATTATGCTTTAAACTTAAAAAAATGTATCACCCTGCAATCCAAAACCCTATAAAAAATAATATTGATATTAATAAAAATATAATTATTACTGGACCAAACGCAGCTGGTAAAACTACTATTATTAAAGCTACAATTATAAATTTATTATTAACACAACAAATAGGTTATGGATTTTTTGATAATGGCAAATCTGGAACTTTTGACTATATTCATTGTTATTTAAATATACCAGATAGTTGTTCTAGAGATAGTTTATTTCAATCAGAAGCTAGAAGATGCAAAAATATTTTATCGTGTATTGAGAGTAATCCACAACAAAGGCATTTTTGCATATTTGATGAATTATATTCCGGAACAAATCCATATGAAGCTATTAGTAGTGCATATGCGTATTTATATTATATATCAAAACATAAACAAGTTAGATTTTTATTAACAACCCATTATATTAGACTCTGTAAATTATTTGATAAACATCCGAATATTAAAAATAAATCTATGGAAACTGATATTAAAATAGATACTCCAATTTATAAATATAACATAATTGATGGAATTTCAACAATAAAAGGAGGAGTTTCTGTTTTAAAAGAATTAGGATATCCAGACAATATTATAAAATCAGCAATGAAAATTTTGGAAAAAATATAATGCTCGTTTATTTAGTATTTTTATTTTAGGATTTAGTAGTAATAATGGTTCTTTCTAGAGGTTTAGTGATTAGTTTGGGAGTTACAGTACTTTGCTGTACTCTTCTTTTTTTATATTTTAGAAATAAAATATCATCAATTGAAAATAAAGTATCTGTAATATTTGATTTAATTCAAAATCATCAACCAGAAATGCATAAAATGGATGGTCCTGCGCAATTTATACCACAAAATATAAAAAAAGAATATCCTGAAGAAAATTTAGAACAATTTAATAATAATGAAAATAGAGATTCGAACTTATCTCAAAATACTATCAACAGTCTTATAGAAATTTCTGATAATGCAAGTGAGAGTGATACCGGGAGTGATTATCAAGGAAGTGATGATAGTCTTGAGGTTTCAGACAACGAATATGAAGAAGGAAATAACACAATATCTTTAGTTAATGCAAAAAATATTAATTTAGGAGAAGAAATCAAAAAAATAAATGTCCCATTAAAAGCAAAAGAAGATTTATTTCCTAACCAAACTCAATTACAAGAAGTAGATGTTACTGATAGTTTGGATGAAGTTGTTGATGATGATTTGGACTTTAAGAATATTTATGATCAAAATAGTAATAATAAATCTGTTGATAATAAATCTGATGATAATAAATCTGTTGATAATAAATCTGTTGATAATAAATCTGATGATAATAAATCTGTTGATAATAAATCTGTTGATAATAAATTAAATATAGAGGAAAATGTAATGACAGAAGAAAGTAATAAACAATTAATGAGTGATCTTTTTGATTATAATAAATTAAGAGTGCCAGAGTTAAAAAAACTTGCCGAAGAAAAAGGCTTAACAAATTATAAATCTTTAAAAAAAAATCCACTTATTGAATTACTAAAATCATCAGAATAAATTTTATTTACTATGTATATAAATGAGTTGGGCAACAAGTTATTCAGGATCTAATAATATACATTTTAATTTACCACCCCTTATGAGTGATGGAAGACGATATGTCAATTTTGATCCATCATGCAAAGCTAATAATAAATTACGGCAAAGTTTAGGAATAAAAAATAATTATGAATACAGACAATGGCTAATTAATAATGCGAAAACGTTAATAAAATATAATAGAAAAACTGCATGTGAAGAAACTTCGGAATGTGTTTTAGAAGCAGCAAATGCCCCCAAAACACAGAAATATTTATTTCAAGGCTGTGCTGATATGTCAACACCATATGGGTATGAGACATCTGATTTAAAAAACTTGTATTTATCTAGTAAACAATTAAATAGTCGGTTAAGTGCTCCTATATTGACGCAAGAACAATTATTACTTGCACGCGCATCTAGATGCAGTGTTGGCACTTCCAACAGTGCAGGTCCATTAAAATCATGTTCATCAGATAAATTTGATTAAATATTATTTATTAAACCAATAATATTTAAAACTAAATACTTATTTAATATATGAAATTATTAAGCATAGATGTAGGTATGAAAAATTTAGCTATTTGTTTATTTAATGTTACTAATAATACAGATTATGAAATAGAATTATGGCAAATAATAAATTTATGCAAAAATAAAGATTTTTTTTGTAAAGAAGAAAAAAAAGATAAATCGATTTGCAATAAAAAAGCAAAATTTTGTAAGAATGGTAATTATTATTGTAAAACTCATGCAAAAAACAAAAAATATAAAATACCACCTAACGAATTACATCTTAATAAAATTAAAAAACTTAAAGCCTTTCATTTAAAACAACTAGCAAACAAATATAGTATAGAATTTCAACCTAAATGTCTTAAAGCTAAATTATTTGAGACTATTTGTTTACATATAAGTGAAAATTATTTTGATTGTATCAAAACAACTAGTACAAAAGATTTTAATTTGGTTCAATATGGAAGAAATTTAAAAGATGAATTTAACAAAGTATTAAAAAATATAAATATTGATAAAATAGTAATAGAAAATCAAATTGGTCCATTAGCATTAAGAATGAAAACTTTGCAAGGAATGATTATGCAACATTTTATTGAAGAAAATATACTATTAATTGAAGAAGTTTCTGCAATTAATAAATTAAAGGAATTTTTAGTGAAAAAAAAAACTACATATAACGAAAGAAAAAAGTTAAGTATTAAAGTTACGCAAGATATATTGATTAAAAACTCTGATTTACAAAAATGGAAAGATTTTTTTAATAAACATAAAAAAAAAGATGATTTAGCTGATTGTTTTTTACAAGGTCGTTGGTATTTAAATACTACAAATTTAAATAAAAACGAACACTAATTTAATAGAAAAATAATAATTAATAAAAATTATTATATTTATTATGCGGATAACTTAAAATTAAAAGTTCTAGATAAAACATAAGATGGCTAATATTCAAGAAATCTCTTTGGATTTAGGGAAACCTAATTTGAGTGTAGTGGATAATAATGATGCAGGTACAATTAAAATAAATTTAGATTCCCCAAAATATAGTGCTAATCATGGACCTGCTGCTGAAATGCTTATGAATCCAAATAGACAAAATAAAGCAGCTTCTCCTAGATCGGATATTAAACTAAGTGATATAAATAATTTAGATAATATAAATCTTAATGAAGTTAAAAAAACACATCCAAGACCATCTTTTTCTGACGTTACTAGTAATATTTTTGAATCTCCATCAACACCATCAACACCATCGACACAACCAACTAATATTAATATGAATATTAATGAAAAAAAAGTTAATCCTTCTCTTCAAAAAACTCCACCCTTAAGTGGAATGAATAATAATGTAAAAACAACTACATCTGATGGTTTTTCAACATTTAATGAAATTCCAGTTACTCCAGATAAACCGCCTCCTCCCCCACAATTATCTCCAGATGAAATATTAAGAGAAAAGTTAAGTTATTTAAGAAAATTAGAAGCATTAGAAAAAAAAGGCATTACTTTAACAAAAAAATATACAATGGAATCTCCACTAGCAGAAATGAAAGGAGAATATGAAATGATTAAAGCAGATAAAGAGAAAAAAAGCAGTGTTAAATTTCAACAAAAAATGTTATTAGCTTTTGTTTCAGGTTTAGAATTTTTAAATAGTAAATTTGATCCTTTTGATTTAAAATTAGACGGCTGGTCAGAAGCTATTAATGAAAATATTGAAGAATATGATGATGTATTTGGAGAATTACATGAAAAATATGGTGGTAAAGCTAAAATGGCTCCCGAACTTAAATTAATATTTATGTTAGGAGGAAGTGCAGCTATGCTTCATATGACAAATACTATGTTTAAATCTTCTATGCCTGGAATGGATGATATAATGAGACAAAATCCGGAACTTATGGCACAATTTCAAAATGCAGCTATGAATTCCATGAATCAAAACAATCCTGGATTTGGAGGTTTTATGAATGGAGTAATGGGTGGAGGACCTATGCCTCAAATGCATCCTATGAATCCTATGAATCATGTACCAATGCCACCTAGGGGAGCACCACAAGGTCCTAATAGAGAATCACGAGAAAATCCACCACGTATGCCTTCTGGGAGACCCGACGTTGATATGAGCAGACCATCAAAATATAACGACGGTGTTGATTTAAGACAAAATTCAAAAACTGTATCGCATAAAAGTGGTAGGCCAGAAATGAAAGGACCAAGTGAATTGGGTGATATTCTTTCAGGTCTTAAAACTAAAAAAATTAATATTTCTAAACAAAAAGATAGCAATAGTGTTGTAAGTATTAATGATTTATCAAATATGAAAGATGTAGAAAAACCAAAAAAATCCAAAAGAAAACCTAGATCTGAAAGAAATGCTATTTCCTTAAATTTTAGTTAATTTTATTTAATTATAAATTATATACAATGGTTTTAGGAATGATTTTGTACGAAGGGGTTGATATAACATATAATATTGTTCGAATAGGTTATGATAGTATTATTGGTGTATATAATTGGTGGTATGAAATAGAAGAACATAAAGAGGAAGAAAAACATAAAGAAACACTAGAAATGATACAACAATTAAAAATACTTAATAACCGTGTTAAAGAACTAGAAGATGCTATAGTTGAAAATAAAATAGATAATAAAATAGATAATAAAATCAATAACAAAAAAGTAGATTAATACTAATTAAATTATTAAATAGTATTAATTTTTTTCTATCTTCTGCGTCTAGTTCTTTTTTTTTTGTTTTTTCTCCGTTTTCGTCTCTGCGTTCTTCTACGACCGCCGCGTTTTTTTCTTGTTCTTCTACGACCGCCGCGTTTTTTTCTGGTTCTTCTACGACCCCCTCGTACGTTTGGTCTTCCTGATGAGCGATTTTTTGCAATTCGTTTTCGTGCAGCATTCGCTTTTACTCTCCCTTTTGCTCTTGAAGCTAAACGTTTTAACATATTATTTGCTTGTATTTGTGCAGAACTAGGAGAAACAATTTTATCAGCTATTTTTCTGGTATCGCCTCTAATTTTTTTCATAATTTTTTGACATTTACGAGGCCAATTATTTATCATTAATCCCAAATTTCTAAATCCCTTTGCTGTATTTCGCTTTAAAAAGGATGATTTAGCTTCTTCTTCTTTTTCTTCTGCAGTTAGAGAATGCCTCATTTTTAATGTTAAATCTACCAATACTTCAAGATCATATACAAATACAGTTGCTTGTTTATCAAAATGTTTTAACTGTTTAAATTTAAAATTATCGCCATTTGGTTGTTTTATTATTTTTGCATCTGTAATTTTAAATGTCTGATTTTTAGAGGGTTTTACCATTTTGTATAAATCTAATTGTTTATCATTGGAAAATTGGGCACTAATAAATGTTGGAATGAATTCTAAATTTATTTTTTTTGTAGACATTTTTTTTAAATCATTATAACTTGCAGAATTATTTTCTTTTGTAATTTCAGCTTCTATTTCCATATTGGGTCTTGGAAATGTATTATTTGTTAATTTTAAAGGTATATTCACATTGACTTTAGTAATACCAACAACAACAGAAACTGGATCGCCAGGGTTTGATCCTTCAGGCATAACAAATTTAACCCACCATTTATCTCCCCTTTTAAATATTTTATTTCTCGCTGGTGTAAAACTTTCACGCACAACATTTGTGATTAAACCATCTAGTCTTTGTTTTATAGGTAACTGATAACTATATAAGGGTTGTCCATAATCTTGCCATTTCGGATATTTTGGTTCGTTATTATCATCTAAAACAAAATGTATATTCCATAATCTATCTTCAGCTGCTAATAATTTTGCTATACTATAACCTTTTGTTTTATTATTATAAGCATTTCTGGATTTAATATATTCATTAACAATATTAGGAGAAATAAATGATTGTTCGCAAATAAATTCTTCTATTTCAGATATAAGTTCTAATGAGGTTGATGAAACATTTTCCATATGCGTTTTTAATTTATTATTAACAATTATTGGTTGTAAAAATGTTATATCAAATGATATATCTGATGTTATTTTTTCTTTGTGTTGTGTTATTGTTTCTCTAGTAATTCTAGCTAATTGATTATAATTAGGATGATTTGTTTTATCTTTTGGAACATATTTGACTAAATCACCAGCTCTCAAACCTCTTTTAGGTGCAGCAAAATTAGTAAAATGCATATTCTTAGTAGTTACATCATATTCTTCATTACCAGAAAAATTCGACTTATACTTAAAGGTAATTCTATATAAAACCTCATTTTTTTTATAACATTTATGGTTAGGATTAAATTTTCTTGTTATTGTTTTGGTTAATGGTTCTTGGTTTATTATAATAGGTTGCATATTATTATAAACTGGAGAGAAATTATACTTGTAACATAAAATCATTTAAATGTCTTAGTTGATTTCTTTTTTGTTCTTTTTTATTTGCTTTTTCTAAAATCTCTTGAGCTTTTTTAATTTCATCATCAGTTACTACATTATTTTTATCCATATCCAATAAATGTTCATATTGACGATATTTTTTAGGAATTACGCAGTATTTACTTTCTTCATTAAATAAATGATCAGCCAAAATTGTAAAAACAGCTGTTAAAGCAAGTGCTATTAAAATATCTCTACTACCCATCCAAGAAATTGCAAATATCAATATTTGTCTACCTATGTGATTTTTTAAATATTGTTCTTGCGATTTACTTAATTCTACAGTAATGTATTTTGAACCTATATTTAACATAATCATTACTAATCCTGCAAAAAATTTACTATTATTTAAATAACCTAAATATAACATTAATTTGCCAAACATCTTTAATATTTATAGATATTTTCTTTTTATAGATATTTTCTCTTTATCCTTTCCGCTTTTTTTTGTAACCTATTAGGTAATCTATTAATTAGATTTTCTACTTTTCGATTAATAAATCTATTAACTCTTTTAAATTTTTTTTTAATATACTTTTTTTCCATTTTTAGTAATTTAAAATTTGCCAAACCTTCTTGTATAGTAAAAAATTTTAAAATAAAATGAATAAATATCAGTATAACGAATAATTTTATAGTGAAATTAAATATACGTAATGTATTTTTCATCATATATATTTAATTAATATAATTGTTTTTGAGGTATTTTGAAACCATCATTAGTATGACCATTTAATTGTTTAGTAGATTCTAAATTAGCTCTTTCACTTTTAATTTTTAAATGTCTGTCTAAATCGATTTGACATGGTCCTGAAAATTCTGCAGGATACCATGTTTGTATTTTGGAAACAAAACCTTCTTTAGTATCTTCTTGTTCTTTTTTATTCGCTTCTTCTTCATCAGCTTCTTCTTCATCAGCTTCTTCTTCATCAGCTTCATCGCCATCATCATTTTGTTTAGAAACAGTCTCTGTTGCTTTATTAAGTATTTCTTTAGCCTTAGATATTGTTTCTTCTATTTCTTTTTTCGATGGTTTGGTACCATCTTTAAACCCTTCGTCGTGATGTAATAATACTATTATTATTAATGATGTTATTACAGCATTCATCATGCCATATGTTTTTGCAATATAAGCATTTAGCAAAATTAATACTATTTTTAGTAATTTATTACTTGATATATTTGTAAAAAACACCGGTTTTTGATATACTAACGCAAGTAATAATCCTAATAAAAGATATGTAATATATTCTTTCATCTATATAAATTTAATAATATTTTTTTCAATTTATAATTGTTTTTTTCAGTTTATTAATTTTAAATTATAATCTTATTTTTTTATAAGTATGTCCTCTAGTCTTGCATATTCAACATTTGAAAAAGAAGAAAATAAAGGATTTCGATCAACAGAAAAAAAAAGAAAAAATAAAACCATTAAAAAGAATTCAAAAAAGGTTGAAACATTCCTAAATGGACTTGCATCTATGGAAAATAATGATGATAATAGTAATTTAGCAGATTTGGGAGATTTTCCACCTCAACCTCAAATAACTAAACAACCAGAACCCACTGTAGAAAATAAAACCAGTACCGATGAAGCTGTTACACCATCTGCATATGCCGAGATAAGCGCTGATGAATCCTCAAATTTAAATTATCAAAATTATTATAATACTTATGTACCTTACTATAATACTCCTTCCAATAATGCAAATTTGCACGGGTCAAAAGATGAATTAATGAAAAAATTAAATTATATGATTCATCTACTTGAAGAAAATAAGGATGAAAAAACAAACAATGTAACAGAAGAACTTGTATTATATATGTTTTTAGGCGTTTTTGTGATATTTGTTGTAGATTCATTTGCCAGAGCTGGAAAATATACACGTTAGTTTAGTAAAAAAATATCATTACTTTTAAAAGGTCGGTACCCAAAATTATAAAAATAATAGGAACATTTTCCTTTCCATATATAGTTATATCTTTCCATAATTTTTTTAATAATAATATTATTATTAGAAATATTTTCAATAAATAATTTTTGAAATTTATTTATTTGATATATTTGACTAATTGCGCACATAAAACTTAATACAAATACACTTGTATCTGTTTCTTTAAAACTAGCAAAAGCTTCCAAACTGTTACTTCCATTATAAGTTGTATATGTTTTTCTAAATACAAAACAATCATATGGTTCTTTATTTATTAAAGTTATACAAACAAAAATTTCTTTTTTTTCTATTAGATGATGCAAATGGTTAATATTTGGTGTAATAATACATGCAAATTTTGATTGTATTAATCTCTCAAATACATCTACAAATAAATCAATATTTTGTTTTGTAATTAAGATCGTTTTAATAGAAGGATGATCAAATGTAACGAGCTTATCCCAATAATAAATATCAAATAAATAATTATTATAAATAGTTAAAGGCACTATCAAAGTATTTGGACCTTCTCTTTTAAATAAAAATATAGCATTATCATTAACAGTTCTATGATTAACATAATGGCTATAAATAATTTTTGGAGCATAACCTTTTTTTCTATATTTTTGATGAACACATAAAAAATCGACATAATAGAGATTAATTTTATTTTTGTTAGTATCATCTCCTATATAACAAATTAAAGGCCTAGTACTCATCGTACCTATTATTTTTTTTTTAAATGCATTATCATATAAAATCGACAAATACGATTTTTTATTATGATTTTTAAAATAATTCAGTACTCCATCTTTTGAAGGCTTATATTTTTCAGCATTTTTTGGTAGAAAATGTTTCTGAATAAAAGTTGCAAATAGTGCTTTTTTTTCAGTAGATATGCGACGATAATAATCAAAAAATATTTTTGAATTATAAAATTTATTTCTTTCAGGTTGACCATGTTGTATAATGCCAGGCGGAAATAACCAATATCTAATATTATGATAATGAAAAACGGGTTGTCTTGACCAAAATGGATATTTCAATCTATATATCATGATTATAAGAACTAATAATACTATTACAAATAATATTATATCTCTAAGCATAATTGAATAATAATAACATATATTTATTGTTATTATTACTTATTTCGTGTTATTAAATTTTTATTGGTTATTTTTATGACGTCTGTTATCATCACTATCACTATCACTATCATTATCTTTATCTTGATCACGTTCAAATAAACACCAACAACAACCTGGACAATAGCGTTTTTTAATTTTATATTTTATTTCGTTGTTATGTTCATAATGAACAAAAGAGGAAGAAGATAGTCAATCATGATAAGTATTAGGCAATGTAATATAAAGTCTTTTTACTTTTTTACCAGCAAGTCTTTCAACCTCTCCTACATGTGGTGTATATTGAGATTGAAATAATTCTAAAAATGCTGACAGATATAACTTTTCGAGTCTTTCAGGTACACATAACATAAATATTTCTTGTTTCCCAGATGCATATCTTTCAGTTAATGCAAAAAAATTACATTTTAATTGCGTTTGAAATTTTTCTTTTTGTTGAGCCCATCTTTTTTCATATTGTCCTTTTAAATCATCCCACGATGGTACAGCTTGACTACCATATTCGGTATTATCGTTTTTTTCACTTAGTAAAGGAAAACTTGCATCAGACATTTTATTTAATAAGTATAATAAAAAATTAAATAAAATACGAATTGATTACTTTTTTCTCCGATATTTTTTTCTGGTTCTTTTTCTTTTTTTTTTACCTCGTTTTTTTCCATTTTTGTACCCTCCTTTTTTCTTTTTTGTTTTATTTCTTCTTCTTCTTCTTTTTAGTTTTTTTCCCCCTTCTTGACTTTTACCTTCACTTTCTTGCGCTCCCAATGCTTCTCCTATCCCTTCTGTCGCATCTATTGCTAAATCTTGACCTTGTTTAACTACTTTTAATCCGGTATTAACACTTTCTACAGCTCCAACTCCAACTTCTCCGGCTGTATTTACAACTTTTTGACCCGCTGCAATACCTTCTCCTACGGTATTTGCTGTTAATAAAGCACGACGACCTATTTTCCCAGCCGTTGTACCTAATCTCAAAGCTAAGGCGCAGGGAGGAATTACAGCACAAGCACCCTTTATTATACCTCCAATAAATATTCCTAAAAATCGGAGAGGTACAAAAGCTAATTTAACTCCAGATATTATCATTGTTTGAACAGGTTGTTCAAATTTCAATCCTTTTCTATACAAAAACCAAACACCATCGGTTGTAGCTGTCCATAATTTTAAGCCAAATTTTTTCAATTTTTCTCTAAATTTTACATCTTTTTTTACTTTTTCAAACATTGCTAATCCCGTATTAGGTACTACTTTTGCAGCTGCCAATGCTCCTTTAGCATATCCCATAGCTTTTTTTGAAAGTTTTTGATGAACTTCTCTTGTTGATGGTGCATCTGGCATTGCATTCACAACTGCATCAGCTCCTATACGAGCAGTACGACTCGCTGCTGTAGATGCTACTTTTTGAGCTTCTGACGCGACATCGCCAACTACAGATGCAGCATTTTCTGCCACATCACTAGCTACAGATGTAACGTTTTCTGCCACATTACTAGCTACAGATGCAGCATTGCTTGCGACATCTCCGATCACAGATGCTGTATTTTCAGCAGCACTTTTAGCAGTAGCCGCTGCTCCTTCTAATCCACTAGTTAATACATTTCCTTCTTCCTCTTTTTTTTCTTCTTTTGCTTTTCCTTCTTTTGCTTTTCCTTCTTTTGCTTTTCCTTCTTTTGTCGACATAGTTATATATTGGTTAGGTTTTTTTACAAACGGTTTGAATTAATATTAATAATTTTATTCAGGTTTATATAATACATATAAATATTGATATTGATATTGTGTAGATACCATATCTATTTTTCCATGTAATATAAAACCTATATTTTTTGCTATAGATAGTATATGTTTTTGTGTTTCCATATGTAATTTATGTTTATTTTGTCTGATATGGCCCGTAGTATCATCTTTAAATGTTTCATCAAACTCTGCTAAATTATTTGTTTTATCTAGATTAAAATTTGCTTTATATTGAAAATCTTTAAATTTAACCAAAGAATTAGTTATTCTTGATTTTGCATGTCTTTGTGCCGATACAAGCTGAAGAGGATCTGCTGAATTTAAAATAGGATCAAATTTATCTCTATTAACCAGATGAATCACTAAATACCCCCCAGGCTTTAACCAATCATAACAATTTTGTAAAAACTGTTTTTTATTTTTAATATAGTAAATTGTAAAATAAAGACATGTAATTGTTGTAAATGAATTACTTGAATATACCATAGCATCTGTTGCATCGCCATGTTTAAAGTTACATTTATTATAGCGTTTTTTTGCATAGTCAACCATAAATTTTGATTTATCAAGCCCTTCTACTTTATATCCTTCTTTATTAAATAAATTCACATGATGACCGCCACCTGAACCAATATCAAGAATTTTTGAAGATTTATTTGGTTTTATATTATATTTTATTTCGTCTATTTCAAATTTATTTTTATTTGGATCATATACTAAATCATCGTATAGAGAACAATAAAACTCGTCATATATATCATTATTTTCTTTAAGAACATATTTTTTTTGCTGTGCAAAACCTTCCTTTTTTTGTTTATGATGATTAGCTATCATTAGTATTACTAATATTACTCCCATAATTAATGCTATTTTTGTCCAGCAATTTAATTTTATAAATTTTTTACTAGTTTTTTTTAAAAGTTTGAGCACATTTTTCATCTCTTATATGTATTAATGTTATTTTTTTTATATTAAATGTAATATAAAAATGAATGAAAATAATATATCAGATAAAAGACTATTAAAACATTTTAAAGGTATTACTTTTTCAAAATATAAAAAATCGGATGCAAAAAAAGAATTACTAAAGAATTTAAATAATGGTAAAATAGAACAATCTTGTTATTGGGCTGGGGAATTTATTTGCGCAGGACATTTTGTGGAAGTATGGGATATATTATTTCTATTTTCTAGTAAATATATTCATTTAGGAAATCCAAAATTACCTATTTATTTAGATTTACGTTTATCTAATTTTAAAAGTATTGTTAATAATGGTTATCGAGACAATATTTTAAAATTAAGAAATAATATTAAAATAAGAAAATTATTTGCTGAAATAATATGCGTATTATGCTTATCTAAAAAAAAACACCCATTTGATAACATAAAAGTTAGTGCAGAAGATTTTAATATAACTAAAATAGCATACAAACTAACAGCTGATAATGTTAATTATGCTAAAACTATTTTTCAAAAAGAAGACCCAAAAGAATTATTTATAGCTATAAATGAATTTTCATGGAATATTACACGCGCCGAAAAAAATAGTAATACAGCTTGTTGGTGGTTAGAATGGATTCTAGGATTTGAAGATATATGTAAACGCGATAAAAAAAAAATTTTTGGTGAAAGACGACATATACCTGTAGATAATAAATTTCAGAAAAATATAATATGGATGGTATGGGATAGTTTACTATTAGAAGCAAAAAATAGGAATAAAGGACTATATAAAATAATAAAGGCTTTATTAAACTTATTTTGTTTACAATACAAACAAGGAGTTAGAAAACGAAGAAAATATATTATTTATTACGCAATTAATTTATTAACGGAAACATTGGATGATAAAATTCCCATAATTAATAATATAGATTTAGTAAAATTAGTACAATCAAAAATTAATTTAATATATAAACAAATAAAAAAAAATGAAATTACTCCAAATACTGATTATTTATTTAATAATAGTATAACAAATAATAATTTAGAAAAAACTATCAAACGCTTAGACAAAATGAGTACATTAACAGAAATGATACCAAGAAATATTTAAGTTAAAACATTTTTTTCTTATTTAATAGTATAATGAGAACAACACAAAGAAAACAAAACGCACTTTATGGATGGGCGCCTTCGGCTGGAAATAAAGGAACAGAGCAGATGCCAAATGGCAGAGGGGGTAACAAAACCGTTACTGTAGGATCGGTTATAGATCAGGGAGGAAATATGAAACATGGACTTTTTCCAACGGTCGGGGTTAGCGTTGCTTTTCTCAACCAGATTACAAACTGTTGTGGAAAAGAAATGTGTTTTAATACTGTTGAACCAGCTTCTACATGCAATGTTCATGGAAACATATTTACAAACTGTTCCCGCGTCGTTAATGGCTCGAATTGCAGATAAATTATTTATATTGATATTTATTTATTAATAAATTTAGCAATTTTAGCTGCGTTCTTTTTTTTTTCTATATTTATATTATAATGGCAAGAAGAAGAACCGCTCGTAAAGCTTTAAAAGGAGGACGTCGTCGTCGTAGTCGTCGTGCGCGTAAGACCCGCCGTCGCCGCCGCCGTCGCACTAGCCGTCGCCGCCGTCGCCGCTAAGTTAAAAATTAAAATTTAAAAATTAAAATTTAAAAATAAAATTAAATGATAATTTATTTGTATTTAATCTATTATCATTTAGCAATAAATAAATAAAGTTGAATTTTTATTTCATTTAATAAAATATAATATATTTGTATATGGCAAGCAATATACAAATGCCCAAATCTATGAAAAATGTCACACCTTCAGTGAGTTCATTACACTCAACCGAATCTATAAGTCCTAATATTACCAATTCATCTTCTGGAGAGAAAAGCGGATATATTATTAAAATTGTTTTAATTATTGGAGCTATTCTTTTTCTGGCATATAATTTATTTTTATATTTTACAGAAGGTGTTGATATTTTAGAAAAATATTTTGGAATTAATGTATTTGGAACTTCAAAATCAAAAGAAACAGAAAACGCAGAAGAAGAAAAACAGGAAAAAACCGATAAGGAAAAAAATATTGAATTGGATGAAAGTCAAAAAGAAGATCAACGCGAAACATCATCTATTGAAAATATTGTTGATGAAGAAGGGAAAAACATGCCCAATTTGAACGAATCTTCTGATACATCTAAAAAAAATAATTCAAACAATATTCAAGCCGATATTTCAACAGAAAGTGAAATTCAACAGTCAAAAAAAGGTAGTTATTGTTATATAGGCACTGATAGATCATATAGAACATGTGTCAAAATGAAAGAAAATGATACATGTGTATCTAAACAAATTTTTCCAACATTAGAAGTATGTATTAATCCAAAATTAAGAACATAAATTAATACTAAAATATAATTATTATTAATTGCATTTTTCTTGTCGATTTCACTAATCATTAATTTCATATACATTTGTAATATAATCTTGTTCACAATACCAAATTCGATCTGTTTCAGCAGTAATCAAATATTTTTTATTATCTATTTCTATTACACTTGTTGGATCACATATTTTTTTAGAATTTATTGGTTGTTTTATATCAATTATTTTTATTCTTGGTTTTTCATCTTGAAAATTAACTATCCATTTAAAAATAGTATGATTTGTATTAGGATCTGAATGCCATGCCTGTTTGGTGCGATGTCCAAATCCATAATATTCATTATCATTGATTTTATATCCAGGCGTGCCTCCTCTATATTCATAGTTATATGTTTTTTTATCATCATCCACAGCTATTTTTGTAATTTTACCTGTTTCAATATTAAATTTAAATAGTATAAAAGGTTTAATCCAATGCATAAAATATAAATTATTATTATGATTTATAAAAGACAAATTTTTACCACTAATATTTATTTTTATATATTTTTTATTATCATAATCGATTAAATACATATCATTTAACCAATTATCTAATATATATAATTTTTCTTTGTATATAAAACATCTTGGATCTTCGCCTCTAAATGTTATATTACAATTTTCAATAATATTAAAATTCTTATCCAATTTGATTTTGTTTATAGTTCTATCTCCAAACCCATAATATCTTCTACCAAACCCTAAAATTTCATTTTTGTATTTTATTAACGAATAAAATATGGAATTTTTAATAGTTTTGATGCGTTTTTTGTATATAAACATTCTTTTTTATATATTTAACCAAAGTCTTCTTTATGTAAAGAAAATTTATAAAAGAAATTTATAAAATTATTTTAGAAATTTATAAATTTATTGAATTAATTACCATAATAAGCATTGGCGCCATTATTGAAAAACCATCTTAAGGCAAGATATTTAGGATATCCTCCTCCATCTTCATAACTATTTAAATCAGGCCCCGCCTTTACTATATTTTCAATTTCAACGCCAGATAAAGCATAATGGAAATAACGAAGATCAGATAAATCACCTTTAAATCCACCACCGTGATTAATAAATACATCTCCATAATTCTGTTTTGGAACTGATTTAAATTGGTGTCTATTAACAATTGTCCCATTTATATATGTATCCATTACTAAACCTTTTACACGTATTCCTACATTTATCCATTTATTTAATGGTATATCATTAATATGAATTTCTTCAATAATTGAATTAAAAGTATTCATCGCAATAACCAATGTATTTTTTCCTTCAATAAGATATAATCCAGGCGAACTATTAGGGAAATACATATCTGTTACATTATGACCCTTCCACTCACCTATATCATAATGATAACCTTTTTCTGATGATCCTTTGTGAAATATATGTTGTCTTGTAGCACTTTTATAAAATTCTTGATCGTCTTTGTCTTTATCTGACATTTTATCCCATTGGGATCTTGTTAAACGGCGC
Organism: Pseudobdellovibrionaceae bacterium; assembly: GCA_002722705.1. Classification (GTDB taxonomy): domain Bacteria; phylum Bdellovibrionota; class UBA1018; order UBA1018; family UBA6935; genus UBA6935. The sequence continues at coordinate 32,347 of PBMP01000026.1, read as the reverse complement.
GCCATTTTATCAGTATCGCCGGCTGGTGATTTAATATATAACCATACCGTCCATGTAAATTCTAGACCATCTCTTTCGTTAACAGATCTGAATATAGGTACAGAATTTTTTGTTTTTGGATTTACTGATACTCTAATTCTTTTTTCCCCATCCTTTTTTCCTCTATATACATAAGGATTCTTATTGGGAGATAATAACCATACAACCAACTTAGTACCTAATCGCATAAATACCATAAATACCATAATTATTAATACCAAAAAACATACTTTTGCAACTAAAGAATTTGAATATAAAAAATCTGTTGTTCCTGAAACAAGTTTATTATTCCTAAATTTGGCAAATAAACCTGAAATACCTCTTTTTGTATTAGCTGCCCCTCTACCTAAATTTGATAACGGACTTCTATAATTTGATGCAAAATTTCCATAAGACATTATTAATATATATTAATAATATATTTAGATTTCAAATTATTAATATTTATATTTCAAAATTATTAATATATTTAGATTTAAGTTGTATTTATATATTTAAATTTCAAAACTGTTGACTTCTTCATTATTTTTCAAGAAAGAAAACTTCAGTTTGTACTGACTTAACAAATCAGTGAACCAGTTTCCTCCCGGACCTTCTCTATAAATTTCATACGCTTCTCTTGGATTTATACTACGAGCTATATATCTAAATTTTGATGTTTCACCAGAAAATCCATCATCAGGAGTTAATAATACAGGTGCTTCGGCGTCTGTTTTTGGAACACCCGCAAGAACATGGGTATTTACTAATTTTCCATCTATATAGGTATCTACAGCACGATTATTTGTAGACATTAAAATATGACACCATTTTTGGAGAGGAATATTATGTACCATCCAAGAATCTGTTTGACCTACATCATCTGTACCTTCTTTTGGATAATGTGTAAGTGTTAATTTAAGATCATTTGTAGAAGCTGCTAAAGCGACTTCGGGCATTACATCATTTCCTTTCTTACTTACTCTTCTAAAAATTGTCTTCTCATTGCCATATCTATATTGCCAACTATTTACATATATCCATATTGAAAAAGTAAAATCAACAGATCCTTTATTTCCCGGTAATTTCTTAGGATCAATAACTTGTGCTTGTTTGGCATTGCCTCCACGGTATAGATTACTACTGGTAGAATCTCTAAAAATATAAGTATATACTAAATACAATATTAAAACAATAAGTATTCCCATAAATATTTTTCTAAAATTCATAATATAATATACAGTTAGAAATTATCTAAATAATAGGAGTATATTTATTTTGCAATAATTTATAATTAATATCTATTCGTTCTTTGGATAAAACTGCAGGAAAATAAACTACATTGCATATACCACCTCCTATACCATTATCCTCACCTATCGATAACCTGTCCATATTCATATAAGGCAAGATATTAGGATATGATGCAACTAATTTTGAATTTAAAAATATATCTAATATACCACTATCGTAATTAATAACTATATTATTCCATCTTTGTAATGGAAATTTTTTGATATTATGAATAAGTTTTTTTTTATTGTTCCCATTATTCATTCTTATTTGTAAGGTATTTTTAGATCCATTATATAACAAATTTGGTTTGTCTCCATAATTTAAAATAGATGTATACTTATTATATGATTCGCCAAAACTAGGAGGTTGTGCTCTAATAAATACCCAACAACTTATCCCATAATTATAACTATATTCAATATCATAATTACTTGTATGAAATTCATGAAAACCGCCTACATATCTTTTATTCTTTAAATAAACAGGTTTCATCAACAACACTTTACCTTTTTGTAAATCAGCCAATCTCTTCATTTGATTTTCTAAATCTTTTATATATAAGTTTAGTTCTATTACTTTTTGCTGCGCACCAACCAGAATAGGAGTATATGTTTTTATTATTTTGATCATCGATTTTATATTTTTCTCACAGATCTCTTTATCATTAATATATGGATTTTTTTGACACATTTGTTTTGTTGTATAACCATAATTAATTAATAATATTTGTAATTCTTCAATATTCTTTGGATCATTCAAATTATTTGATATAATATTTTTCCATCCATAATCATCAATAATTTTTCCACCTGTAGGATACATTTTCTTTATTTCTTGAATTTTAGTTTTTAAATTATGTAAATCTTCTTGTGAACTCATAAGTTTTCTTTTTAATAGAATTTTTTTATTATCCTTAGGTGGCATAAGCGTATAGATATATTTTTTTAACATAGGTAACACTAAAAAGAGTAATATTAATATAATTTCTGTACCTAAAACACTATATACAAATTTTGGAGTATGTCTAAGATGATTATACAAAAATCGTACAGTATCGCCAAATAAACAAGGAATTATAAATACCAAATAGAAAAGTGAAGAAAATATTTTACTTTTTTTCATCATTTTTTCTATTACTGGATTACTCTTCAACATATTATAAAAAATTAATAAACCAGCCAATCCTGATACAATCATCAATACTGTCAGACCACCCACACTAAATAAACTATATTTTATCACTAAATAACTAATTATAGTTAATATAGCCAATGCTAAACTAACTCCTATAGAATAAAACAATATGGAACCTCCTGAGTTTATAAACCAATTATTTTTTTGTGCATAATTTCCATACGTTGGAAAAGGATTGTTATTTATACCCGATAGTAAATTTTTATGAAATGCAATAAATGTTAATAAGATAAAAATCATTCCAAGAACTAGTAATGAAATATTTATTATTCGCGAATATGTTACTAATGTATTGGGATAGCCATATTTAAAAATTAGTGAACATATTGTGATAAAAGCTATAATTAATAATAATAACCCCGATCTAGCTATATTTATATCAGCCCAAGCTCCTAGTGGAACTAATGTTTTATGAGTACCATCTTTAGGCCACGGATGTTTTGAATCAAACCAATATTCATTAAATTTATTCCTTAAATTAGGAGTAATTGGAAATAACCACCATAAAAGTTGTAAAAGCCATTTAATAGGTAAAAGTAATTTAAAAACCATCCATCTAAAAAGTTTCATAGCTTTTAAAATATTATTTGGAATATTTCCTGTCATATAATAAGACCATATGCTATTTATTATAGCATATACAACTAATAATGAGATAAGTATCAATGGTATATAAGCTATTAAACTTAATATTATCATTTATATTTTGATTATATTAAATATTTATAAATTATTTGAGGAGGTTTTAATGGCATGGCAATTATTACATAATGCTGCTAAATTAGATACTTCGTTTGTTCCGCCATATTGCAAATCTATTTTATGATCTACTTGAAAAGTATGATTTAATTGATTTCCGCAATTATTACATTTCCAACCTTGTTGAGATGCAACATATTTTTTTTTTGTTTCGCTTACTGATCTTTTAACTGTATTGCTCCCTGAATGCATCATTCTTTTCATTTGCGGAGTTGAATTAATATGCTGTTTTTTATACATTTTATTTAATTTATCGTTTGCATTTGTAAAATCAAATATAGGAGTTAACATGTCACTAGTATTGGAATCAATAGGCATGTATCTTATTAAATCTGTTGCATGAGCTATTAAATTTTTCGTCTCTTTGGGATTTTTATTAATGAATAAATAAATACTCAAACCTACAAAGGCAAAAGTGGCCATTTTATAATATTTTTTACCTTTTAATACATATTCTGTAAATTTACCATCATAATATGTATTTGCAACCAAAAAAACAGTAATTAAAAATATAACAAAATTAATTTTCATATATATTATTTAAATATATATAAAATTTTTTCAAATCAAATCTAATCTAAAATAATCTAAAATAATCTAAAATAATCTAAAATAATCTAAAATAATCTAAAATAATCTAAAATAATCTAAAATATATGTATTTTAAGCTTTTCTGTATACCATACCTAAACGAGCATGTTTTCTACCAACATATCTCTGCGATTTACCGCCTTTTTTCGTATAAGTAAATTCTTTCTTCCCTTGTCTTTTTGCTGCTAACATTTGTTTAAAAAAAGCATTCATCTTTCTTTTTCCTCCTTTTTGCGACTTTCTTTTTCTTCTTCCGCCTTGTTGAGGTGTTGCCGCACCCGCAACCGACGTCATCTCTTCTGGGTTTTCTACACTCCCGTCATCAGCTGGTGCTCCAGCTCCTCCTCTCTGACGTCTTCTTCTTCTTCCCCCACGTCTAGTTCTGCGTCTAGTTCTGCGTCTAGTTCTGCGTTTAGTTCTGCGCCCACCGCGGCGAGACTTTCTGCGAGTTCTAGTTTTTCTACATACCATTATATATTATAATACGAAAAAAGAATTTATTAAGGTTTTTGTGTTTCTACACTTCTTCTCCTTCCTCTTACTTTTTCAGGATTTTGATCAAATGGTTTATTTGCGTTAAACTTCCAACTGCCTCCTCTACTTCCAACTATTGTTTCATGAAAATCTTCTGTTAAAAAAGCAACACCACCTCTTTGTTTTTTTTGTCGTCTGCGTTGTTTACGTTGTTTTTTTCTCCTAGATATTCTCTTTTTATATTTCGCATATTTCATATGTCTATATTTTTTACGTATTTTTTTATTTATTTTACACGTTCTTTTATACTTTTTACGTTTAATTCTTCTTTTATGTATTCTTTTACGTGTTCTTTTACGTGTTCTTTTAAAAACCATTAAATTATATAATAATATATTATTTTTTATAAAAATAAACAATTACTAATATTATTATTGACGCAGTAGCAAATTGTATATATTTTTTTCGAGTTTTTATTATTTCTCTATTGCGTATTTCTTTTGGCTTATATTGATCATAATATTTTTCTAAACTATCGTAAAATTCATCGATAGGTTGATCCAATTGTTCATGGATTTTATTAAAAATAAAATGAATCCATTTCATAAATGACATTCGAGAACTTAAATACGGTGTTACAGGATATTTATCTAATAAATCTAAAAAATTTTTTCCCATAGGATTAAATGGAAAAAAAACCGGTAAATTTTGAATTAAATCATAATATTTTCTTTTTGATACATCATTAGGATGAGAAGGATATGTAATAGCTATCGTTTGTAGTGTAAATTTTAGATTAGGTAACCAAATATTTGGATTCAAACCCATTATATAGCAAATGATATAAAAAGATATTCATTTTAACATATAAATGAATATAAAGAACCATAATAATCAGTTTTGTAATAATTGCGGAAAAATCGGTCATAGTTATAATCAATGTTCTAAACCAATTATTAGTTCTGGTATCATTGCTTTTAATAAACAATATAATAACTTTAAGTACCTATTAATTTGTAGAAAAGATAGTTTAGGTTATGTAGAATTCATAAGAGGCAAGTATCCTTTATATAACCAAACTTATATCCAAAATTTAATTAATGAAATGACTATAAGTGAAAAAAATAAGTTGCTTACTAAAGATTTTGCTGATTTATGGAAAGATTTATGGGGAGACTATTTTGGAACTCAATACAAATCAGAAGAAAATCTTTCTAGGAATAAATTTAATAATATAAAAGAAGGTATTCATCTTTATGATGGTACTTTTTTTAATTTGAAGCAAATAATACAAGCAAGCACTACAAACTGGATTGAACCCGAATGGGGATTTCCAAAAGGTCGAAGAAATTATCAAGAAAATGATATTAATTGTGGTTTAAGAGAGTTTTCGGAAGAAACTGGTTTTCAAAGAAACGATATTAATTTAATAAAAAATATAATACCATTTGAAGAAATTTTTACTGGATCGAATTATAAATCATATAAACATAAATATTTTATAGGTCATATTAGTGATTATAATTCAAGTAGTGGTTTTCAAGAAAGTGAAGTCAGTAAAATGAAATGGTTAAATTTAGAAGATTGTATCAAATTAATTAGACCTTATAATTTTGAACGTATTCAAATAATTAAAAATATAGATAAAGTTTTACATAAATATAGTTTATTCTCATAATATATTAATATGTCTGCAAAAAAAGAAGATATTAAAACTAGTAAAAAATCAAGCAAATCTAGTAAAAAAGCAAACAAATCTAGTAAAAAATCGAGTAAACCTATATTTAAAAAGAAAAAAAAGAAAATAACATTTTGTCCCGATTTAATTAAAAATTTTAATAATTCAGATGATACATTTAATATTAATATAAAAAACCATCAAGAAGTATTAAAATGTATTGAAAATAAGAATAAAAAGAAACTGCAAAGCATTGATGAAAAAATTCGTTATCCACATTTAGATGATCCAAATTTTACTTTAAAAATTTCTAGAAAAAAAGAATTTAATGAAGTAAAAATACCAAAAAAAACAAGAAAAGAAATTGAAAATATAGAACAAGAATCAAATAAATTATGTGATCCAAATATTGAATTTGAACTAGAACCACATCAAATGTTTGTAAGAAATTTTTTATCTTTCCAAACACCTTTCAATAGTTTACTTTTATTTCACGGATTAGGTACGGGTAAAACTTGTTCATCAATATCTGTATGTGAAGAAATGCGTACCTATTATAAACAGCTAGGTATCAAGAAGAAAATTATTATTATTGCAAGTCCTGTCGTTCAAGAAAATTATAAATTACAATTATTTGATGATAGAAAACTAAAAAAAATTAATGGGTTATGGAATATTAAAGCATGTACAGGTAATAAATTTATAAAAGAAGTTAATCCAATGAATATTAAAGATCTTACAAAAGAAAAAATTGTTAAACAAATCAAAAAAATCATAAGACAATCGTATGAATTTATGGGTTATATTGAATTTGCTAATAAAATTAATAATTTAATTAAAATGAAAAAAACTGCCGATGAAAAAAGTAATAATAGAAGAAAAATAGCTATTATTAAAAAAGAATTCTCAAATAGATTACTTGTCATTGATGAAGTTCATAATATACGCGCTATTTCAAAAACTAGACGAACCACGCAAAATATGTTGGATTTAGTAAGTCATGCTGAAAATATGAAATTATTATTATTAACGGCTACCCCTATGTTTAATGACGCGAAAGAAATTATTTGGTTAGCAAATTTAATGAATCTCAATGATAAAAGATTTCCTATTGAAATTTCTGATATTTTTGATAAAAAAGGCGATTTTCTTATAAATAAGAAAGGGAAAAATATAGGTAAAGACTTATTAATACAAAAAATTACAGGTTATGTTTCATATGTAAGTGGAGAAAATCCATTTACATTTCCATATAGAATTTGGCCTTATGAAGCAGAAAATCCCCATTCTTTAAAAAAATTGGAAGAACATGCAAAATGGAATTACCCAACCACACAAATTAATGGATTAGAAATAACCGATCATATGAAAATTAAGTATCTTGATTTAGTAATTATAAAATTAAGTGATTATCAACAACAAGCTTACAACTATATAATTGAAAGAGAGAAGAAAAAGCATCCTATACTTAATGAACAACGTCAGGGTATTCAATATACAGTTATTGATGGACCTTTACAGGCTTTAAATATTATATATCCGCACGAAGATTTAAATAATAATCCTGTGAATATTGAAAAATATTTATATGGAAAAAATGGATTAAAACGAGTTATGCATTATTCTCAAAATACAAAAAAAAATTTTGAATATGTGAATGATATTGAAAACAAATTTGGAAGGATATTTAGTAGTGCTGGAAAACAAGATTCACCATTATATAAATACAGCAGTAAAATATATTCTATAATTAAAGATATACTCAATAATGAAGGTATTACATTAATATATTCTAATTATATTGATGGTGGTTGTGTCCCTGTAGCACTAGCGCTTGAAGAAATAGGCATAACAAGATATGGATCGAGAGATAAATCTCTATTCAAAAAAGCGCCTGTCAAATCTATGAAAATTAATAAGAAACATAGTGCGAAATATATTATGATAACAGGCGATAAATTATTATCACCTAATAATAAATTGGAATTAAAAGCATGTACCCATCCTGAGAATATAAATGGTGAAAAAGTAAAAGTGATAATTATATCAAAAGCAGGATCAGAAGGTTTGGATTTTAAAAATATTAGACAAGTTCATATATTAGAACCGTGGTTTAATATTAATAGAATGGATCAAATTATAGGAAGAGCTGTAAGAAATAAAAGTCATTGTTCTCTACCATATAATAAAAGAAATGTTGAAATATATCTATATGGTAGCCAATTAGATAATGATATTGAACCTATTGATCTCTATGTATACAGACTGGCTGAATATAAATCTATTAGAATAGGACTTATAACCCGTATATTAAAAGAAAATGCAGTAGATTGTTTAATTAACTCTAATCAACAGAATATGATATCTGCAAAAATAAATAAAACTGTTAATTTAATATTATCTAATGGAAAAAATATAAATTTTGATATTGGACATAAAAATAATAGTATTATTTGCGATTTTATGAACTGTGAATTTTCTTGCTCTCCAAATAAAATTTTTGATGGGGAAATTATAACAAATACATATACAGAAAATTATATTATTATGAATATTGAAAAAATATTACAAAGAATAAGAAAATTATATAGAGAACAATATGTTTATGAAAAAGATGATTTAAAATCGAGAATTAATGCTGTTAAAAATTATTCGGATGAACAGATTAACATGGCATTAGATATATTAATTAATGATAAAAACGAATATATAAGCGATATGTTAGATCGACTAGGTACTCTTGTAAATATAGGACAATATTATCTTTATCAACCACTTGATATTGAGGGTAAACACATTACATTATTGGAAAGAAAAAAACCACTTGATCTTAAAATAAAAACTATATCATTTCAATTACCAAAAAATGTAAAAGAAAGTAAATCTGCAGAGAGAAATATTGAAGATACAAATTATATTTATACGTTACAAGAACAATTTAAACATTTATTTACACCAAGTAAAATTACTAAAAAAAAGGATTGGGTACAAACTGCTGCATGGGCAATATATAATCTTAATAAATATAATAATTTTGACCTTGATCAATTAGTTTTATATGGATTAGAACATTTGTTTGATATATTATCAATCAATAAAAAAATATTAATATTAAATAATCTTTATCAAAAGACCGATTTAGATAATAAATTTAAGATGGCTTTAATAACTATTATAAATAAATATAAATTAGAAGATAAAACTTATACAGGTTTTGCTTGTGCAGATTATAAAAAAAAATATAGTAAATTAGGTTATACAATAATTTTATTAGACACAAAAACTACTCCGCATATTTGGAAAATATCTGATATAATTCCACAAAGCTTAGGTAGATTATTATTTTCTAAATTTAAGATTAAAGATAAAAGTGAATATAACGATTTGATAGGATTTTTAACTTTACCTTCAAATAGTCAAAATATTGTATTTAAAACTAAAAAAACTTTTTTAGAACAAGGGCAACGTACTAATAAAGGATTAAGATGTCCTTCTGCAGGAGAAAATCGGCGTGTAACATATACACGTATAAATAAACTTGCTCATCATTTTAAGCCAGAAAAAAAGTATATTTTAGAAGAGAAAGGAAAAAGGTCTTCGACATTAAAAATTAAATCTATATATGGATCAACTGATTTTGAACAAAAAATTAGTACTTCAAAAAAAAAATCCAAAAAAAAAATTACAGCTATTTCTGAAACGCAATTATGTATTGAAACAGAACTTTTATTACGTCATTTAGATCAAAATAATATTAATGGTAAGCGTTGGTTTTTTGGAACATTAGAAGATAGTATAAATAATATTTCAAATATTAAAATTGAAAAAAAATAAAAATAAATAACTAGTCAATATATATATATATAATGAGTACAAAAGCCACAATTACCAAAAAAACTAAAAAATTTTATAAAAAATACAGAAAAGGCAGTGTTTATATAAAAAATATATTATCTAGAAAAATCAGCATGCCTTTTCAAAATATTGGAGGTAATATTAAAGAAAATATTAAACGTACTCTAGAAAACGATTTATATAATAAATGTTCCAAAGAAGGATATATTAAAACTAATTCAATAAATATTATCTCATATTCCTCTGGTTTAGTTGTATCCAACGATGTTATGTTTGATGTATTATTTGAATGTTTATTATGTCATCCAGTTGAAGGTCAAATTATAAAATGCAAAGTATTAAATATTACACGAGCTGGATTACGAGCTACATATGCGAAAGAAGAAGTGTCACCTATTACTGTTTTTATCGCACGCGACCATCATTTTAAAAATGAATATTTTGCAAAAATAAAAGAAGAAGAAGAAATAAATATAAAGGTAATAGGAATTCGATATGAATTACATGATAAAACTATATCTGTTTTGGGAGAACTTAAAATACCAAAAAAATCAAAAATGAAAACTAAAGTTATTATAGAATAAAAATAATAAAACACAAAAATATATACTTAAAATTTTTACTGTATACACAAACTATATGGTCCTTCTTCATAAAGAAATAGTAGACATTAAAAATAAAATAGAATCTTTAAACAAAATTCATCATATTAAAATATTTCAAGTTTTAATTGAAAATAATATTCCATATACTGAGAATCGTAATGGGGTATTTATTAACATGAATTCTTTTAATAAAAATATTATAGAAATATTAAGAAAAACCATATTATATATAACAACTCAAGAACAAACTTTGAATGATATTGAATCGATAAAAAATAAATTAAGTAATAACTTTTTTAATACCAAATTATAATTAACAAAGATAATAAAGAAATAAATAATTATATGTTATAAAGATGAGTAACAAGAGCAATAATAAAAGCAATAATAAGAGCAATAATAAAAGCAATAATAAGAGCAATAATAAAAGCAATAATAAGAGCAATAATAAGAGTAATAACATTGAAATATTAGAAAATATTTTTAATAAGTATGCTTTCAATAATAAGAATATTATGTCTATTATGGATAATATTCTTAATAAAAAAAATGTCAACAAAAATGTCAACAAAAATGTCAAAAATAATGAAAAAAATATAGATATTGAAGAAGTTAAAAAGAAAATAAATATCAAACAACATAATTTTCATATTCCCGAACACAAAGATAATTTATTTTGGTGTTGGATTATTTTTAAATATGGAAAAGGAAAATATTTTGATTTAAAAAATAAAGAGTTTTCAGTAGAAAAAAAATATAAAATTAAATTTATTGAACCTATCAGAAAAAGAAAAAAAGATATTAAAAAATTTAAAGTAAAAATTTGTGATATTGAAGCAAATCTTGCAAATGAACGTATTCTATGTTTAAATATACTTGAAATAATGTTATATATCCAAGAATACAATTTCATATTTATAAATGATAAAATATATTACGAAAATATGAGTTATCCTGAAAATAAAACATGTATTATTAAATATTTTCATAATCTTGAAAAATATGGTTTATTTTTAGAAAATGAAACAAATAAAAAAATAATCGATGATTTTAAAGAAAAATTATTTAATGTTGAAAATATTAAAAAACCAATAAAAAGTATATCTGCATATAAGGCTCAAGAAATTAGAGATATATGTCATACACTCAATATAAATGCTATGAAAACCCCAACCAAATATAAAACAAAAAAGGATTTATATCAATTGATTTGTGAAACAATAATGTAAATTTTTTATATAAAATTGAAAATATATATAAAATAATATAGTATTCTTATATATATCTTATGAGTAATAAACCAAAAAAAAAATCTCCAAATGAATATCTAGAAGAATATATAAAAATATATTTAGGGGATAGATTGAACTTTCAAGATGAATTGGAAGTCCGATTTGGTACAAAATACTTTAATACTCTATCAAAAATAGATTTTGATAATATTATTAAGAAAATTAAATCTAATGGATTTATTTTGAATGGATCAAAAGATGGTAATTATACTTTAAATATTCAAAATGAATACGCAGACCCTAAATCCGGAAGAATAAAAATGTCTAATATTAGAACTACACTTCATGGTATTCATAATATTCATAAATATTGCAAGGAAAATTCTTTAAATAAAGAAAATTTACCTCATGATATCGAATTTATGCAAAAGTTTTCTAAAAGAAAAACGAGAGATAGTAGTGATTTTCTAAAACCTATAGATTTTCATGATTTCCATTTTAGAGTAAATTTTAAAGAAGAGCGAAAATTATATAAAAATAAACCAGAAATAGAAAATTTACTTAATAACTGGAAAGATTCGAAAAAAAATTTTAGATTTATTAAAAGGTTCACTTTTATTCATCGCGATTATCCATTTAAAATTGATTGTAGTATTATAAAGACTTCTAGAAAAAAAAAATATTATATTCCCGAATATAGCATACAAGATGCTAATGTATTTAATAATCCGGAAAATTATGAAATAGAAATAGAACTTACAAAAGAGGCGAAAAACTATAATTCTACTGATCTGATAAAAAAATTAAAAACCGGTATTAAATTAGTATTATCTGGTTGGCAACAAACAAATTTCCCTTGTTCATTTAAAGAAATGGAAACAATATTAAATGAATATAAACATTTGATTTATGAAGGCCAAAAAGTACCTGATAGAAGAATTCATTCAGGAGATTTTCTAGGCCCTTCATCTATAAGTTTAGAGGTCCAAAATATTATTCCATTAGATACGGATTCAAATATAGCTAATATTAATACTCCATATACGGTAACAGATAAAGCCGATGGTGATCGAAAATTATTATATATATCGAAAATAGGAAAAATATATTTAATCAATACAAATATGAAGGTACAATTTACAGGAAGTATAACAAAACATAAAAACTGCTGGAATACTATATTAGATGGTGAACATATTATTTGCAATAAAAAAGGCGAATTCATTAATTTATTTCTATGTTTTGATATTTATTTTAAGAATAAAAAAAGTATGAAAGAATATCCTTTTATAAAAATAGATGATATGCATTATTCAAAAAATATTGACAAAAATATTTTTAGATGGGATGAATTAAATATATTTTTGTCATCGCTTGATAGTGAATGTATTATAAAAGATTATAATTCCCAATTAATGATTAGATCTAAAACTTTTTATAAAAATATCGATAGTGATATATTTACACAATGTAAAATTATTTTAGATGGAATAAATGATGGTACTATGTTTGATTATGAAACAGATGGTCTTATATTTACACCTGCTACAAAAAGTGTGGGATCAAACAAAACAGGTGAACTCACATTACCAAAAAAAATAACTTGGCCTTATTCTTTAAAATGGAAACCACAAGAATTTAATTCTATTGATTTTCTTGTTAGAACTAAAAAAACAGAAACAGGAGAAGATTTTATAGGAAATATTTTTAATGAGGGTGAAAACTTACATACAAATAATCATATAAATCAATATAAGACACTTATTTTACATGTAGGTTTTAATGAAAAATTTGATGGTTTTATAAATCCTTGCGATGATCTTATTAAAGATAATATTTCATATACGGTTGAAACAGGTAGAAATCAATATAAAGCTATCCCATTTATACCTTCAAATCCATCATCAACATATCCTATTTATTTATGCAATATTTTATTAAAACAGTTTGGTTCAGGTAATAAACAGATGTTTACAGAAGATAATAAACAGGTTATTCAAGATAATACTATTGTTGAATTTAGTTTTGAAAAAAATGCCGATAAATTTTGGCAATGGAAACCAATTAGGGTAAGATATGATAAAACAGCGGATTATCAAAGGAAAAAAAAAATAACTTGTAATGCTTATAAAACAGCTTTAAGTGTTTGGCGTTCAATTCATCAGCCTATTACTCCAGAAATGATTACGACCGGTAATAATATTCCTGATATTATTGATAATGATATATATTATAATAGAAAAATGAAAACAGTATCTACTCGTAATTTGCGTGATTTTCATAATAAATATGTAAAAAGAAAGTTAATAACTAATATTAGTAAATACGGCGATACTTTAATAGATATGACAGTTGGGAAAGCAGGGGATTTACAAAAATGGATAAATGCTAAATTATCATTTGTATTTGGAATAGATATAGCAAAAGATAATATTGAGAATAGATTAGATGGTGCTTGTGCAAGATATTTAATGGCTAGAAAAAAATATAAAAGTATGCCTAGATGTTTGTTTATTCACGGCGATTCCAGTCGAAATATAAAAGAAGGAGATGCATGTTTTAATGAAAAAGGTAAAGAAATAATTAAAGCATTAAATGGTGAAGGTCCAAAAGATGAAATTTTATTGGGTAAAGGAGTATATAACCAATTTAATAGAGGAAAAAATGGATATAATATAGTTTCAAATCAATTCTCAATTCATTATTTCTTTGAAAACATTAATACTTTTCATAATTTTATTAGAAATGTTAGTGAAAACTGTAAAATCGGGGGATATTTTATAGGATGCTGTTATGATGGTAATAAAATATTTAAAAAATTAAAATCAAAAAAAGTAGGTGAAAGTATATTCCTATTAAATGATGATAAAACAAAAATTTGGGGTATAGAAAAATCATATGACAATAAAACATTTCCAAATAATTCAAATTCTTTGGGTTATAAAATCAAAGTCTATCAAGAATCAATTAATAAAACCTTCAGTGAGTATCTTGTTAATTTTAAATTTTTAACTAGAATGATGGAAAATTATGGATTTGTACCAATGGATGATGCAGAGGTTGAAACTACCGGTTTTCCTTCATCTATTGGCTCATTTAGTGATTTATTCAATATAATGGAAGAAGAGTTAGATAACAAACGTATTAGATTAACAAATATTGGTACTGCTAATAAAATGAATAGTGCGGAAAAAGAAATATCATTCTTAAATAATTATTTTATTTATAAAAAAATTAGAAATCCTAATGCTAAAGAAATTGCTAATAATTTCATGTCAAAAACGCCTGAACAAGAAGAAGAAGAAGAAAAACAAACTGATTTATCAGTAGATTCCACGATACCAAAAATATTAAGACAAGTTAAAAAATATAAAAAAAAATTAACTTTACCATCTACCAATATAACAAAAAAAATAACATAAATAAATAAAAATATATATAATTATGACTTACTTTACAGTACCACAAATAGAATATAATATACAACCTAATAATCTTAAATTATCTATTATTAATAAGAATGATAATGATAAAGATAAGCATGATAAAGATAAGCATGATAAAGAAAACGACACATTAATTAATCCAAGTTTAAAAATATACTTAAATAAAATTAAGAATTTAATTGAACATAATTTAAGTAATTGGGATACTATAAAAAAATATACTAATCCTTATGAATTTATTCATACAAATATTCCCGGACAAAGAATTTCAATAAGTAAAATAAAACCTATTTCTCGTGCATTTTTCAAACTTATTGAAATATATAATAACCATAATATTTGCATTAATTCTAAACCTATTAAAACTTTTCATCTGGCTGAAGGACCAGGGGGGTTTATAGAAGCAACAACATATATTAGAAATAATATTAATGATGACTATCATGGTATGACTTTAATAAATAGAAATAATTCCAATATTCCTGGTTGGAATAAAACAGACATGCTCTTGAAAAAATTTCCTAACATTCATATTGAATATGGTAAAGATAATACAGGGAATTTATATAATCATATAAATTTACAGTATTGTAAAGATAAATATAAAAATTCTATGGATATTATTACAGGTGATGGTGGGTTTGATTTTTCTATAGATTTTAGTCAACAAGAAAAAATGGCTTTTAGATTAATTTTTACTCAAGTAGCATATGCTATTACTATGCAAAAATATAATGGTCATTTTATATTAAAAATATTTGATATTTTTGATAAAGCAAGTGTAGATATAATTTATTTATTAAGTTGTTTTTATGAAACTATTATAATTTCAAAACCAAATACTAGTAGATATGCAAATTCCGAAAAATATATTATTTGTAAACATTTTAAATTTATAAATACAGAAAATATTTCAAACAAATTAATTAATATTCTGAAAATTTTAGAAAAAATTGATTTTAATGAATACTATATAGATTCAATACTAAATATTCCTATCCAATACTATTATCTAAATAGTATTAAAGAAATTAATGCTATTTTAGGACAACAACAAATTAATAATATATTAACTACTATTAAACTTATTAATTATAAAGATAGAAAAAATGATACATTACAGAATTTAAAAAATAATAATATTCAAAAATGTATTAGATGGTGTGAAAAAAATAGTATTAAATATAATACAAATTTTGAGAATATAAATATTTTTTTAGGTGAAAGATCAAAAAAAAATAGTATTTAGAAATTTTGCGTAAAAAATATAATATACAAAAAAAAATCTTTGGATATTATATAATGGCTCCCAAAAGAAAAGTCAGAAGACGCCGCTCTAAATGCGCAGGTAAAACTCGCAAACAATGTCGTTCCAGAAAACATAAGAAACATTGCAAAATGACAAAAAAACGCCGTCGCCGTGATAGTCGTAAATTCTGCCGTGCACGCAGAAATCGTACTAGAAGAGTACATCGTCGTCGTTAAAAAATTGAAAATATAAAAATAATTCATTATTAAAATTTTTCATTTAATAATGCAATAGTTACATCTTCTCTTTTATTTATTGCTAATACACCCTTAATTCTTCTATTTATCATAGGAAATGGTATATTAACTACTATTCTATCACCTGTGTCTATATAAGTTCGAAAAAACTCATATAATTTTTTAACGGGTTCGTATGCCGGTGTTAATTCAAATTCAGATAATTGTGTTAACACAATTTTAACTTCTTCTTGTCTTTCTTTTTTAGATCTATATTCGGGTGCTTTTTTTTCTCGTTTTGGTTTTCTCTTTTTTTTATTAGTGACCATTATTTTATATATATATAATTAATCTTAAAATTATATATAATTAATCTTAAGATTGTATATTTTAATATTAATTCTTATATAATATATTGAATTGAATTTTCTTAGTTACCAATAACATTCATTTTCTATTAATTGTTGGTTTTTTATTTTTTCATCTTTACTAGGTCTAACAAATTTTGTATTATTTTCTTTAATAATTTGTTTCCACATACTAATATTTTCCCATCTTTTTCCCATTATACCAAATAATAATTGCAATCCTCCCCCTACATATATTGCTGATTTTTGTAAGTTTATTTTTATAAAATTGCATAAAGGTAATCCATATCCACCACATCCTAATAATGCTATATCAAAATCTATTTTACTTATATCATTACACATAATATTATAAGTTTCTATCCAATTTTTATGAATTCTATTGTTTGCGCAGCCGACGCCCACGGAGCAGCGTATTGTATTAAAAGATTTATAAAATTTAATTTTTTGCCCAGATAAAAAAATATGTTTTTCTGCATCTTTGAATATTTTAAATCCTTTTTTAAGTTGTTTTTTCATAGTTGTTGTAAATGGATTAATTATTAAGACAGTTTTATCTACTAAATAATGAGACCAAGGTTTAATTCCTTCTAGACTACAATAATAAGGTTCTATAATTCGTGAATTAATACTTTTCAACTTATATTTCTCCAAAAAATATTTTTGTGGTTCATATATCCAATTTAAGTCCATTTTAGCCAAAACATCTGCATTACTTATTGCTTCAATATACTTTTTACAAAAAGTTTCTGCATCTTCGTCTTTATCTATATATATACCCGCATTTGATATTAAATTATGCAAATTATATCCCACCTTTTCTATCAAATATTTATCCTTCTTATTTAATTTAAAGTCGTGTTTTTCATAATAATATGAACAAAAAATTTCTCCTATTCCGATTCTAGCTACAAAAAAGGGTTTGTTTTTTGTTATTAAATTAATCATTTCATTATTTGATTTTGTCAATGATAATTTCATTATTTTATTATATTATAGATTTGCCATTTTAATATATTATTATTATTTTAATATATTATCATTATCTTAACATTAAATTTTCTTCATAAAATACGCTTGTGAAATAAATGATATAATTGTATTAGTTATATTTTTTACAAATCGAAATTTAGAATTATTTACGCTTTTTGTAAGCAAATTAATTGTAGCAGTGCTATTTTTTTCGGTCTTTTTCTTATACAATGAATCGAACAGAATCTTAGTAACATCAGCATCAAAATCTGCAAAACAAGCATGAACCATAAGATCAATGTCATTATTTTTGAGAAGATTTTGAAAGGGTTTAACATATCTTACCTTCCCACCACTACGCAATGCCTTTTTTTCAGTAAAATATATTCCAAAATAGTAATAGATAACTATTGGAAATATATAGCACACCCCATGATCATCTCCTTCTTGAAGATTTACACCATAATAATTATGCTTTTCAGTACTATCATAATGTATATTTATATCATGATTAATCTTCATATAATCGCAAATAGCTTTAATTACTATACAATCGATTGGACGAGCAAATTTAATTGTATTTACCCTAGTTTTTGTTTTAACCATTTCAAAATTTGTATTATATAGAACATCCTGACCATGAGAATTAATATAATACAAATTATAATTATCCTTATTAGGAATAAGAATTGCACATGTTCCATGAATAGCATAATTATCTGCCGCATATCTATTCACAAAATAACCCTCAATTCCGATATTTATAAATATAATTTTCTTTTTTTTACAAAGATCATCTAATCTGTCAACCAAAGGTTGTTCAAATATTTCCAAATTTTCTCCACAGTAAAAATAAGAAGTAATATTTTCTAGTTCTTTATCTTTATTGTAGTTATTAATCATATCGTCTTTCTCTACTAATTGTGGGACAATCTTTCTAAAATCCATAAATGCAGTAATATATTCCATTTTATCCTGCATTTTTTTAGGAAAAACCTCTTGCTTAATTAAAGCAAGAAGTTTATCAGATTTACATGTTCTTTCTACTGAAGCAAATCCTATTTTGTAAGCTTTTTGAAAAATATAAGAAAGTTTATTTTGTGAATCCAAATATTTGCTAATTGGTTGCATTTTAGTTTTTTAAGTGTATTTTAGTCTCGTTGTTTGAATATTAGATTGGCTATTTTTACTTCAATTTTATGCCGTATCAACGCATTTTTCCGAACCCCTGCCTCTATAAAGTGTTTGCGGGCATACTAATCGTGAGCTATTTGAGTTATTCGATCTACAATTGGATCGTAACAAAAAACAATTAGAAGACCGAAATAACATTGGCGCAGCAACATTTTTACTTGATCCATATTTACTGCATATTTCTCCATTTACACAATTTCCAAATTGGGATGCTAATTTGGTATTATATTTTAATCGTTGTAATCTATTTCTGGATGAAACACTAGATGATGTGCCAAATTTCGGATTGGAATATTTTTTTACAGCAGTAGGGATTTTTGTATAAGAAGGTGGAGTATCAGTCGAAAATTTATTTTTATTTCTGTTAATTGCAATATTAATTCCGCAATCATTTTTTTCTGTTGTTCCACTATTGTTATTAACTACTGTTCCATTAACAAATCCTATTTTATATAAATATAATCCTTGAGGATCGTGTATGCCTCCATTAATCGCTCTATTTTCTTGTAATAATCCTGTCGCATTTTGAGAAAATAATTTACCTCTTTTATATAAATAATTTTTATAATTACCCCCATCGTTTGCAAGTTTCAATCCATTCTTATTTACTAAACTCGTTGATGGTGCTTTACCACTATCACAATCTATTAATATACCGCCATCATCGTTACACTCTACTATATCTTTCACAATCTTTTCGTTACTTTTACATGTACTTTGCGAATCAGCAGGTGGTTCTGCTGGGTTATTTGTACATGAATGAGTTTTTCTATAATGATTATATGGAACGCGCCAAGGGGTGTTCGAAGTTCTTGTTGTATTAACATTCTCCATATTATTTACAATTGTCGTGCGAGGATTTTCATAATGTTTGGTTAATGCACTATTATATCTACGAAATAAATAAAAAGATCCTATACCAGGCGAAAAATTATCATTTTTACAATTACATGAATTTTTTACCATTTTAATATAGTATAATATAAAAAAATACTACATAAAATTATATTATTTATATTAAATTAAATTAAAAAAATAGTATATTATTTATATATTAATGAAATTCAATATAATATTTCCAATGGCTGGTGAGAGTAGTAGATTTAATTATAATTTTAAACCTTTTTTGCAAATTTCAGACAGTACATTCCTAGAACTAGCCTTCAAATATTTTAAATTTTATTCGAATAATATAAATATTATTTATTTCGTAGTAACAAAAAAACAATACGATAATAATAATGTTAAAAATAAAATAGCGGAAATATTTGAATCTTATAAATATAAAATAATAATATTATCTAATAAAACAGATAATCAATACGAAACAATAAAAAAATGTATTATTAGTGAAAAAATAAATGGCTCTTGTTTTATATGTGATTGCGATCATTCAATAAATATATCACCCATGATGAATTATTTAGATCAGTACGATATTTTGATACCAATATGGGATATAAAAAAAGAAAACAGAGATTCATGGGGCAAGATTTATTTAAACAAAGATAATAATAATATTATAAAAATTTGTGAGAAAGAAACATTAGAAATTAAAAATGCCCTTGAATATGGTTTAATAGGATGTTATTTTTTAAAGAATGTAGAAATTATTTTAGATTACAATACTACAAGTTTGAGTTCTTTTGTAAGAGAAGCGTTTTTAAATAAAACTTCTATAGATAATAAAATTAAATGCATAGAAATTAAATCAGCAGAGTTTTTTGGAGACCCGCACGAATTAAGAAAAACAATAGATAATCGTAGAAATAAAATGACTATTTTTTGCGATATAGATGGCACCATAATTTTTCATGAAGCCACTCCTAGTTATAAAAATGAGATAATCTTAAATTCAGTAATAGAAAAATTCAATATATGGAAAAAAAAAGGAATAAAAATAATATTAACTACGACACGAAGTAATACAAAAAAACTGAGAGAGATGTTATTAAAATTAAATATAGAATATGATGATATCATAACGAATTTACCTAGTGGCCCTCGTATTTTAATTAATGATATGAAACCTTCTTTGCCTTTTACATTACAAACAATAGGAATCAATCTAGAACGTAATAAAGGGCTTGAAGAAATTGATTTATCAGATATATTAAAGAGAGATAAAATAATAAAAAAATTTAAAGGGGGTAGTTTTTCAGGTGTATATTTAATAAGACGAGAAGATAAGTTTTTTGTACGAAAAATAATATATAAGAACAAAAAAAACATGGGACATTATAATAAATTGAAATTACAATATTTTAATATTAAAAGATTTAATACATATTGTTCCGATATATGTCCTAATATTATAGATGAAAACGATAATAATAATTATTATTATTTTGATATTATTTTTTTAGAGAAATATAAATTAATAACAGATATAGAAGATAAAGATAATATATTAATGACATTATTCAATAAATTAAACCAAGAAATTTACTGCATGAAAAAATATAATAAAAATAAAAAATGGTTACAGAATTTTATGGAAAAAAAAATTAATATAGATAAATATGAAAAATTAAGTGAAAATATTAAAAAAATAATTAATATGGATGAAATATTAATAAATGGCATACGATGCAAAGGTTTAAAACAACTATTAAAAAATAATTTTGATAAATTTAATCCAAAATTTTTGGCCCCAATTCATGGTGATTTAACATATGAAAATATAATGTATAATAATTATACAAAAGATGTCAAATTAATAGATTTGGATGGTGGGGATTATATTGATGCAATAGAATTAGATTTTGGTAAGTTATTACAATCAGAAATATCTAAGTATGAATTATGGTCAGAAGATAATAATATAATTAGAAATATAGATTATAATAATAATATTATTGATACAAAAGAATATATAAATATTAAGAAATTAGATTCCGTATTTCATAAATATATTATTTGGAAAGATATACTAGAGATAACCGATTTTTATGAATTCAAACAGGTAGGTATTTTTTATATGGTTATACATTTATTAAGAATGATACCATATAGATATAATAAAAGTGAAAATCAAACTATTTATGCTATTAAAGAATCAATATTCTGGATGAATTATTTAATCCAAACTCTATGAGATATTTTTGGATTATTTTCATCTATAATAAATTTTACACATTTAAATTTATTGTTTATTAATATTTTATTTATTTCATCATAATTGCATTTTTCTTTGTAATCTTCTTCAATAATGATTTTTTTAATTTGTTCAAAAAATATTGATTTATTTTGATTTAAAAATTCTTCAAAAAAACCTTCACAATCAACAACTAACGTATTAAATTTTATATTAAACTTATTTTGTATTTCTTCAAATGTATAATTATTTGTAGTGGAATTATTATCTTCAACAAATGTTGAACCATATCCTTTTAATTCAATATTTCCTTGACATATATGTTCTGTTCTATTTAATGATAATTTTTTATTTGATATAAATCCTTTGACTATACCAAATTCACAATTATTATTATTTTTATTTTTTTCTAATGAATCCAATACTCTTTTATCTGGTTCAACACTGACCTGATTTTTTTTATTATTTAATAATGAATTTATTAAACAAGAAACAGTACCGTAGCGTGCGCCTAATTCTAAAACAATATCATTTTCATTTATAAACTCTTTTACTAATTTTTGTTCAATAACCTCATATAATTCATGCTTAATTTTTATTTGATTTTCATTATAAAAAAACATATTTACTTTTATAATTTATTATTTATTTTTTAAATTATAAAATAAAGAAAGTATATAAATATTAATGCTGATCATAAAGTATAATGTTTTATGAAAAAATTAAGATATTTTATGATGGTGTTAATATAGATAATTATGGCAGTAAAGACTTTGTAAAGGGATTTACAACAAACCCTACTCTCTTAAATAAAGGAAATATCCCAACAAAAAATTATAAAGATTTTGCATTAAATATGCTAGAAAAAACGAGAAATTTACCTGTATCATTTGAAGTATTTGCTGATGATAAAAATGGTATGATAAAACAAGCTCGTGAAATATATAGTTGGAATAGCAATATATATGTAAAAATACCTATTATAAATACAAAAGGTGAAAGTTCAACAGACGTAATTGAAACATTAAATAAAGAAGGAATAAAATTAAACATAACAGCTGTATTTACAAAAAAACAAATAGAAGTAGCATTTAATTCTTTAAAAAATAAGGAGGTACCAACAATTATTTCTGTTTTTGCAGGTCGCATATCTGATACAGGTATTAATCCAAAAAATAATGTAAAATATGCAGTTAATTTAGTTAATAATTATTCAAATATTGAAATACTCTGGGCTAGTGTAAGAGAAGTGTATAATGTATTTGATGCCATAGATGTTAATTGTCATATTATTACTATTCCTGATGGAATCTTTAAAAAACTTCCTATAATTGGAAAAGATTTAACTGAATATTCGAAAGATACAGTTACAATGTTCTATAATGATGGGTTGAATAGTAAAATATTATTATAATAGTATAAAAATATTATATAAAATTATATTATTTACATTAGAAAATTAGGCGGATCATTATTACAACATACTCCCCAATTCCTTCGGTTACTAACAGCGCCTCTAACACGAACCAAAGCATTTTCTTGTGGATAATTTACTTCAGTATGACCATCATTAAATAAATATGTATATTTACGCTGGATGGTGTACGTAGAACCTGCTGGTCCCATTTCATGTCTAGGTTTTCCAGCAAAATATACACCATTGCATCTAGTACGTTCTTCTTCAGGTCCTACATTATGGTTAGGATCTTTACACCAAGTTGCGCCCCTAATTGTGTCTAATTTTAATCTATCAATTCTTGAACTAGAAGATACAGCTCCTTGAACTTTAAATTTATCATTATTGAGTCTATATACTGTCTCACTGCTTGCACATGATCTAGTACCTACAGGACAATTTCCTCCGTAACCAGTTGTTTTGATAGAATTTGATGCTGGTTCTTGAGTTGCTAATTTTTTAATAACAGTATCTTTACGTCTATTGTTAATAAGTTCTCTATAAGAATATGAATATCTTTTGGGATTTTCAGGATTAACAAAATCCTTACCGCTATTTTGTTGACCTGCAGAATTAGGTTGCATCCCGCTTCTTATTAATGGTCTGTTTGTTCTTGAATTAATACCTGAAGTTGCTCTTACTTCGCTGCCTGTAGGTAAATTTGTATTTGGTAAAGATCCAAAATTTCCTTGTACACATTTTTTCGATTCCTCCGTTGCAGATGATTGCTTATCATAAGCATAGGGATCTTTATAAATTTCTGTATGTTCTTGACAATGAATATTATTATTATGATTGCATTCTAAATTTTTTCTCCACCCTTTAACAGGTTGTCTAAAAGGTGCAGAATAATACATTGATCTATTGGATCTAGAACTTGTACAAGAAGGCCGCCCAGAGAGGCTCGAAGTCGCACATTGAGTATTATTTATTCTATTATTAAAGACATTTTTAGTAATCTTTGTTTTTTTTATAATTGTTAAAGTTTGAGGTTTTTCTCCTTGTATTCTTCGTTTTAATCCTTCACGCATTTATATTATTAAAAGAAAAAATAACTGACTAATATAATGATGATGAAAGTAATTATAACATTTTTTTTATTAACAATTATTTTTTATAATTTAGCACCACCAAAAAATATAGAAGGTTTAACAAAAGCAGAAAAAGCAGCATTAGAAGCAAAAAGAAAAGCAGAAGCAAAAAGGAGAGCGGAAGAAGAAGCAAGAAGAAAAGCAGAAGCAAAAAGGAGAGCGGAAGAAGAAGCAAAAAGAAGAGCTGAAGCGAGAAGAAAAGCCGAACTAGAAGCAAGATGGAAAAGAGATGCAGAAAGAAAAGAAAAAGAAAGAAAAGAAAAGGAAAATCTTGAACGGATGGCAGTTCTCGAGAAAGAATCTGCGAAAAATAAAGCAGATGCAGAAGCAAAAGCAAAAGAAGAATCTGCATTAAAAAAATGTAGATACACAGATCATGGAGCAGTACCTAAAACATCTAGCGAACTAAATCAAGATAATAATAAACCACCTTTGCAAAGAGGAGCCCCATCAAAATATCATAGATCTAACCAAGCTTGTGAACAGGCTACTATTTATGAAAACAACGAAAGATTAGAAGAAGCAGAAGAAAAATTAAATGAATTGCAAAGAATATTTGCTAAAACTAAATTAGCCGCTGCTACTAATAATAAAAATATTCATCGTAATAGTATAAATGTAATTAAATTACAAGATGCTATATGTTCAAGCTCTTCTTGTAATAGCAGTGGATCGGATTCTGCATGTGATGCTCATCCCGAAGCTTGCCCTGGTAATCAAGTACAAAGTAAACGAGCAAGTGAAAAAATAGCAGCTGTAAGATCAGCTCAAGATAATGATTATGGTTATAAACCTTACCATAATTAAGTATTTTTATCGATTAAGTATTTTTCGACGCAAAATGGTATTTTAACAAAAAATATAGTTATATTATAATGAGGACTTTCATTATAATATTAAATATTCTATTATTTTCATTAATTTTATATAATATTATAGGTAATACAAATAAAATTATAGAAAATCTGGAAGGATGTCCCAGAGATGAGCAAAACTTAGTGTATGCTTGTCAAATGAAATTGGATAGATTCTTTAGTGAATATGATACAGTAAAAGCTCAATTATCTCCATTACATAAGTTAATTAATACTCAAAAGAAAGCAATACATTATAATAAAAGAACAGCAGAAGGTGTTACTAGAAAAGCACAAGATGAACTGCGCGCGGCAGATAAGTCTTTAGATCAACAAGATTTTAAATTCGATTAATATATTATTTGTATATTTGATAACAAAAAATCTAGTAATATTATAATATGAATACTTTTATTATAATATTAAATATTTTATTATTTTCATTAATTTTGTATAATTTTATAGGTAAAACAAATAATATTATTGAAAATCTTGTATCTGATATATCTGAAGATAAAGGAAGCATAGATGCTTGTCCTGTAGAGCAAAGAGATATAGTTTTTTCCTGTGACCAAAAAATGGAAAGATTATTTAGAGAATTAAATAGTATAAAACAACAAATGCCAGAAGTTGATCATCTAGTTAGAAAATGGAATCGAAATATTGATATTAATAAACGAAATGCTATAATTGTTAGTGCTATGGCACAAAATAAAGGTCAAGAAGAACAGAGAAAATTAGATAAACATGCTTCTGAAAAAGAAGATGAATTAAATGCACTTGCATAAACTAAAATATATAACTCATAGATTTTCAATATCACAAATTATTTATATTTTCTAATTCTATATTATTTTCTAATTCTATATTATTTTCTTCAAATGACAAAATAAATTCACCTCTATTATCATTTTCTTCATTCATAAATAAAATGATTACTTCATGTTTTTTTAATAATTGTGATATCATATAAGGTCCAAATATACTCATTGTAAATATTAAACATATAAAGAAAAAAGGAGTTTTAAAAACTAATAAATAATACCAAATTATAAATTGGAAAGAATATACAACACTTAAAAAATATCTTTTTTTTATTCTATTAAAATAATATTTTTTTCTATATATTTTCAAACATGTTTTGAGAATAAAATACATATTAAATAATAAACATTCCATAAACATTGAAAATGAAAAATAAAATAACAAAGGCGATAATCCATCATATTTTATAAGAGTTAATAATCCATTACCAACTAAAGTATTATTATTATTTAAAGTTATATTATATAAGGTTGAATCGTGCAAAATATTATTTTGATTATTATTATTTAATGTCTTAATTAATAAATAATTATCAGTAGTTTCTATTGACCATATACTTAATGCATTGACCCATGTTAAACAGTACAATACTGTATACAATTTTGTAAAATTATTAGTAAAGAGATATCTTAATTCATCATTATATAATTTTCTAATAATATATTCTTGGTTACATTCCATACATTTATTATAAGCATCGCCATCTATATTTGAATGCCTCCATGTAGATAAACATGACATATGAATATATTTGCTAGTTCCCTTGCATTTACAAGGAGATATTAATGAATCATTTAATTTTTCACCATCATAACATATACGACATTCTGGCATTTCATTCAATTCATCAAACATATTTTATAATAATAATATATATATTAATGGTTATCTCTAATTTCTTTAATCAAATTAAACATGGGGCAGAAAAAACGGAAGCAAAATATCTTGGTCCAAAATATGAATATCCCAAATATATTCGTAATCCACGAGAATTGGGAATGAGTGGAAAAGGGAGCTTGAGTGCATTGGCAAGAGATGTTAACGGATTAATACAATACACAAGAATATTAATAGAAGGAGGTGGACAAGCTAACAAAATTGGTAGACCTTTAGGAAATAGATTTTTCTTAAAAACAGGTGGTAGATGTACTAGTAAAGATGGCAATAAACATGATAGATATATTTATATTAATAATGTGCCATTAGGCTCAGTTCCATTTATGTCAAATTTGGTTGGGCACAATGTTTCAATGTTCAGAGGTATTGTTCCAGGTACAATAGAAAATACAGGCTCAATGAATCCATTAGCTTTATTTGGGGGATTTATGCAAGGAAAAGATCCTGCATGTAGAAAATTATCATTACCATCTGACCAACCCCCAAGTTCAGCTTATGTAGCCGACGCAGATATAGCAGATTTAGATCCTTGTTTGTGGGGTGGAACTAATCCTGTTTCAAAAAAATCAAGAAGTGGGTGTCAGGCTGGATTTCAAAATATGAATAATATTGAAGAAAGTACACCCAAAGAAATACGTTTAAAAAAGAATCCTATAGCTAATTTATATAATTTTGGATTTGGTACTTTATTAATTTATATATTCTTTAATTTATTGAAAAAGGAAAAACTTTAAAACCATAAATGTTGTATAGATTGTTGTTGGGAAATTAAAACGGCAACAATATAAAATATTGTGCCCAATAATAAATGAAATATTTCAGTTGGTTTATAATTTAGTCCTAAATAACGTATAATTAATGCATGTGGTGAACCATCGCTTGGCGGATATATACCCCAAAATATCGCATTAACCATTAAAAGCGATGTAATGATTATTCTTAACATTTAAAGTAATGTTAAGAATTTATTAAATTAATTTAACGGCACTACGTATTATTTGTTGCCGCAGTCTTTGTCTTTTTAGCTTCAGCCTTCATCCAATCATCAAAATCAACAAGTTCAGCTACCTCATCCGCTAATTTTTTCTTTGTTGCTTCTTTTTCTTTCTTTGTTTCTGGGTGTGCTTCAGGGCCACCGCTTCCTCTCCTACCACGACGACGACGACGCTTCGTTCTCCGGCGGCGGCGCGATTTACGGCGACGACGCTTTGTTCTCCGGCGACGACGCTTCGTTCTCCGGCGACCGCCCGTTAAAGCTTTTTGTTGTGCACTTATGTCCCGTGTTTCGCGACATTTTTTCAGTTGTCCTTTGAGTTCGACGGCCATTTTCGTTAAAGTCTTTGCGGTTTGGTTACAATTTCTCATTTTCTCACAGCATTCAGCATTCTCGGCCTCCGACTCGAGGACGCGGAGCATCTCCTCTTGTCTCACCTTATCTCGACTCTTACGATATTTGGCCATATGCGCGACCGCGCCCGCGAGGTCGGCCGCCTCCTTCTCGGCACGCTCGGCGCGCTTCTTGGACTTGCCCTTCATGGCGTCCTTAAGCCGACCCAGCACGCCACCGCCTCGCCGCTGCCTTCTTGTTCTTCTTCCACCATATGTGGGTATGTATTGGTTTTCCTGTTGTTGTTGCTTATAAGCCTGTCCAACATCATTCAATCCTTGCTCAATACTTAATTTAAAATTTTTAGCTACTGTTCCAGCTTTTTTTGCTTTATTTTGAGCTTCTTGCCCACCCTGTTTATATGCTTCCCAAGCAGATCGCCCACCATATTTTTTTCTTGATTTTTTTCTTAATTTTCTTCTTCTAACCATAGTATTTATATAATATAAATTTATATAAAAAATTTAAATTATAATTTAACGGCGGCGGCGGCGGCTGCGGCGGCGACGACGACGACGGCTGCGACGGCGGCTGCGACGGCTGCGACGCGATTTGCGACGGCGTTTACGGGTTCTTCTTCTTCTTCTCTTTTTTCTTCCGCCTCTGCGCGATTTGCGACGGCGGCGGCTGCGGCGCGATTTGCGACGCGATTTGCGGCGACGGCGCAATCTTTTTCTAGCGCCTCCTACTTTACCAAGTACTCCTTTAAGGGTTTCTTGAACTTTGGCAAGAGTTCCCATTGCGTCTCTTCCTTCTTCTTCTCCAGCTCCTCCAGGGGCAGTTTTAGTGTCAACCATTATAATATATATTAAGATAAAATAATTAATATATACATATTTAAAATTTAACGCGTTTATATAATTCTAAAGCTGCTAAACCTCCGCCAACTTGGGCAACTACATACGGCGCTAAGTTTTTAAGAGAAAGTTTTCCGGCAACAGCCATCATTACTGAAACTGCAGGATTAAAATGTCCTCCTGATTTTTTTCCAAGAATAAAAATAACAGCTGATAAAGCAAGACCAACAGCTATGGCATCGCCAGTAGCTAATATTACATACAAGAAGAACATTGTTCCTAACAATTCTGCAAGAAGCTTCTGAAACATTATAATATAAAAGAAGAATATAAAATATATTTTATTATGAATAATATTAATTAATGTTATGAATATTGATTAATGTTATGAATATAATTATTAATGTTGTAGTTTAATTTTCATCAACCCTCTCGCTACCAGTCTTTGCTACTGTATTATTTAATGATATTCTAGCAAAAACATTCTTAAAGTATATCAATTGGCTTGAATCTCCACCACGCCCACTAGTTGATTGTGGGATATCATATCGGTTCGGTGTGCCAAATAATTGAGCTCGCGCTGATTTTTCACTCACCCCCCATGTACTATTTTCCACAGTTGGATTAGCCCCTCTTCTAGTTCCGCCATTGCGTTGTACTGATACATTTGTACTGCGGGTTCGGGTTTGTAATTTTTTAAGTCTAGCAATCCTGCTAGATGTATCTGTTGTTGGTCCGGGTTTAGCTGTTCCTCCCGAAGCTACTGCGGCAGTTACACAAGCATTATTACTATTAAATGGCATTTCTACATGTGCATTACTACCACGAAAAGTATTACCTATTTTACAACCGGAACCTTGTAAATTATTTCTTACTAAAGAGAATGTATTTCTCCAGTCTGTTAAATATGCTGCCGATGACGATGACATTATATAATATAATTCAACATAAAAAATATTATAAAATATAAATTTGATAGTAGTACAAAATATAATATAATTATCTTGCTCTTGCTCTCATTTTTCTTCTTTTACGCTGCAATCTTCTTACTCGTTTTTTTTTCCATTTCCATCTAAATGATGCTTTTGATTTCTTATAACGACAACTGTGCCCCATTTAATAAATATATATTAAATTGAATATTTAATATTTTTTCTAATAATACTAAATATGAGCAACCCTAATTTCATTTTAATTGATGGTAGTTACTTTATATTTTTCAGATATTATGCTATTCTAAATTGGTGTAAAATGGCAAAGAAAGATATTAATCCTTCTATTGAAAATAAAGATTTCGTTGATAAATTCAAAACTACATTTATTTCAAAAATTAAAGAAATACCTAAGAAACTTAAAATAGATAATCCTATTATTCTTGTAGGAAAAGATTGTCCTAGAGAAACTATTTGGCGAATGAAGCATCTTAATTCTTATAAAGCTAATAGAATATATGATGATTCGTTTTTGGGTGGACCTTTCTTCCAATGCTCTTACAAAGAAGATCTCTTTTTAAAAGGTGGTGCGAAGAAGATATTTTCATTTCCTACATTAGAAGCAGACGATTGTCTTGCTATACTAACAAAGAATATACATGAAAAATATCCGGATGCTAATATAACTATTATTACTAGCGATATGGATTATTTACAATTAGCTAAAGATAATGTCTGTTTATATGATTTAAAATTTCGAAAATTAACAGAACGGAAATCCTCTTTTAATAATGCAAAAAAAGATTTGTTTGTAAAAATATTAACGGGAGATAAAAGCGATAATATTAAAGGGGTATTTAAAAAATGTGGTCCTAAAACAGCATGTAAATATTATGAAAATAAAGAATTATTTGAAGAAAAGTTAAAGTCGGTGGAAGGAGCAATGGAGAGATATTTATTAAATAAAAAAATGATTGATTTTAATGAAATTCCAGAAGAATTAGTCAATAATTTTAAACAATCTTATAGTATTTGGTAAAAATATAAGTTTTTCCTAGTATGTTTTCCATGTTATTTAAAAAGTTACTTAATGTCTGCGTCGATGTCTTCTTGATTTTTTCCTCCTCCCCCCTCGATGTTTGTTTTGGCTTCTTCTCCTCTGACTTCTTCGTTTCTTGCGTTTTTGACGAGTTTTTCGCCGTTTTTTGCGGCGGCCGCCGCGGTTCCATGCGGCATGCTCTTTTTCTTCTTGACGTTGCTGCTCACTCACCACTCGTTTGTCCTTCCTGCGATAGACGGCATCCTCTGCTTCCGACGTCTTGGCCACTGCCTTCTTCACCGTCTTCCGCATTTTGGGAGCAGGAGATCGGTCACCGCGGCTCGCGTTCTGAGTGGGGGGCTTGCGCTTGCCTTTGAGAATAAGTTCCAAGTCGCGTTGGGCAGAAATTTTTTCCTTGTTTGCCTTGACCAAGTCCGGGTACTCCTGGTCGTCGGAAAATATTTTTCTTTTCGGACGTGGAGAATTATTGCCGCTTATTTGCTGGCTTGGAGCTGCCTTAGATTTTGAGATGTATTGACCCATATATATATATATTAACTAAATATAATATAAAAAAATGATTGATTTTAATGAAATTCCAGAAGAATTAGTCAATAATTTTAAACAATCTTATAGTATTTTGAGAAAATATAAGTTTTTCCTATCTTTATACATTCTCCATAAACTCTGCCACCATATGACTCCTTTTTCATATTTACTAAAATATGCTATATCCGAAAATCCTTTTTTTTTTACATAATCAGACCAATGTTGTCTTCCCATACTTGTATTACATTTTTTACAT
>PBMP01000025.1 GCA_002722705.1 Pseudobdellovibrionaceae bacterium | reverse complement strand
GTGAAGATCAATTTAAAAGATAAAGCTCCCGGACGGTACCGTAGGTCTGTTGAAGTGGAGCTCCCTGAAGGAGTTGAACTCGTTGAGGTGATCCCTAAAAAAGTGTTAATTCGAGTGAAATAATAATGAAAAGAAAGAGATTGTGATGACTCGACTATTTGGAACAGATGGAATTCGTGGACTGGCTAATCATTCTCCAATGACTGGTGAAATTGCGATGGCTGTTGGACAGGCAATTGGACTTCTTTTAATGAAGCATCCTACATTGCAAAGTAAAAGTTCTCTTCCCGTCGGGCCGACTCCGCTTAGTCAGGTGGGAACGACTCGACGACCTCGAGTCGTGATTGGTAAAGACACTCGTCTTTCAGGTTATATGATTGAAACGGCATTAGTTTCAGGGCTTTGTTCGATGGGAGTCGATGTGATTATGATTGGTCCTCTTCCTACTCCCGGAGTAGCTTTTGTGACTCAAAGTATGCGAGCAGATGCGGGGATCATGATTTCTGCTTCTCATAATGCTTTTCTCGACAATGGAATTAAAATTTTTGGGGCAAGTGGTTTTAAACTTCCTGATGAAATGGAAGCAGAAATTGAGGAAATTGCGACTTCTTCTGCTATTAAAGAAAATCGACCTACCGGAGATTTAGTCGGAAGAGCCAAAAGAATTGAAGATGCTCATGGAAGGTATCTGGTTTATTTAAAATCTTTGTTTCCACAAGAAATGGATCTTTTAGGAACCCGAGTGGTTCTGGATTGTGCACATGGTGCAGGATACAAAGTTGCTCCTCTTGTTTTTGAGGAACTCGGAGCAGAGGTGATCAAGCGAGGTGTTAGTCCTAATGGTCTAAATATTAACGATAACTGTGGAGCTCTTCATCCCGAGCAAGTCGCTGCGATGACTCGTCAGTATCGTGCAGATATTGGAATTGCTTTGGATGGAGATGGTGACCGAGTTATTTTAGCCGATGAAAAAGGTGAGATTGTCGATGGAGATCAAATTATTGGATTATGTGCTTTTGAAATGGCTGAGCAAAATCAACTCTTAAAGAACACAGTGGTAACGACACCGATGTCTAATCTTGGGCTGGAAATAGCCCTCAAAGAAAAAGGCATTCAAATGGTTCGAGCGAATGTTGGGGACCGCTATGTAGTCGAAACCATGCGAAATGAAGGATTTAATCTCGGAGGAGAACAAAGTGGACATATTATCTTTCTAGATCAAAGTACCACTGGAGATGGGATTTTTGCTGCATTAAAGGTCCTTGAAATTATGAGAGGAACTAAAAAACCACTATCAGAGCTCAAAAAGTGTGTTCCTCTTTTTCCTCAGGTTTTGGAAAATGTGAGAGTGAGTAAAAAAGCACCTCTAGAGTCCTTGCCTGAAGTTCAAAAAATGATAAAAAAAGCAGAGAAAGAACTGAGTCAGAGAGGCCGGGTCTTTGTTCGGTTCTCAGGAACGGAACCTTTGGCAAGAGTGATGTTGGAAGGGGAAAAGTTGGAACAGATTCAAATCCTTTCCAGAGAAATTGCCTCTTCCATTGTAAAAGAATTGGGATAACGAGGTTAAACTTCGTATATCTTATAGAGGAGTTTTATGAATCAGCATCCGATTATGCAATCTCAACTACCTATTCGTGTCTGTACTTCGTTAGAAATGAAGGAGTTCGATGATTTAGCACAGGATCGTTATTCTCTCAGTATTGAAGTGCTAATGGAAAATGCAGGAAGAGCAGCGACTCATATTTTAATGGAGCATTTTCCGGAAGCAGGAATGAAAGAAGAGATTCTTCTTTTTGCAGGGAAAGGTCGAAATGCAGGAGATGCGTTTGTCGTCGCTCGAAGGTTAATTTGTCTTGGAAGAAAAGCGAGAGTTTTTCATTTAGCACCTCGTGAAACAATGAAAGGGATCGAGCTTAAAAATTTTGAAATTTTAGAAAAGCTTGGAGCAAGACTCACTCATTTGGAGTCGGGGTCTGAACTGAAAGAATATGTGAATAATGTTCAGAGAATTGGTTTAGCGATTGATGGTCTTTTTGGCATTGGTTTAAAAGGACCTTTAGAAGGGATTTACTACGACGTTGTTGAAATTATGAATCAATATGCAGACCGCATTGTTTCTTTAGATCTTCCATCAGGAGTTCATTGTGATACGGGTGCAGTTCATGGAACATGTGTGGACGCTGATTTAACAATTTCTTTTGGTTTTCCTAAGCTCGGTCATTTTTTACCTCCGGGAGCAGGGTATCGAGGTAGATTAGTAAATGTTGACATTTCTTATCCCCCTCAGTTTCGTTCAAAAGGAAAGCTCTATCTTCTTCAAGAACGTGTCTTGTCTGAAAAATTGAATCGTAGAAATAGCTATGCTCATAAAAATGATTTTGGACACGTTTGTTTAGTGGGTGGAAGTCCTGAAATGATGGGAGCAATCATTATGGCTTCCAAAGCGTGCTTAAAGACAGGAACCGGCTTAGTCACAGTTGCGACTTGGGAAGATACGCTGGGAGCATTAAGGACGAGGTTACCTGACGAAGTGATGACTGCGGCGATTCAACTCAATGACTCTTCCTTAAATTTTTACAAAGAACGTCTTGATCGGTTTTCAAGTTTTATTTTAGGACCTGGATTAGGAAAGCGTCCAGAAGGAAGGCAGCTAGTAGAATTAGTATTAAACCATTTTGAAGGACCTTTAGTTTTAGATGCGGATGCTTTGAATATTGTTTCTGAGTACCAAATGCATCAATTGATTGCTCGAAGAAAAGGACCAACCGTTTTAACTCCTCATCCGGGAGAAATGGCTCGTTTGATTGGAGTTTCAAAAGAAGAGGTTTTAAAAGATCAGCTCAAAAGTGTTGAAACTGCTGTTGAGAAAACTCAAGCAACAGTTGTACTAAAAGGTGCTGCTACTTTTATCGCGGTTCCCGATGAAACGATTTGTCTTAATCATTTTCCAAATGAAGGAATGGCGACTGCCGGAGCAGGAGATGTTCTAGCTGGAGTCATCGGAGGTTTACTTGGACAGAGTTCATTTACTCCAGAAGAAGCAACACAGTTAGGAGTTTTTCTACACTCAAAAGCAGGAGACTTGGCTTCTGTTTCTTATGGAAGAAGAAGCATGAGTGCTTCAGATATTATCACAGCGCTTCCTCAAGCCTTTACTGAATTAAAAGAGTTGAAAAAACAGCCTCCTCCAGCAGAACGTGGACGCGTGACGATTCGATGAATTGGAAACTTTGGCTCAGTGAAACTGAAGTTGATTTAAATCGATTAAACGATATTGCTCGGTACTTAGGTGAACAAGTACATGGTGAGGATTGGATTTTTTTAGAAGGGGAGTTAGGAGCTGGAAAATCCACCTTTGTCCGTTTCTTTTTAAAAGCAATGGGAGTAGAGCAAGAGAATCAGGGCTCACCCACTTTTTCTTTAGCTCACGAGTATATCCATGACTCTATAGAGTTTGTTCATCTTGATCTGTATCGATTAAAGCATGAGCAGGAAATTTACGACTCTGGAATTGAATCTTTTTTTACTGAAAGAAAAGCAGTTTTATTGATTGAGTGGGGATCTCTCTTTCCTCAGTGGATGCAAAAATTACTCGAAAGTTCAAAACAAAGAAGTATTTTTTTGGTTCAGCTCGCGCATGGAAAAAATGAGTTGTTTAGAAATATAGAAATTCATCAACTAGGCAGCTGACGCTTTAAGGGTTTCATTGAGAAATTCTTTTTGATTTTCAACTACAGATCGAATGGAGTCGGGTGAAATCAAAGCTAAAACCCCCTTGCATTGATTGACTGATCCAACTCGAACAAGAGTGAGCCACTGGTTTGTACCAACCCCAAATGCCTGTCGAATAATATTTCTTGAACTTGTTGGAACTGTTTTTGTTCCAGGAGGGGAAAACTCTACGCATCCTTCCTTTAAAAAAGGAGGCCATATTTCAGGCACAATTTGTGGATTCCAGTGAAGTCCTCTCCAGTAGAGGTTAAATTTTGATTCTGTAAAATAGGCGGCTTTCGCTGAAAATTCAGGCGAGTCCTCCTTTTTTAATCCTTTAGCCATTTGAAGATAGAGTACTGCTTCTACGGAGTGATCTAAAAAGTTCTGAATCGCTTTAGCAAGGGAATCATTATTTTTTTGAAACTGCTCTTTGTTCCAACGAATGAGCTCTTGTTCTTCAGGAATGGAAGCTCCCGTAGGTTTACAAAGAGGTTTTTGTGCATGGTTTTGCGCCGTTTCTGCAGTAGAGTTCACTTCAATGCTTCCAGAAGAACTGAAAAAGTCGATCGGTTCATTTGATGATTCATTTTCTTGTGGTGACGGGGTTTTTGTTTTCAATTCAATTTGAGACTGCGTCATTTCAAGTTCATGAAGGGTGGGATCCCCTAATTCGATCGGAGGAAGTTCTTCTTTATCTTGATGGAGAAAGTCTTGATTCGTTGCCTCATCGATAGATTCGCTCTTCTTTGTAGGAGGTGGTGGAGGGGGGATTTTTGACGGCGAAAATGGAGGTGGTACGGGAGGAGCGGGAGCTTTTTGATCCTCAAATTCAAATGATATTGGAGGTGGTGGAGGTGAAATTTCATTTTTTTTTGTTTCAGAAGAAAGGGACTCTTGAGATTCTGTTGCTTCTGAGGTTTGTTTTGAAGTATTTGCAATTTCAAGCTTTTTTCTATTTAACAGCTGCGTGACGCTCGGGATCGCATTGATCCCTGTGACTTCTGAATCAAATAAAAATGGGCTCTCTGCATCTTTTGGTTGGTTATTTTTACTCATCGTGGTACATCGCAAAATATCTTTGTTACTCTGCTTATCGGCACTTGATCCGAGGACCTCGAGGAAAAGTTTCAAGTAGGTGAGCAAGGAATAGTAGTTGACATCAAAGATATGGAAATGATACACCTCTTCTAGGACTGTGAGAGGGGTATTGGGAGGAAAAGGAAGACATGCGACTAACGTCAAAAGGTAGATATGCAGTTCGAGCGATTTTAGATTTAACGTTCAATTCCAATGGTCGACCGGTTCGACTTCAGGAAATCTCTGAGCGTCAAAATATCTCGCTCCATTATTTAGAGCAACTTTTTCGAAGACTTCGAAAAGGGAGCGTAGTTAAGTCCGTCCGTGGACCAGGAGGAGGATATGTTCTTTCTCGTGCTATGGACGAAATTTCAGTGAAGGATGTTCTCCTCAGCGTAGGTGAGAATATCAACCCTGCTAAAGACTTGATTGGTTCAGGTGATTTGAAAAGCGATACAGTAGAGTTCGTTTTGACAAAGAATTACTTTGAGAACCTAGGGTCAATTATGCAAGAATATCTCACTACAACTTCAGTAGGAGACCTTGTTCGTAAAGCTCGTGGAATTCAAGACATTCCAGGAGAAGCGACAAGCGGAGCGGAAACTGGTTTTGATGTACCATCGGTAGGTACAGATGCTCCAGCAGCAACCCAAGATTTATCTTGATTTTAATTCAAAAGCGCCTGTTCATTCTTATGTGAAACAGGCGCTTTTTGATTATTTGAGTTCTGATGAAAATCGAGAACTTGCTAATCCGTCAAGCATTCATGAAGCAGGAAGATCTGCACGATCACTAGATCGCTCTGCTAGGGATTCTGTCATTGGGTCCTTACACCTAGATCTAAAACAGTTCTCTCTGAACTGGACATCTTCTGGGACTGAAGCGAACCAATGGGTCATTCGAACTGCTCTTGTTCATTTATTAAAAAAAAAAGAAAACCCGATTTGGGCAGTGGCAACAGATGTCCATGACTCTGTCCGTTCGATGATTCCTTTTTGGGAAGAACAAGGAGGAAAAGTTACACTGATTCCTGTGGATTCTCATGGAGTTTGTGATTTTTCTTCAATTGATTCTGCGGATTTTATTTCCGTTCTTTGGGTGAATAATGAAACAGGTGTGATTCAATCACTCAAGCCCTTTGCTCATCTTCAAAATGAAAAACCTCTTCTTCACATTGATGCTGCGCAATCCTGGGGTAAGCTCTGTCCTCAGACAGAAGAACATCTCAAGGTTTTCGATTACATTACGCTTTCAGGTCATAAGCGAGGAGCACCTACAGGAATTGGAGCTGTTGTTCGTAAATCACCTTTAAGTCCTTGGATCCTAGGGCATCAGGAAGGGGATCTTCGAGGAGGAACTGAAAACCTTTTGGGGATCGTAGGAATGAAAGCCGCCTCTGAAATTCAATTTGATTCAACTCACGTTGAAGAGTTTCGAAATCAACTTCAATTTCAAATCCTTTCTCTTGATCCACGAATCGAAGTTTTTGGGAAAGAGAGTTCTCGTGTTGGTCATACCTTGTTTTTTGGGTGTGAAGTTTGGGCAGATCATGCAGTTCCTTATCTTGATCTGCATGGATTTGAAGTCAGTTCAGGTTCTGCATGTAGTTCAGGTAGTGTAGACGCAAGCCCAGTTCTTTTAAGTATGGGAAAGAGTCCATTGATGGCACGTTCTGGAATACGGATTTCTTTGCCCTCAGACCCAAATGATTGTATTTTTCAGGAAAGTGAAGTTTGGGTTCCTCGTTTTATTGAGGCGATTAAAGGTCTTTTAGGGAATAGAGTGTCATGAGTGAACAAGTTTTAGTTGCATTAGGAGGAGGAGGAGCAAGTGTTCTTGCTGCAACCCTCCTTCATAATCAAGGTTTTCGTGTATCGGTGGTATTTTTTGACATTCACGATCCTAGATCCACTGCTTTTTTGACAGATTGTCATCATTCTCATTTTGATCAAAACTTTAAAAACGTTGAAAAGTTTTGTGAGCACCTTGGATTACCTCTTTCACGAGTTTCTCTTGGGGAGGAATTTGAAGCAGAGGTGGTTGATTCTTATATTCATAATGCTTTAGGAGGAGTGACTCCGACTCCTTGTTTTTCTTGTCAGAAAAGAGTTCTTCTTCCTGCATTATTAAAGGAAGCAGATCGATTAAAAATCGATAAAGTATCTACTGGGCATTTTGCTCAGGTTCTATTGGAACAAAAATCAGGGGATGTTAAAGTTCTTAAAGGAGTCGAAGGGGCTTATGATCAGAGCTTTATGTTTTCTGATTTATCTCAAGAAGAGTTAAAAAGAGTTCTTCTTCCTTTAGGAGGAATTGGATCTCAGATGCTTCAAAAACTTTTGTTTCAAATAGAATTAGATGAATTTAATAAAAAGACACTTTCTCCTATTCGCACAGAGCCTTGTTTTTTTTCTGGGAATCAGCCTAATGAATTTGTAAAAGAAAGAATTCCACAAACCCTTTATAAACATGGTGTAGTCAAAACCCCGGAAGGATTAGTGATCGGTGATCATTTAGGGGCGTATGGTTTTCGTTTAGGAAAACCCCCCGTAGGGGCAACTTTTTCATTCAAAGAGTATGAAAAGAAAAAACTAATTGTTACCGAAATTGATACCAAAAATAAATTTATTACTGTGAATGAGGCAGAAAAAATTCAAATAAATCCAGTAGGATTTAAAAATATTAAATTAAATCCTGTAGAGTCGGTAGTTCAACCCTTATCGGTTGACATTCGTTTCGGGATGGCTCATTCGTGGTCAAAAGGTAATCTTTTTCTCTTTGAGAATGGTTTTGGTTATGCAGAGCTTTTTGAACCTACAAAAGAAGCGTGGAATGGAAGACCTGTTACCTTTTATAAAAAAAATGAACTCCTTGGAAGTGCTCTTATCTCTCCTGTTCAATTGGTTGAAGACGAGGAGGAATCTTCCTCGTGACTCATAAATATATTGTAAAAACTTTAGGGTGTAAGGCCAATCTATATGACAGTCAGCTTTTAGAGGCTCAGTTTCAAAAAGAAGGCTGGGAGCCTGCTCAAAGTGCAAAAGAAGATGAAGTTGAAGTTATTATTGTCAATGGATGTACGGTTACCGATGAAGCAGATAAACAGTCTCGAAAACTCGCTCAAAAGCTAGGAAAACTAAATCCTCGGGCAAAAGTTGTTTTTACTGGATGCGGAGCTGAAGCCGAACCTCAGCAGGTGAGTGAACTTGCTACAGGAATTGATTATATTATTTCTAATAGAGATAAAAAATCATTATTCAATTGGATTGGAAAAGAAGAAAAAAAAATAATCAATAGAGATGAAGTTTTTCCTCAGAAATTGGGAGCTGTTTATGGTTACGAGGAAATGAATTCTAAGCATCCTCAGGATCGAGAATGGCCTCTTCCAGAAGAGCTTTTTTTTAATCCTTTAGATTTAAAGTCTGAAAATACTTTAACCGGATTGAAAGGGCATTCAGGAAGAACTCGAGCTTTTTTAAAAATTCAAGAAGGATGCGAGTCTTTTTGTACTTACTGTATTATCCCTTATGGAAGAGGTCCATCTCGTAGTCTTCGTCCCAAAAAAGTGATTGATCAGATTCGTTCTTTAGTTGAATCTGGAGTTCAAGAAGTGGTCTTTACAGGAACGAATGTAGGTGACTACGGCGTAGAGTGGGCAGATAAAGGAAGAGCTCTTGAAGAGCTTTTAGAAAAAGTATTGTCTGAAACGAGTCTTAAACGTCTCAGGGTGAGTTCACTTGATCCTATTGAAATCACTCCTCGAATTATAGAGTTAATGAAAAATCATTCCTCGTTGTGCCCACATTTTCATGTGTCTTTGCAGCATACCGACTCTAAGATTCTTAGACTAATGAAAAGAAAATATAGAGAAAAAGACGTAATTGAAACTTTAAAAAAAATAGATGAGATAAAAAAGTTTAGGGGGAATGTCTTTGTAGGAATGGACTATATCACTGGATTTCCAGGAGAGAGTCTTGAATGTTTTGAATCCAGCCGATCACTGTTGGATAAGCTTCCTTGGTCACGTCTTCATGTTTTTCCGTATTCAGAGCGATCAAATACTCCGGCGACGCGATTACCGAATTCCGTTGAAAAAGGGGAGAGAAAAAGAAGATCAAAAATTCTTTCTGAAGATTCGATGACTCGTTTAGAAAGTATTTATCAAGAACAGCTAAAAAAAAGAGGAAGTCTCTTTTCTGATGTACTTGTTGAGAGTAGAGTAAAAGGACCTGATGGAACTAGAAATTGGATGTCAGGATATACTCCAGATTATCTTCGTGTTCTCATTCCGTATGAAGCTCGATTAGAGAATAAAATTATCGACGTTTACGTAGAAACTGTAATCATCGATCGAAGTGCAGTAGAAGTGAGTTATATTGGAAAGGAAAAAGCATGAGGACCGTTGTTTTTTTGTCTCTTCTCATTTTTAGTTTAACTGGAAAAAGTGAAGTATTTAGAAAAAGGGTTTCTTCTTTTGATGTCATTGAGAGAGATTCAAAAATGGTTCTCAGAAAATACCCTCCCTCTTCAGTTTGGTTTGTTTTTGATAATGACAATACTCTTTTGAAAATGAAGCGGATTCTGGGAAGTGATGCTTGGTTTGATTGGCAAAGAGGCGAACTTGGGAAGAAAAAAAATGATTCGGTAGGAAAAAATTTTAAAGATTTACTTTTTGTTCAAGGGGTTTTGTATAGTTTTGGGGAGATGACTCTAACTGAACAAAAAGCACTTTCATTTGTTCAGTTTTTAAAAAGAAAAAAAGCACATTGGATGATTCAAACTTCTCGAGGGAGCGATTTTTTTTATTCAACCGTAAGAGAACTATTAGTGAATCGCTATATTGATCTGAATGAATCGCTTGTTGAATTAGATCAATGGAAAGAACCTATTGTTCCATTTCAGTCTCAAAATGAACTTAAAAAAGAAGGGTTTACTCCTCAAGAAATTTTAAAATTTAAATTCGACCGCAAGCCCCGAAAAGTATTGATGAATAAGGGGGTTTTGATGGGGGCAGGTCAGCACAAAGGTGGACTACTTCGTTTGTTTTTTAAAAAAATAAAAGAAACTCCTCAAGCAATCATTTTTGTAGATGATCAAAAAACAAACGTTGATGCAATGGTGGAGGCTTGGAGAACTCAAAAAACTCATTTATATGCCTTTGATTTTATAAAAGAACACGAAAGAGCTCAGCGCTTTAAAGATGGATCCAAAACTCAGGTGAAGCAGCAGTGGGATCGAATTAAACAGGGCGGAAAGCGTTGGAAATAGCTTTTAGATAAAAAAAGGAAACATCCACTTTAAAAATAAGAGAGGACGGGGGAAGTTTCCTATATTCAATGTCTCCATAAAATGACCACTTAAACTCAGGCAAATCAGTACAAGAAAAACCCAAAAGAGGAATGTTGATTTTTGTAATGTAGGAGTTTCAAGAAAAAGATTTAAAAACGAGCGTTTTAATTTAATAGTTTCGTATATCCTTTCACGAAAAATCTGCTTCAAAAGAAAAACAATAGGAACACCGACCCACAAAAGTGGGATCCGATAACAAAGCTGTAAAACGGCTTCCCATCCGGTCCAGATTTGAGTTTCACTAGATAAAACCCACGTTTGATAACGATCAGTATTCTGTTTTGAAGACTCTTTTATTTTTTTCGGTGCGTCAGAAAGAGTCAAAAATCTAAGTTGTTTAAATAAATCGACTGAATCAATGAGCTGAATGCACTTTCTACAAAAACTACAGTTTGAATCATAGAAAATAGATCGTTTCTTGAAGGAAAATAAAGGGAATTTAGGAGATGGAAATAAAGAAAAAAGAAAAAATGGGAATAGATAGCTTTCAGTTGTTGAATGAATAAACAAAGGAATAATGAGAAGACCTAAAAAAAATCCGTATTTTTTAAAAAAAGGATGAATAATTGGAAGAAATCCTAATAAACCAATATGAGGAAAACCTTTGAGTGTTTGAAAAAGACCATACATTCCCCAGCCAAAGAAAAAGAGGGTTTGAAACTGCCTATGCGTTAATCCGTAATAGTTTTGAAAACCAAAAATCATTTTAAAGTATCGATACGAAAATGCATCAAATCCTAGCACCGTTCCAAGAGGGAGAATTAAGAAAAACCACCCCATCAACCACGTGTACCGAAAAGGATCAGCGACAAAAAACGAGGGAGGAACCAAGGGAGTTTGAATCAGAAGATGAAGTCCTATTAATGGAAGAAAAAGGCCAAAGAGGACGAGTAAGCATAAAACTGGAGCGCTTCCTGTTTGATACAGGTAAATTGCCGCAAATACGCGAGCAAGTGGAAAAAAACTTGAAAGAGGTATTGCTTGAATTCTCATATTATTGATTTTGATCTATTTGAGATGGTGAAGCGAGTGTTTTTTCATCCCAGAGGGTTGGTGAAACGCTTTTTATTCGACCCCCTCCAAGGCAGACTTTGTCTTGATAAAGGACTACATATTGTCCAGGCGTAACAGCTCTTTGAGGTTTTTTAAATGTAATTTTATAAGCACCCTCTTCCTCTTGAATAAATGCATCTTGATCTATTTGTCGGTATCGGACTTTTATTTTACAAT
Organism: Pseudobdellovibrionaceae bacterium; assembly: GCA_002722705.1. Taxonomy (GTDB): domain Bacteria; phylum Bdellovibrionota; class UBA1018; order UBA1018; family UBA6935; genus UBA6935. The sequence continues at coordinate 20,042 of PBMP01000025.1, read as the reverse complement.
CAAAAGGAAAACGAGGGATTTTTGAAACTAACCAATTAAAATCATCCGTTTTCAACCATCGGGTGAATAAGGCAGGATGGGTTTCTCCACGTTCAACATAAACGCGATTCTTTGAAATATTTTTTTTTACGACAAACCAAGGATCTCCAGGTCCACCTAAACCCAGTCCTTTTCTTTGGCCAAGAGTATAATAGTGAGCGCCGAGGTGAGTTCCGACGGGTGTTTCATCAAGATTTCTGAATTCTCCTTTTTTTGGCCGAATATAATTTTCTAAAAAAGGCTGGAATTTTCGTTTACCAATAAAACAAATTCCTGTGCTGTCTTTTTTATCTTGTGTAGCTAGACCATACTTTTGAGCAAGAACTCTGACTTCTGTTTTTTCTAATCCACCAATTGGAAAAAGAACATCTTTAAAAAGTTCTTTCGGGACAGCGTGAAGAAAATAGCTTTGGTCTTTATTAGGGTCTTTTCCCTTTAAAAGAAGAGGGGATGTCGGATCGGTGTAATCTAACTGACAGTAATGACCTGTTGCAAGGAAGTCAGCACCAAGTGCTTTTGCTTTTTTTAAAAAAACATTAAATTTAATTTCACGATTACAGAGAATATCTGGATTCGGAGTAAATCCTTGTTCGTAATCAGTTAAAAAATGATCGAAGACCTGTTGTTGGTATTCTTCTACAAAGTTAACAGAGTAGTATGGAATTCCAATATGATCACAAACCTTTGCAACATCTTCATAGTCTTTTTGACTTGAACAAACTCCGTTTTCATCTGTTTCATCCCAGTTTTTCATGAAAAGCCCAACAACTTGATATCCTTGGTCTTTTAATAAAGCGGCAACGACAGAAGAATCTACGCCTCCTGACATTCCGACAAAGATTCTTGATGTCTTTTTAAGATGAGAGGGTTTTAAAATCATTGAATCTCCGAATAACAAACTTGAGAAGCAATGATCTCTTGAGGTGTTTTTAACAGAGGAAGAATAAAGTGTGTCTTTAAACGTTGTTCTGAAGGAGTAGAAAAATGAACAGAATCTGATTGAAATCCGAAAAAATCATCAGCGGTTTCACAGGAGAGATCCTTTTTTCCAAAAAACCATAAAACATAGCTATCTAATTCAATCCAAACAGTATCACCTAAACCTGAAGAAGAAATAAGGCTCCAAGAAGAACCGTCTTCAGCCTGCCATTCTGCTGATTCTCCATTTTGTTTTTTACAGTCAATCATTCGATTTCGAAGTGTTCCATGATAACCGCACAGTGGAAAATAGAGAAAACGAACAAGGTTGTTTTGATGAAAAGTTTCGATAAATATTTTATCAATCCAATTTTGAACGTTAAATTTTTCTATTTTTTTTCCAAATCGAGAATAGCAACGAACTCGAGAACGGACCGTAAGCAAACTGCTACATAAGTCTAGATTTTTCTCACTTCTTTTAATTCTTTTTTCAAAAACTTCATCAAACTCTTTGATCTTATTGCTCATTTGATGAAGTTGGTGGGTAAATAAAGCAGTGGTAAAACGATTCCCTTTTAAAAGTTGATTGAAATCAAACTGAACTTCTCTCATTCGTTGGATGACATCTTCAGAAGCTTGGATAGAACGCTCTTCAGCGAGTTTACAGTAATGCTTTCGGCTTTTTTTAAGGTGTCTTTCTTTCTTCCTTTTTTTAAATTGAACTCGGTTAAGAGAACAAACCTCAATTGGTCCATTTTCTAGGGAGTCGTTAAAGTGTTGAAAGAATGTTTTGAAGAAAAATGAATGAAAAGGAAAACTTTTAACGAAAAGGTTTAGTTTATAGGACCACTCTCTTTTTTCTTTAATAAAAGAACTCTGGTAAGCAAAGCCAGACAGCGAGCTAAGAATGAGAAGTGTAGGGAAGAGAATGCGCATGATGCACTAAGACATATCATAACAACAGAGGTAAATCATCAGTGAAAAATAAAAAAAAAATCTAAAAAAAACAGATAAATAGAGACGATCGTCTCTATTTATCTGTTCCCGTCATAGAAGTTTTCTAAAGTGGTTTTTTTATTTTTTCGGAGCGGTATAATACATGACAAAATCATCTTTCATATCCGGACGAATCGCATTATCTCCGTAACCTAATTCTCCGTGGTCACCACGTCCCCAGCATTTGATTCCTCTTTCATTATCCTTTGGGTCAGATGCCCAGCCATCTTCACTCCCAAAATCATTACTGTAGGCTTCAACATCCGGATAGACGACAACACAACTGTGTTGCTGTCCCACTGTAATTGCATGAATCTCATCAAAAATAGGTGAAAGTCCATTTATCAGTTGACCTTCATAGTTTGGATAAGGAATGTCTAAAGCATCGGCAATGGAGACTTCTTCTGAACCAATAAAGTTTTGACCTTCATAGTCTGAACGAAATCTTCCAAAAGTGAGTTGTTCATTGATAAATCCTAAGTCATTTCTGCCCCAACAACGAACTGAAGAGTAAATATAGATTGAATTTGGGGTGGGAGCCGGATCCATAAGAGCGCACGCATGGTGATCTCCTACTCCGAGTTGTCGAGCTTTAAGACCAATAATAGATTCTGCTTCACTAATATTATTAAGAAGATAGCTTGTTTTACCAAGAGCTCTTCTTCCGGCATTTAGTTTGGCATGGATTAATAAATCTAAATTCTTTTTCTTTTCAGTCAAGTCATCTGTACTTGAAGTCAAACTGTTTGAAATAGAATTCGTGTCATTTTTCTTTTTTAATGAGTTGAATAGTAATGGATCCATATCTTTGTAAAAGCCTAAAGTTACATCATATGGGAGAGGAGCTAAAATAGCCCTTGCTTGTTCTAGAAATTGACCAGCAGGAGTATCTGCGATAACCAGGTCTGCAAAATTCTCTGGTTTTGCAAATTCTTGAAGTTCTTCAAGAGAGTATCCTGAAATTTTTGATCCCAAGGCATCTCCCCAACATCTCACACCACTTGAGAGAAGATCATTTTCTGGAACAGTTACCAGAGCACAAGTGATGTCATCAGAAGGATAGATTTCTTTTACTAATCTTCCGTTAAATTCGATAAATCCAACATCTTTAGGAGTGTTTGTATATCCAACCATTCTAAAAGCAACGATGTTATTTTTATAGATGTTTGGATAACCTAGTTGACCGGAGGAACCAACTCCCCAACAAATGGCATTTCCTGCCTCATGACTCGTGCTACTGAGAATAGCGCAAAAATGTTGGCCTCCACCTTTTAAAGAAATAATACCTCCTTCGGGAAGAGGAACTCCGTTTGGATGATTTTCGATTGCATCAGATAAAGTACTTGAATTTTGGTCGCTAAGAGTTCCATCGCCATATCCATTCAGTCCAAAGTTCCCACCATTCCCCCAGCAAATAAGGGTGTCTGCAAAAGATTCATCCGAAATTGACTTGCCTGCTACACAAAGAGAGTTGTACGCACCCGCTATATGAGTAATTTCAGCCAAAGGAGGAATGGGAATTACTTCTCCAGTGGCCAATCCTAACACCAAGGTGACTCCAAGGGCTTCAGTATCTCCAAGAGCCATCCCCCCCCAACATCGCATTTGTCCATCAATGAGAATCGCACAAATTGCTTGAGGCATTATAGATACGTCTCGAACATCGGTGACTTCTTTTCCTGTTTCATCGGTGAGAAAAAAAGGAGTGCTTTTAACAACACCTGCGGGCCCTGGACTATAACCTTCTGGAGTTGCTGCAGTTAAATTATATTGAAACTGTCCCCAGCAAGAGAGCTTCCGACTGCTTCCAACAATTGCACATGTTAAATTTCCACCAGGATGAGTTGATATCTTTGTATCTAGAGTTAAAGGATTTATAGGTTTTTCTTTTTCTCTTTCACAGGAGGCGAGAGAAATTGTAAACACACATAAAATAGAGATGAAAATTGAGTTTATTTTATTTTTGGTCATAGTCCACCACAGGAATAAATTATAAAAAGTTAAAATTTGATCAGAAAGCTAGGTTTCAAATCAAAAACTTTGCCACATTGCGTAATACGATCTCTCTCTTACAATTTCTCTCTCGTCAAGGAATAAGGAAGTACTATACTTCTATAGGGGGTTTTAGAGACTGTTTTAGTGCAAGATCAAACGGTCAAAAAACTCCTGAATGTCCTTGTCTGTGTGATAAGGGGCAAATCCAATTCGAAAAATCTCCCCTCGATAATCTCCGATAATTCCCTTACTGCGTAGCCATACATCTGTTTTTTTAGGGTCTGAACAATAAAAACTAAAAAAGTGACCTATTTTAGAGAGTTGATCAGAAAGAAGGGTTTCTCTTGAGAAAGTGCCTGATTGAGGGAGGAGGGTGATGAATTCTTTTTGCAATGAACGGATATAATGATCGATCTTTTCGATTGTCCATTGGTTTTCATGAAAGAGTTTCATTACTGATCGAAACCGGTATAAACTCGTGGGGTCAAAAGTTGAACCCAAAAAACGACTGGCATCTTTTGAAAAAGAAACCTGAGATTGAGGAGCTCCTTCAAGTTCGTTGATTCCAGCCATCCATCCAGTTTGAGTGGGGTTTAATGTTGAAACCTGAGGGACTGTTAAAAAACAGACTCCTTCTCCTGATTGAGCGTACTTATATCCTCCTGCCGTAAAGTAAATGAGGTTCCCAAGGTCTGAGAGATCAATCGGGATTGCAAAAAAACTGTGATAACCATCGAGAATAAAGGGAGCGTTTGGAAAACGTTTTGTAAAATGTTGAGCTACAAATTCCCAGGGTAAAATTTTTCCGCTATTGTAGAAAACGTGACTTAAGTAACAAGCATCATAAGAATGTTGTTCAATAGCGTTTAAAAGACGTTTTTCTAAAGTTTCAAAAGGTTCTTGGGGAATGCAGTCGAAAGAGATGGAAAAAACTTCGGATAACCTTTTCGCTTGCCGATTAAAACTATGAAACTCAGAATCAGTTGTAAGCACTCGAAGAGGCCTGTTCCAGTTCAATCCGGACAATAATCGATATACAAGTTCATGTGTGTTTTGACCGAAAACAACTTGATTAGAATCTTGCAGAGAAAGATGTTTTTTTACCCAGTTTTGAGCTTCTTGAATCACTTCACTAAAGATTTTTTTCCATTTATCATCAACAAATTTTGAGGCATCTTCCCAACATTCAATGACTGCATCTCGAGTGACATCAGGCCAGAATTGATGGCTATGAGCAGTAAAATAGAGTCTGTTTTGTTCTTTTGCATTCTTTAAAAAGTGAGAATAATGTTTTGAATTCATAAAAAAGACTTTCTAAATCCCATATCTGATTCGAGTGATTGTGGTAACAGAGGCCGTTCGATTCGAGGAATTAAATAAGTCGAAAGTGTTGCTAAATCTTGAAATACCTTATGTTTTTCTAATGTCATTCTCAGATAGTCATATCCGCTAGTTCCTCCGGTTCCAATCCGTTGACCAATCATTCGAAGAGCTAATAAAGCATGACGATATCTCCAAGTCGTCATTGATTCATCTAACTCTACTAATTGTATGATTAATTTATGAGGGAGGTGATTAATACTATAATCATCATAAATTGAGATAAATAGAGCACCTAATGTTGCTTCATAACTCATTTTACGTTGATGAAGTTCTTTTGATTGATCGTAAACTTCTTTTGATGAAAGAGATTCAATATTTTTTTTGATTACCTCAATTTTTAAAAGTTCTTTTTTCTTTTCAGAGTCACTGAGTCGACTGTTTACAGAAACGATTTTTCGGTCTCTGTCAATTCCTTCTAAAGCAACCTTTTGATACTCTTGTGCGAACTGAAAATCGTTTCTGTAAACGAAGGGATTTCTTTCCAACCATTTCTCAAGAGAAAAAAGTAGACTGGGAGAATTCTCTGAATCAAGTATTTTGTCTCTTTCTTCAGGATGAAGAAGTGTTTCATAAGAGGTTTCATTTAATTTTGCTCTTGAGCCTCTAGAAAGACCTAATCGGTTTTCAATTTCTCTGAATTGAGCGCTTTGAAACCCACTTGCAGGGGATATCAAATCTCTAAATTCTAAAAAATCTAAAGGGGTCATTGTCTCTAAAACTTTAATTTGTTGAATAAGTATTCGTTGAATTTCAAGAATTCTCTTCATCCGATTTACAACGATATACATTTGAGTTTCGAGAACATATTCTTGTGAAAGGATTTTTATAATTGATTTTAATTCAATCAAAATTTCTTTAAACCAAAGTTCGTAGACTTGGTGGATGATGATAAAAAGACTTTCATCATGCGCAGGTTGCTCTGTATTCAAACTTAAACGCTTTTGAGCAGTTAAGATCTTATCAAGTTGCAAGTATTCTGAATATTCCACAGGAGGATGATTCGTTTTTTTCATAATCAAAATCTTTCTGGCCAATAATTGACTTCTTGATTGGCGGTATAGACCTCTGACTTATTTTTGGGAAGGATAATTTTGATTGGGAAAAGCGGATGAATTCTATTTTTTGGAATAAGTACATTTAGAACCCGTTCTTCATAAGGGGAAATTATTGGAATTGAAAGGGTCTGTTGGAAAAAATTCAAGTTGGAAATAATAATTTCTTGTGGGTTTGATCTCTTTTTTCCATGATTAAAAATAGTGATTTTTAAAAGAATTTCGTTTTTATTTGTGATTTGTTCAATTCCACTTGAATAGATTGCCAAATCTTGGTTTGGAAGAACGAAATGTGTCCCTAAATGAAGATCTTTATGGGTAATTATTTTCTTTTTTTCTATATAATTTTGTAAAATTTCCCAAGATTCTCTCCTAGTTGACTGAAGGTTTTTTAAAGGAATTCCTCCAGGTAAAATTCGTTCCAAAAACCGAAGACTTTGAAGTATCCCCTCGCTGGCAGCAACTTGATAGTATTGGTATGAATTAATCGGTTTTTCTCCAATCAAAATTTTTTCGATGGGGTTTTTTAAAAAAAGTTGAATAGGGGTAAAAAAACCTTCTGCAAAATTTTTAAATAAATTCAGGAGGGAGGTAAAATTTTTAGAAAGTTGTACTTTAACTCCTGAAAAACTTAAAATCCCACGATTTAAAAGAGCTGGGGTGGAGTGAAATAGGTGGAAAATCCAATTTAAATCAGAACCTCTCATTAAAAATCGATAAACCTCCCACGTTCTTTTTTTATCATGCTGATATATGCCGGGAAGCGCATTAAAAAAATGAGCACTCGAAAGAGCTCCTTTTGGAAGTTCTCCATAAATAAATCCAACTTGGTCTAAAGCTACATCTGATTGTGTTTCTAACCTAAACGCATCAGTCACTAAGTTTCCTATCGGAGATTCATGCCCTTCTCGTTTGATTTCAACTTTAGAATGAGCATGAACTTTATGAAACCAAGGGCCTTTTATCTTTTCTATTTGTTTTTCTATTTTTTCTACATATTCTAAAATTTTTTGATCTTCTACAATTCCTGGGTGAACAGGATGAAGAAACCACTCCTTTAATTGAAGTTTATTATTTTCAATTGATAATTGAACTTCTCCTAGTCTTTCGCCCCATTTTCCTGCTTCCACTAGCCATGAGACCTGATCTCCATGTCGAACAATAATTGGTTCAGGATAAGCTTGATGATCATGACCACCAATAATGAGATTAATTTCAGGAATTTTTTCTAAAATCTGATGATTTACAAAAGTTTGATTATGAGAAATTCCGACGATAAAATCAACTTGAGAAGATAATTCTTCTACCATTTTTTTTGCTGTTTCAATCGGTGAAGTGATTTTAACGGGTCTAAAGTAGTCATCATAAATGACTTCGTAAGTAAGAAGACCAAAAACTCCAATTTTAAATTTTCCAAGAGTAAAGATTTGATAAGGGAGGACCGTTTTTTTAAATCTCTTTTTGAACTCCGATTTTGAAAGATCGACATTTGCCCCTAAAAACGAAGTTGAAGAAGAAGCATTTTCTAAAAGATCCAACAAAGCTTCTGGACCATTTAACCAGTCATGATTTCCCACTACTGCAGCATCATATCCTAGATCACTCAACATCTGAATCGATGGACGTCCAGCTTCTGGAATGAAATAAACTTGCCCCTCAGACCAATCTCCTCCATCAAAAAGAAGAGAGCGATCAACCTGAGCCCTTCTCTCATCAAGGAGTGTCTTTAAACGAGCAATTCCTCCCCAATGTGGACGAGTCACTGCAGGTCTAAAATGAGTATGGAGATCATTCGTATGAAAAAAAGAGATCGTCTCACTCTGCGCAAGCGTTGAGAATAAAGCCAGTCCGATCGAAAATATAAATCTCATAATCCCCCTTTGATTTGTTCTTTTTGAATTAAATAATTAAAATTTATTAAAAACAAGAGGTTAAGTGTTTTTTTAATACTTGAGTGCACTAGACAGATAACGCGCAGCATGATAGAAGCATAAGGAAAACTTTTTTAACCTTCATGAGGACAGGATATTTGTGAAACAAACTGAAGCCACAGAATTACTTCAACAACAGCTTGGGTATAAATTTATCGATGAATCTCTTTTTTTTCAAGCATTGAGCCACACTTCTTATGGACATGAATACCTTCAACATCTTCCTCTTTCTCAAAGGAATAATGAGCGACTTGAATTTTTAGGTGACGCAGTTCTTGACCTTGTAATTTCCGATCTTCTTTTAGAAAAATATCAAGATTCTAGTGAAGGTTTTCTCTCTAAACTCCGAGCTGCTGCTGTATGCGAAGCAAGCTTAGCTGCCATCGCACGATCTTTAGGAGTTCAACACTGTTTACTCTTAGGAAAAGGAGAGCAGCAATCTCAAGGTCATGAAAAAGCATCGATTCTCTCTTGTTCTTTTGAAGCTTTAATTGCAGCTATTTATTTGGATGGAGGTTTTTCAAAAACCTATTCAGTAGTCGAACGGCTTTTTTCACCTTTTCTAGAGGAAGAAGACTTAGAATCTTCTTTCATTGATTACAAAACCCAACTTCAAGAACTGCTACAGGCAAAATGGAAAATTACTCCAACCTACCATTTAATTCGATCTTCCGGCCCTGATCATTCGATGACTTTTCATGTAGAAGTCAGAAAAGAAGAAGAAAAACTCGCAGAAGCTGAAGGATCCTCTAAAAAACAAGCTGAGCAAAATGCCGCAAAAATGGCTTTGCTTCATATGAATGAATCATCAGAAGAGGTTTTATGATGAAAAAATCCGGAATGGTTGCTCTAGCGGGTCGTCCTAACTCAGGTAAATCTACACTGATGAATAAAATTTTAGGAACAGCCCTTTCAATAGTCACTCCTAAAGCACAAACAACTCGAGAACGCGTTCGTGGAGTATATACAGACAGAGTTGGACAGATGGTCTTTACTGATACTCCTGGTATTCACCGTGCAAAAATAGGCGGATTTAATGAATTTATGGTGAAAGAAGCAAAAGAAGCAATTCACCATGACTCCGATCTGATTTGGTATCTTGTTGACCCCGCAAGTGGACTTTCCTATGAATCCCCAGTGATTGAAATTCTCTCTCAAATGAAAAAACCAGTGATTGTTCTTTTCAATAAAATAGATACGATGGACTACAAAAAAAATCGTGAACAACAACAGGAATTTCAGCAAAGTCTATTGATGGCTCTAGAAGGACAAGAAGTAAAAGTAGTTTCTTCTTTCGAGATTTCTGCAAAGCATGGATCCCAAGTTGAAAAACTGATGACAGAGACGTGGAGGCACCTCAAAGAAGGTCCCTTTCTTTACCCTGAAGACGAACTCTCAGATCGACCTGTCCGATTTTTTGTAGGTGAAAAGATTCGAGAGCAACTCTATCTTCATCTGGGTCAGGAAATTCCTTATTCATGTGCCGTTTCTATTGAGAAAATGAAAGAAAATCAAAATCCTGTTTTGATTGAAGCTCATATTCACGTTGAAAGAGAATCTCAAAAAGGAATGGTTGTAGGTAAAGGTGGCTCTAAGATTAGAATGATCGGATCAGACTCAAGAAAACAACTTGAAAAATTCTTAGAAAGAAGAGTTTATCTCGACTTAAAAGTCAAAGTCCTTCCTCAATGGACTAAAAATAAAAAAGCGCTCAGAGAAATGGGATATGTATTATGAATTCTTCTCTACAATTAAAAAAAATAGTTATTATTGGCCGTCCAAATGTTGGAAAAAGTACTCTTTTTAATCGTCTTTTTGGCCGAAAAAGAGCGCTTGTTCATAACTTACCTGGTGTAACGAGAGACTTATTAGAAGAACATGCGCAATGGCTTGTAAACGGAAAATTTTATGAATACGCTTTAATGGATACCGGTGGAATCGGTGGTGACATTTTAGATGAAGAAATCAGAAAACAAGTAGAGTTTGCTCTTTCTCAAGCAGATCTTGTTTTATGGTTAATGGATTCTCAAACAGGAGTCACTCCATTAGATATGGAAATTTCAACAGAAGTCAGAAAAAAAGGACTTTCTGAGAAAATTCCTGTTTTCTGTATTGCAAATAAAGTTGACGTTGAAAACCATGAAAGCCGAATGATGGATTTCTTTTCTTTAGGTGTTGACCGGGTTTTTCCCATCTCTGCAGAACATGGAACAGGAATTGTAGATCTCCAGGAAGCCATTGTGGATTTATTTCCTGAAGGTTTGATGAAGGACGATTCTTCAGAAGAAATCGAAACCTTTAAAGAATTTATTCCAAGAATCGCAATTGTCGGCCGTCCAAATGTTGGAAAAAGTACGCTTATCAATGCACTTCTGGGTCAAAACAGAATGATCACAAGTCAACTTGCTGGAACAACAATTGACTCTATTGACTCAGAAATTGAACTTGAAGGACAAAAAATGATTTTAGTAGACACTGCTGGAATCAGAAGAAAAAGCAAGACAGATCGTGGTGTTGAGGTACTGAGTGTGGTTCAAACCAAAAAAGCCTTAGAACGAGCCCACCTTGCAATTCTTGTTATTGACGGAAAAGAAGGGGTGACTGATCAAGATGAGAAAATCGGAGGACTCATTGAAGATGCTGGATGCTCTGTTATTTTAATGGTGAATAAATGGGATTTGCAGACTAAAAATCCAGACTTTTCAAAAGAAGATGCTGCAGAACTGGTTCGTAAATCGATGGGATATTTAAATTATGCGCCTTTAATGTTTGCGTCTGCTTTACGACATAAAGGTTTAAAGGATTTAGGAGGACTTATCTCTGAGATTTTAAAGCAAAGAGAAGTAAAAATCCCTACTCATGAATTTTCTGAATGGGTAAGAAAAGAAACAGCAATCCATAACCCTAAAAACGCAAAATTCTATTTCTGTCATCAAAGTGGCCGTTTCCCACCAACGTTTACCTTTCATGTCAATGACCCTAAAAAAGTTCATTTCAGTGTTCGAAGGCATCTCTCTAACGCAATGAGAGAGAGATGGGGATATATGGGATCTCCTATCCGAATGAATTTCAGAGGAGATAAGAAAAGAGCTACCAGGTAAATAAAACTGAAATGGTTGCTGTCCAAAAAATTCCAGAAAGGTCCGCGATTCCTCGTTCTGAAAAACTTGTCGAGCTAGAATCTTTGAAACTGACCACTTTTCCTTTGGCTTCAATATTCACATAAGATTTTCTATGAACGATTGGAAATTCAAATCCTCCCCCAAATGAAAATCCAAATGAAGAATCTTCATCTACTGCATCGGTATTGGAGTTATTTTGTTCGGTTTCTGTTTTAGAAAAACTACCAACCCCTACAAGAAAATATGGATTTGCAAAAGTCAGCGCAGCTGAAAGATTTCGCACATCAACATAATATTTTAGATCTGCGCCGAGGTAAAAAATAGAAACATCAATGGTACTACTTGTCGTACTTAAATAAGAGTGTGAAGCCGTATTGAGTTGAATTTGAAATGCGAGGTTAAAGTTAAACCAAGCATGAAGTCTGACATCAATGAGAGGGAAGCCACCTTGATAAAGAAGTCCTCTGTTCCCTGAAACTCCCTCAAATCCAAAGCCGGCACTGACTCCAAAAAAGCGTCCATGCTGATAAAAAAGAGCATTTTCAGCTTCTTCTTCATCTTCATTAAATTCTCCATACTCAGTATAGGGAGTTCCTGAGAAATCCTCCGCTTCGGGTTGTGCAACTGGGCTTTGGGTTTGTTCTTCGATTAAACCATCCTCCCCAAAACCTTCTGCGAAAGTGACCTGAAAACAAAAAAGAGAAATAAAGATAAACAGAAAATTAGAAATAAAAATGAACCCCCGCATTTAAAATGGAAACGCCCAACGTGCGAATTGCAAAAGAACCGGAAAGATTCGTAAGTCCGATACCTGTTTCAAATGAGAAGCCAACACTTTCTAGACCTGGAATAAAAAACTCAACACCTGGACCTGAAAGGAATTCGGCAGCGGTGGTGTTATTTGCGGTGACCAATCCTCCTGCAAACATCAAATAAAAATTCAAGTTTGTTTCATAAAAGAAGTTGAGAAAAAACTTAAGTGCTCCAACAGTATTTGCAGGGTCTGCTGTTGACATTCCAAAAATCCCTGCAATCCCAAAGTCTCTTGTGAGTCCATATTTAATACTCACGCCAGGAACTCCTCCTGTAGCCGCTGTATTTGAAAATTCTGAGTTGTAACCGACCCCAATTCTCCCTTGAAGTTCTCTTGCTTGGACCCCTGTATTCAAAAGAAACAGGCTTAAAAAGATAATAACGTATTTTTTCAGTATACTATTCATCATTCCCCCATACTCTTAAGAGTTTAACTCACCCTTTCCTTTTGACAAGCCCTTGATTGTTTTCTAAAAAAGGGTATGTCCATTTCAATTCGATCACAAAAGCAATTTAGAAAATCCATTCGTCGACCTGACGAGTTTTTAAAAATGATGACCCAATTTTTTGAAAAGTGGGCCAAACAACCAAAATTGGTAATTGGAGTCGGCGTAGCCGTACTTCTTCTTTTGGTTGGTTTTGGGATTTATAGTCAAACTCGGGAGAAATCACTCGAGGTAGCGCGACAATCCTTCTTCAACGCTCAAACCCTTTTATCTCAAGAGCAAAATAAAGCTCGAGCTGATGGGAATCAGGATAAAAAGGGAAAGAAATTTCAAGTTCCATTTGAATATAAAAAACTCGATGTCAAAAAAACTTATCCAAAATCAATCCCAGCCTTAGAAAAGGTCGTTGAAACCCATCCAGCAACGCCCTCTGCTTTTTTGGCAGCAATGGCCTTGGCAGAGCTCTATTTTAACCACCAAGATGAAGTAGAAGCTCAAACGTGGTTTAAAAAAGCAGAGAAAAATGCAACTCAGGCCTTAGATCGAACTTCAGCTCTTTTAGGACAGGGAACTCTTTTAGAAAATCAGTCTCAATTCAAATCTGCCTTAGAAATTTATCGCGAAGCCCTTAATGCAGGCAGTCAGGAAGCTCTTGGTGAAGTGCTGATGGGAATCGGTAGAGTTCAAGCAAAATTAGGCAACACGAATGAAGCAAAAACCGTCTATGATCGTATCATCAATGAACTGAAGGACTCTCAATATGTCACTCCTGCAAAAACAGCTAAAAAAATGCTTTAAAGCAACGGGAGTGATCTCCTTACTTCTTTTAATGAGTTGCTCTGGAAGAAATATTCATTCCGAGGCGAAGAACGATCCAAAGGTTTTAATCCGAGAGTGGACGATTCAAACTCATGGCCTTAGAAATGCAGGAGATCATGGAAATGAATATTCTTCTTCTGCTCTTTTTGAAAATACCCTTATTTTTGGAACTCAAGGCAGTGGTCTTGTCTCCCTGTATCCCAAAATTAACCAAACCCGTTGGATTTTGCCTATTCCTGGTGGAGTAGTGAGTCCAGTTGCTGTTTTTGGTCGTTCTGTATACTTTGGAGGAGGAGACGGCTTTTTTTATAGCGTGAACGCAGAAACAGGTCGAGTTCAGTGGCGTTATGAACTCCGAAATGTCACAGTTTCCCGCCCCACCGTTTCTCAAGGTCGAGTTCTTTTTACAACGGCACATGATGCCGTCTATGCTCTAGATGCAGGAAGTGGGGAGTGGATTTGGCACTATAAGAGACAAAATATCTCTACGGCGACTATTCGTGGGGCGGCAGCTCCATTGGTATTAGGAAATGATGTGATTACTGGACTCAGTGATGGATACTTGGTGGTCCTTTCTCTTGAGGAGGGAGCACTCAAGTGGGAGAAAAAAATCCATCAAGGACGAAAATTCACAGATGTAGATGCTTCACCTGTTTATGAAAATGGAATCCTTTACGTTTCATCATATGATGGAGCTCTTTATGCTCTGAATCGTAAGAGCGGGAGTACTCTTTGGAGGTTCAATGCAGGAGGTGCTCGTGCTGTTCAAATCAGTGGAAATCGGATTTTCTTTCCTTCGACAGATGGCCACCTTTATTGTCTGGATAAAATCAAAGGAAAAGTACTTTGGAAATTTGAACTGGATCGAGGAACTCCCACTGAAGTTATCGCTACTCCAAAACATCTCTTTTTTGGTTCTTCTTTCCAATACCTCTATGGCTTAGATCAAAGTACTGGAAAACTCGTTTATCGATGGAATGTGGGCTATGGAAGTGGATTTACAGCGGGACTTACCTGGGATCCTAAAAACCATCGCATCTACGTCCTCTCCGGAAGTGGTAACTTATACGCGTTTAGAATCAGAGAAGAGCTCAGACAACGTTCACACGGTCGAACAGACGGATATCTCAATCAAGACCCGCTCTTTCCTTAGGGACTTGCGATGACTCTTTTCACACCGAAAAGTTGATCTAATGCAATGAGGCGGTTGGTTTTTGGTTTTTTTCGATAAAGACGCACCGAACTCTGGGGAATCAGTATATTTTTAACATCGTCTCCTGAAGTTTTCGTTTGAAGTACATCTGCAAGTTGTGGAATTAACTGATCTTCTTTTTTTGAAAATACAACTCGAACCTGAAAGTCCTCAGTCGTCAATCCGTTTTCAGAAGAAAGAACAATATTTGCGACAGGAGTTCCATGTTGATTTGTTCGACTAAAAGAACGAACCCAAACAAGTCTTCCTTTAGAAGAATTCTGTTCTCTCGAAGGCCATTTTTTCACTAAAATGCCTCCGTTTTTTAAAACACTAAAGTGAATCGATTTTAATTTTTCGTTTTTGTATCGCAACAAGTAGTCACCAACGAGACTATTTTGAGCTCCTTGTGGCGTGAGACTGCCATAAGAAGACAAAACTCCCCAAACAATGAATCCCCATATAAACCCCATAAAACCCTCCGCTCAAAAAAGTATCAATAGATTATGCAATCTGTCAATCGTCCTAAAAATGACTATTTTTTTCGGGGGTAAGGTAAAAATAACACGCAATCCGAGAAGAATTTCTACGAAAAGACTCTCTAGAGATGATTGAGTAGGATTTACTCCTACTCAATCATTTTTTATTTTAAAAATAGAGTTTTAATGAAATACATTGCTTCCTGAAACTAAGCATCTAGGAATTTTTCTTAATGCCCAGTTTAGATCTCTTTTGTCTATCCTTTCTGCTCTTTTAGATTTAATACCTTTATCCATAAAGTCACGGTCTTTAGATGAGTCGTAGTCAAAGTCGACGAAACGGTGACGTCTAAATCTATGAAAGAGAAAAACTCTATCTTTAGGAATGTTATTAGAAAATTCGTAGTCCATACTTACCGAAGTTGATCGATACATGGAATGAATATTTCTTGAATGGAATTCAAACATAACATCGATTGATATATCGAATCCATATTCTACGTCTGTGGTTGAATATTCTCCTGGTTGTGACAAATGAACATCATAGAATTGATACCCTTTTTCTCCTAAAGTAGAAATTATTTTGTCCCAATATTCAGATGGATAATTTGTTCTTAAGTGCTTGACTAGACAATTTTTTGATAGAATATCTGAATGTTTTTTTCGCCTCCAGTTAGAATCAATAACGAGTCCAAATTGTTTTCTTAAAGACAAAGGATTAATTACAAACTTATATTCAATTGTTTTTGTTTCAGCGATAAATGGTAAAAACTTTTTTGAATAACGATAACCGTCGATATCTTCAATATCTTCTGGAAGACTCTCCTCAATTTCTAAGAGTCCAAATACTTCATGGATAAGTAATATAATATGAACAACTGGATTAGAAATTTCATTCAGTTTATTAATATTGCATTCAATTAAATTGTATTCTCTAAAATTAAGGCATGTTCGATCACTTACTCCATATCGATCAACCAATTGACGGTCATCCATTTTCAATTTTAGATTCTCTAGTGTTTTAACAAGGTCATCAATATTTAATTCTGGAAAGATTTTTTGAAGATCTGTTCTATGTTCTTCAAAAAATCTTTTTAGATTTCTAGCATACTTGGAGTATTTTTCATGCCAGTATGCAAATTCAACAGCTTGTCCTTTTCCTCCTCCTCCTTGAATTCCACCTTCCTGAGTGGGTTGAGGTTCTTCTGCAAATGAAATTTGAGAAAAGCTAAGAAGTGCAGTGAGTATATAGATAGAAATTTTCATTTCTAAATTTCCTTTCAAATTTTAAATTATTCAAAATTAGATTGAACAATTACAATGTATTTGAATTTGAAATCTCACTCAGACCACTTGGTCCAAGTCCTGTTTCATTAATAGTCATTTTGATCATCTGTTGATTAACTTGAATTACGGTGTCAGAATGACCTAGTACGTTTTCTAGTTGCATCAGATTCTCTAAAAAAGAATTCATTTTCTGAATTACTCTAGGTAATATCTTTTGATTAATCGCAAAACTCGCACCGACCAAGTATCGTTCACTTGTTGTTTCGTTTTGAAGAGAGTCTAGCGCAACTTCCATACTTTTTTCATGAAAGTTTTTTAAGTAAATATTTGAACTAAAATCGTACTTTTTAATATGTTTTTGACACCCAACCCATTTTAATAAAGAGTCACTCCATTTTATAAAACGAAGGGCACGAAGTTCTTCTATTGCATTTTGAATTTCAGATGAATTATATCTATTTTTTAAGAGTTTTGCGATTTTCTTTGGGCACGAGGGAGCTGATTTCATATCAAAAACACTCAAAAGAGTCATATGAAGCACTGAAGTCGCAATTTCAATTTCTTTAAATGGATTTTCAGAAGTATTTTGTTTTCTAATTTTATTGAGCTTCTCAAAAAAAGTGAAAGCAGATTGATAATCAACTGATTGAGATAATTGACTCAAAGCAATGAGGTATTCTTTTTCTTGTTCTTCTAAATTTAAAACCACCGCAAATTTACATAGGTGCGACTTTTCAGCCGTCTTTAGGCCTTTAATTAAATTTCTTACCTCTGTTCGAGATTTGAATGCGCCTAATTGGGCAATTTTTTCATATGAAAATTGGCCGTCTTTTTCGTGTATAAAATGATAGGAATCTTGCAGAAATTCAAGATGGCAAGTGTATTGAAATACCGTAAATGGCAGTTTTTGTGAAACCATATGTTGCTGTCCTTATCCAATCTCATTCTATGACAATAGAATTATGAGAGATCATGATTAAGATCGTTGTTCGTTTTGAACACTACGATAGAAGTTAGATAGCAAAAGGCCATAGATAATGCACTGTATTATTTAAAAAGTAACAGATTCAAACGTAAATCCAAAACTGAAGTGCAACATACTGGAATGATTAGACTATAGATTTAAAAGCTAAAAGTGTGGTAAAATAATCAGATAATCAAAGGTCGTACGTATGTTTCATAAAGAACCTATATCCATTCTCATTAATGACGACGAAGTTGAACTGACTCAAGTTCTTAAAGACTCCTTTGTGGGAGCTGGATTCGCCGTAGAAGTTTCCCATCACTGTAAAGAAGCATTAGAGATTCTAGGTGAAAAAAAAATAGACCTACTCCTTACTGATATCATGCTTCCAGAAATGAGTGGAAATGAATTAATTCAAGAACTTCTAAATTTAGATATTTTTCTTCCAGTAATTGCGATGAGTGGGCAAGTAGACCCGGATGACCGCAGTGTGCTTTTTTATAAAAAACCTTTTGATGTAGATGAATTAATTGAATTTGTAAGAAAACGTTTTCCCTTTATTGCAAATGATCGGCTCATTCAGCAGGTTTCAAAAAAATCAGGAGTAGAGGAAAGTCGTCTAGGTAAAGTCATTTTATTTGATCCTTCAAAAGGCTGGGGACTTCTACATGTCTTAGGGCAAAAAAAACCACTCTATGTGAATGCAAGAAATATTATAGATCAAGCTCCTCAAAAAAATTCACCTTTCCGACAGCTTCATCTTGGTCAAGTCGTCCGATTCAAAGTAAATTCGGAATCTCCACGAGGTCCGAGAGCTGAAGAGGTTGAGGTCGTCTTTGATCAAGAAAAAACCGAATTTAAAAAAGTGGCTTAAGAGGGAAGGTTTTCTTTAAGAGACCGATATTCTTTTACTGTTGATTGAATGATCTCATCTACAGATTCGATTTTATTAATTAACTCCACTCCATGTCCTGCAGAAAAAACTGTTTTATAAGACGCTTTTCCTTCTGGACTACCGAGAAGAGATCGAGCTGCTCGTAACATAGAAAGACTTCTTTTTACGGGAGGTATTTTTTTAGCCATCGTTTCTAACAAAGGCTCTTCGATTCCCAGACGATCCAAAGCTGAATTTTTAATAAAATTTCCAGGGAATCCATCTACTCGATCGGTGTTTACAATATCAGTTGCTTGAGCTTGAACAATAGCATCTTTATAGTGTTGATCGACTTTTGCTTCTTCAGAGGCAATAAACCGTGTTCCCATATAGATTCCATCTGCACCTAGTCCAAATGCTCCCAGCATTCCTGTTCCATTGACAATACTTCCTGCTGCAAGAACAGGTAAGTGAAGCTTTTCTTTTAATGTTGGAATGAGTGCAAACGCGCTTTGATCTCCTGCATGGCCACCAGCTCCACTCGCTACCGCAATGAGCCCATCACAGCCTAAGTCTGTAACTTTTTGAGCGTAGGTGAGGGAGATCACATCGCAAAATACCTTTGTTTTTCCACCATTTTTTTGTGCTCTTTCAATTGCATTTTTAGGGCTTCCTAAAGAAGTAATAATAAGAGGAACTTCATATTCAAGACAAAGATCAAGTTGCTCTTCTACAAATTTATTGGATTTTTGTACGATTAAATTTACTCCAAAAGGAGCGGAGTGGGATTTTAATGTTTCAAGTGCTTTTTTAAATTCGGAAATAGGTCGATAATTCAGTGCTGGAAAAGTTCCAAGTCCACCTGCATCTCCAGTGGCCTTTACCAGGGAAGTACTACTGACTAAAAACATAGGTGCAGATACAATAGGGTAGTCAATATTAAAAAGTTCTGTAAAAGAGGTTTTTATTGGTGCTTGTTTTTGTGATTCCATTCCACCAATCTAACCCTCTTCCCCCAAAAGACAATTAAATTTTAATGAGCAGCTTGAGCTTTCGCCGAAGCATAAACCACTTCTTCTTGAGAAACGAGAGTTCTTGATTTTTTCTGTTTTTTGAGACTCTGAGCAGCTGCATAAAATTTTTCACTTGCCAAAATGGCCATTTCTAAAAAGTAAGCTCGGATTTCAAGCTCATCTCGTTTTTCTTCTAACGACTCGATTTGGCTCATTCTTGATGATTTAAGATCGATCATATTCTTTCGGCCTAAAAGGCTTGCCAGATTTTTTCGGTTTTTAATTTTATTTTTAAGATGGGTGATTCGACTATCCACTCGATCAATCTCTTGATGAACTTCTTTTAGTTCTACACAAGGCTCAGCCGATGGAAAATCACTACAGACAGCAGGCGCAGAAGATTCGACCGCATATGCACTTCCAGACATCAATAAAAGGCTAAAAAGTAAAGTTTTCATAAATTCTCTCTCCACTCTCACTAAAGACTTCAAGTCTTATGCCAAAAAGTACTTACTAAGTTATTGATATGAATAGTAAAATAAAGAGAACCCGAGGGGAATTGGCTATTTTTTAGACAATTGAATAGACTTTTATTGTTGTTTTCTATTGAAACTGAGATGTGGATTAAGGAGACATAGGTAAGAGATTATCTGTAAATATAAGATAGATCTAAGAAAATTAAGTTGAAGAGTTCGGGTATGATGTTTTTTACACAAAAT
>PBMP01000024.1 GCA_002722705.1 Pseudobdellovibrionaceae bacterium | reverse complement strand
CCATTCCCCCTAGGGGGAATTAGCTCTTTATCTACAAACCGGACATTTGCCTTAAGAAACCTACCGGACACTTCTACTTATTACTGACATGACAAAAGCAGTCAGGAATGACACATTTTTTAATTTAATAATATCAAGTATTTATGTTATTTTGTCGTTTTTGTTCGCTTGTTTTTAGAGTCAGGTTTTACGATAATGCGTCTTGGCTGAGAAAAATAACTCTTTTTTTGTTCATTTCGACTTCGGACAGTCCAATAATAGGTCCCCGGCCGTTGTTTGACATTCCAAACATAGGCGTTGATTTTGAGGTGAAAACTTTTGACTCGTTTTTGGAATTTAGGGTCTCTTGCGATTACAAAATCAAATTCTTCCTGATCAGATGTTTGTAACCAAGAAAAAATGAGTTGTGAGTTTTGAGTCACTTGTTGTTGATCCAGCGGTTTGACTAATGTAGGTCCTGCGGGTTTAATTATTCTTTTCTTCAGAACTTTTTTTGGAATTTCTTTTTTTATCGTTCTTTCTTTAGGTTTAGTTTCTTTCACTTCTTTCTTTGGTTCTTTTTTAATAACAGGTTCTACATTTTTTTCGTCAAGTTCTTCATCAAAATCCGTTACTTCTTCTTTGAAAATTTCAGGGTCTTCTATTTTTTTGATTTTCAAAAGAATTTGCTCTCGACCTATCGATTCTTCAGGAGCAGGAATAAACTCACTTGGTTTTTCGTTTTCTTTGTTGAGCGATGGAATCGCAAATTGAGGAATCTTAATTGAATTTGTGACAAGAGCTTCGACTTGTCTTGTTGTAGTAATAACTTGTTTTTTACTTTCTTTGAGTTCAAAAGGAACTCCTTGTGGAGAATCAATAACCACATTTTTGGTTTGAGGGCTGACTTTAATTTCAACGCGTGTTTGTTGGTTCTTTGCTTTAATTTGATATTTTTTTCCATTCACTTGAAGAGGAACTTGTTTTTTGGATTGAAGAACCACTTCTACTTTTCCTTTTCTAATATCAATTGAAGGTGCAGGAACGTTTCTTCTTACGATTTGATTAAACATTTGTGTGAGGTCGAATTCAGACTTTTGAGTTTGTTCAGGTAGTTTGACGACAACCACAGAGTTGGGAAGAAGGGTAATGTCATTTCCTCCACGAATCGCAAGTTTGATTTGTGAATTTTGACCGGTAAAGATTGTATCTCCGATTCCTACTTCTTTTGTTCCGTTACTCATGTCATGCCAAATTGAACTTCCTTGAGATCGAATCCGTCCCCAACCACGCATAAGTGTCACTGTCCCTGCTGTTTTAGATTCAAAATCTGATTCGACAAGAGATTTCCAGAGTGGACCATCGAGAATAATTCGAATCCCAATGATTCCTATAATCACAAGTAAGACAGAAAGTGTTTTTTCAAGGAAGCCATGCGTCATAGCGGGCTTCTG
Source organism: Pseudobdellovibrionaceae bacterium (assembly GCA_002722705.1). Classification (GTDB taxonomy): domain Bacteria; phylum Bdellovibrionota; class UBA1018; order UBA1018; family UBA6935; genus UBA6935. Next base: position 185,006 of record PBMP01000024.1, on the reverse strand, counting down.
AATTACCGAAGTTTCCTTCATTTGAATTCTTTTCGGTTTTTTTTAAATACAATTAAGAAGGATCTTCATTATTCCGAAAGGTTTGATGTGAGATTCTTCTCTACTAAGCGTTGGTACATTCCTATTCGCTTTAAAATGATCGGCTTGTTGTTTGGTTCGCTTGCGGCGAGTTTGGTGATTTATTCTTATTTTGGTAATGAAATTATATATGAGGATAAGATTTCTTACGTATACGACTATAATTTAAATACAGTTCAATCCATTGCAAATAAATTAGAAAAACAATTTAACCAAATAGATCTCGCATTGCGTCACGTTTCGTCTTTAAAAAGAAAAAGTAAAAGTATTAATGATGAAACACAGCAAAAGTTAAGTAAGCAATATGGAATTGTTCAAATTGAATGGACTCCTTATATTGATATTAAAAATCAAAAAGTTATTCTTCCTCACGGATGGAGTACAGAAACGTACAAAGACGGGAATTATAGTGTTGGCTATCAATCGTTTTCAGTTATTGAGATGACGAATCTTGCACTTAACTTTGATGGAACACCAGTCGTGTATCGAGCTCAAGTTCGTCTAGATGCAAAAATGATGGAATCTATAGATTCTCTCAATGGTTACTTGTTTGATTCAAAACACCAGCTTCTACAGAAGTCTGAAAAAAGCAGTAAAATTGACATAGAAAAACTCAGAGGTCTTTTTAAGTTTGAAACAGGAGTTCAGGACTGGAAGGATCAAACTGCTGAATACATTTTAGGGTATCATTTTTTTCATAATAGCGAGCTTGTGGTTGCTGGTTTGATGCCTAAGAGTGTCGCTTTTAAAGCTGCTGATGATTTAATTACTCGAACGATCGCTCTTGGACTTTCAATTCTTGCGTTGGGTCTTGGATTGACTTTTTTGTTTGCCAGAAAAATTACTGAAGGGTTAATGGAGCTTTCAGATGCAACTCAAAGAGTGGCTTCAGGGGATTTCACCTCACAACTTGATATTGATCATCTCGGACGTGATGAGATTGCAATGTTAGGGAGTTCATTTAATGTCATGTCTGAAAAAATAGAATCTTTAATGGAAGAGACCGCTATTAAAGCTCGAATGGAAAAAGAGCTGGAGACTGCTCAAACGGTTCAGTCTCGTTATTTTCCAAGTGAAGATTACCTTCAAGATGGAATTCAAATTTCAGGGCTTTATAAACCCGCATCTGAATGTGCAGGAGATTGGTGGTATTACGAAAAAGTAAAAAACTCTGTTGTGATTGCGATTGCAGACGTGACCGGACATGGTGCTCCTGCTGCGATGGTGACAGCTGCGACTCATAGCGTCTTTAAGATTGTAATGAATCAATTGAAAAAAAATCCAGATCTTCAACCTGATTTGGGAGAAATTGTTCATCAACTACATCTTGCAGTAAAAAGTGCTGCAAGTGATGAGGCTTCAATGACTCTTCTCATTGGAGTTTTGGATCTTTCTACTAAAAAGTTTTCCTTTTATAATGCTGGGCATCGACCTCCGATGTTATTGAATCCAGGTTCTCAGAAAGTAAAGTCGATTGTTGATGGAAAAATCGATTCATTGGGTACTGCTAAGTTTGGATTTACCGATGAGCCTCCTGCTGAAATTGAATTGGGAGCAGGTGATTATTTAATGTTTTACACGGATGGACTGATCGAATGTGAGAACTCTGAAGGGAAACCTCTTTCAAAAAGAGATGTTCAACGGCTTTTTAGAACGGGGCGTCGAAGTCTGGATGTTTCTGCGTCAGAGGTTTGTCAATATGTAATGGATGAAACATTAACTCATATTGAAGCTGATACAAAAGAGCTGGATGATGATATCAGTCTTTTGATTCTAAATCTTGAAGCTACCTCTTCTTTGAACAATTAAGCTTTACGAATCTTTTTTTCCTCCCTAAAATCAAGGTATGGAAAAAAGACCGGATTCAAATGGAAACACAGAAATACATCTCGATGAAAAAATTGATGATTCGACAAATTTTCAAGAGGCGTTAGGAACTCCCGATGGGAATATTATTTTGTACTGTGGAGAGGTGAAGAGAATTAACTCCGTGGGAATTCGAAACTGGATTCAATATTTTTCTAAACTTACTTCTGCAGGTAAAACGTTGACGCTCAAAGAGTGTTCATTTGCGATTGTTCAACAAATCAATGATGTAAAGGGATTTACTTGTAATGGAACTGTTGAGTCCATTTATCTTCCTTTTGTGTGTTCAGAGACCGGAGATGAAATCCAGATTTTAAAGACCGTTCAAGAGTTATCTGTTCCTGGATATGATGTGAATGCTGAAACCTGTGCAGAATGTCCAGGAGAACTTGAGTTTGACGATATTGAAGAGGAATATTTTCACTTTCTTAAAAGAGGTTAAGTCTTTAGATTTCAATTCTTTGCGATGACGCATATGTGTCATTTGTAACCCCCTGTTTTTTTTATTGAAAATTTTGTTTGGGTCTAATATTATACTCTAATGCTCTGTTACTGAGCCCTTGGGGGGGATTCAAATGAAGTATTTTGTACGTCCATCAGTTTTAGTTATTTTTTCTCTATGCTCTTCAATGTCTGTTTTTGCGGCAGATAAATCAGCTCTTTTGAGTAAAATTTCGGTCTCTTCAAAAGATCAGCCAAAAGAAGAACCAAAGCAAGAAGGTCCTGCACAGGATATTTCTGATTCTTTAGGGTTTGGTCGAAACTTAGATGAAACGGTCGCCGTCAATTCTATGTTTCCTTATAATTGGGTTTACGGAACCTATACATTTTCATCCTTTCAAGGTGGATGTGCAGTTTTTGAAAAAACTCAAATCCCTCAATCTATTCGTGATGAGTATGAGTTAGATTCAATGATGGCTGTCAGTCTTTATTTAGTCATTGCTTGCTCAGGTGAACTGGGAGCTCCAAAGACTGTTTTTTATCGAAGTGCTGCAGTTCCTTTTATCACTCCTATGTCTGATCCGAATGACTTTGGGAAGAAAAGAGATGCCCTTCGACAGCTCGCTAAAGCGATGAACATTGCTTTGGCTCATGGGGGATCTCTTCATTTAAACAGTGAAGCTCCAACATGGGATGATTTTGACGTTGAAGGAGTGAGTATAAAAATTCCTCAACTTGATTTACAAATGGTTTATGAGGAAAACTAATAAAAACAACTGAAAGAGGGTTTTGAAATAGAGCCCTCTTTTTCAGCTAATCACTGGAATTATATCGGTTTTTACTTCAGAATGATGGGGTGGGTACTTCTTTTCTGAAATTAGTTTTTTCTTATCTTTTAGTGACTTCGTTTTTCTTTGATAGCTTCAGCTGGGGAGCAGACCTTTCTTTACCAAAAAGTAAAACCCCTCAGTCGCTTTCAGAAAAACCAAAAGTTAAAGTAGAAAATAAAAAACAAAAAATAAAAAGCAAAACTCCTCCACTCGCTTATGCACAACTTCATTTCTTAAAAGGAAAGAAAAAAAAGACCGAGTTTTTTTTAAAAGGGATTAAAAAGAAAGTGCCTATTTATACGAGTTCTTATTTACCAGAGTCTCGTTCTTTTGCGGTTGAGCTTCCAATACACTTGAAAGAGAACAGAAAAGGAGTCTTTTTTTATAAGGGCTCAAAAGGACAGCTTCATCCGATTCAAAATAAAGATGAAGGAAGCGTACTTGTTCTCCCTCTAAATAAAAGAAGGTTTAATTTTGAGGTGATATGGATTGATCGATCAGGAAAAGAGCATGATCAAGTCCTTCGAGTAGAAGTTTCTCCTGATCAATGGGAAACTCTCCAAGAGGAAATTGAAGAACGCTTAGGAGTGAATCGTCATGACCTTTGGGTTCAAACAGGTGTTTCTTATTTTTCTCTGACTCAATCAAATGTTTCAGGAAATCAAATAGGACTTGCTGTCGATACAGGGTATCGATATTTTTTTATTCCTGAAACCCTTTGGTTAGGGTTAAATGTTCAGTTTGGAGGACTCTCTTTTTCAAAGACATTACCTCAGTCGGGTGGCATTTTAATGGCCCGAGGACAACTTCGGTATTTATTGCCTTTTGGTCTTAAGGATTGGGACTTTGGGATTACGGGCGAGGGATATTTTCTAAGCACTCTTTTTAGCGACTCTTCTGTCGGATACAGTACTTTTGGGATGACTATATATCCTTCGGTCGAATGGCAAGTGAATTCCATTCACCGCTTAGAGGCCTATTTACGCTTAGCTCCTATGGCCAATGAGATCACTCTTTCTTTAGAAAGCATGGAAGTGGGATTTGGACTGAGTGATTATTGGAAACTAAAAGTGGGTGAAGGGGTGAAGTGGGGAATTTTTCTATCAACACTTTCTTTAAAGGGCACCACTCAAAATGTTACTAATGTAAATGCAATGCTGTTAGCTGGATATTATTGGTAAAAAAAAAGCCAGAGGTATTCTCTGGCTTTTTTCTATTCTAAATTTTTTTAGAACTATTGTCTTGGTTGAGGTCGTTTTCCGCTTCCACCTCGTGGAGGAATTCCTCCTTCAGGTGGGTCAAGAAGCGCCTTGCGAGATAGTTTTATTCTGCCACCGTTTTCAATATCGATGACTTTTACTTCAATTTCGTCACCTTCTTTGATGTAGTCTTCTACAGACCTCACTCGTTCATGAGCAATTTCTGAAATATGAAGGAGTCCATCTTGATTCGGAAGAACTCCCACGAAAGCTCCAAAATCAACGACTTTTTTCACAATTCCTTTGTAGACTTTATTGAGTTCGACTTCCGCTACGATTCCCTCAATCATTTCGATTGCACGTTTTGAAGCAGCACTATCATTTGAAGCGACACGAACGGTTCCATCGTCATCGATGTCTGCTTTAGCTCCTGTTTCAGCAATAATGCTTTTGATCATTTTTCCACCAGGTCCAACAACCATTCCAATTTTATCAACTGGAATAGACAGTGTTGTGATTCGAGGTGCTTGTTCATTTAATTCTGTACGAGTTTCAGAAATAGATTTTGTCATCTCTCCAAGGATATGTGAGCGTCCTTCTTTTGCTTGAGTCAGAGCCGTTCTCATAATTTCTTCGGTGACACCTTCAATTTTGATATCCATTTGAATTGCAGTAATTCCATCAGCAGTTCCTGCAACTTTGAAGTCCATATCTCCAAGGTGATCTTCATCGCCAAGAATATCGGTCAGAATAGCGACATTGTCTTGTTCCTTAATGAGTCCCATTGCAATCCCAGCGACAGGCTTTTTAAAAGGAACTCCTGCATCCATCAAAGCCATTGAGGTACTACAAACAGATGCCATTGAGGAAGAACCGTTACTTTCTAGAGTTTCACAAACAATTCTTACTGTATAAGGAAATTCGTCATGACTTGGGAATGCATTGTAAATTGCTTTTTCTGCAAGTTTACCATGACCAATTTCACGTCGGGATGTTCCACCCATTCGTCCACATTCACCCACACTGAATGGAGGAAAGTTATAGTGAAGCATAAATGGATTCATTGTTTTTGCAATTAAGTTATCAACGATCTGCTCGTCTTCACCTGTACCCAAAGCAACAGCAGCAACGACCTGAGTTTCTCCACGAGTAAAGACTGAACTTCCATGTGCTTTCGGAAGAATTCCAACTTCTGTCCAAATAGGACGAACCGTTGTTTTATCTCGTCCATCGATTCGAGTTCCTTGAGTGAGAATCATTTGTCTCATGGTGTGGTACTTTAAATCGTCAAAGGCTTCTTTTACTTGTGCTTGCTTTTCTGAAGCAGAAGTTGGATCTGCTTCTTTTTCAGATTCAGAAACAAGAGATTCTAGAACGGTTGTCTTAAGTTCATCAATAGACTGATAGCGTTGTTGTTTTTCACGAATCTGAAGGGCTTGTTGAAGACCTGATTGTGCTTTTTCTTTTACAGAAGAAACGATTTCAGCTGGGAGTTGTGGAATTTCAATGGTTCGTTTCGCAACTCCTGCTTTTTCTCTGAGATCATTAATTTTTTTACAGACTTTTTTAATTTCTTCGTGACCAAAAAGAATAGCTCCTAAGACTTCTTCTTCAGGAACCTCTTTCGCTCCACCCTCAACCATCATGATTGCTGATTCTGTTCCTGCGAGAAAAATTTCTAAATCGGATGCTCCCGATTCAAGTTGTTCATGAGTTGGATTAATAACGTAGTTCCCATCAATTCGTCCTACTCGAACAGCTGCAGTAGGACCATTAAATGGAATGTCAGAAATGTGAAGTGCAGCAGCAGCTCCAATAGAAGCAGCAGATTCTACATCACACTCAGTATCAAGAGACATGACGGTTGCTACGATTTGAGTATCATTCAAATACCCCTCAGGAAAGAGTGGTCGGATGGGGCGATCGATCATTCGTGCAGCAAGTGTTGCTTCACTACTCGGACGACCTTCTCTTTTCATGAAGCTTCCTGGAATTTTTCCCGCAGCGTAATACTTTTCTGAGTACTCAACCGTCAAAGGGAAGAACGATTGTCCAGGCTTTGCTTCTTTTGCAGAGCAAGCAGTGACTAAAACCCTTGTGTCGCCATAGCTAACCATGACAGATCCATCTGCTTGTTTTGCGTATTTTCCAGTTTCAATCGAAAGGGTTTTCCCTCCGAGCTCCATCGTTACATTTTGTGGATTCATAGATTTCTCCATAAAAGAATAGATTTTTCTTTTGAGTGATTTTTAGATGAGCGAGAAAGAACGATTCTCTCTCGCTGATAATGAGTAATAAATAGTTTCAAAAACTTATTTTCGAAGACCTAATTCACCGATGATTTTTACATATCGGTTTTCGTCTTTCTTTCTCAAGTAAGAAAGAAGTCTTTTTCTTTGCCCAACAAGCTTAAGAAGACCTCTTCTTGAGTGATGATCTTTGTGGTTTTCTTTAAAGTGAGGCATGAGCTGATTTAAGCGCTCAGTAATAATTGCAATTTGAACTTCTGGGGATCCAGTATCATTTGGAGCTTTTCCAAATTTTTGAGCAAGGTTTTGTCGTAATTCTTTAGCTTCTGTTTTTTTCGGCATTTTTCTTCCTTATCATCATGACTCTTCTGAGAAGAACCCAACGTTCGACTCTCAAAGTATATATTTACCCAATGATTGATCCGCCATGAATTAGCATGTTTTCATCGTAAAAGTAAAGTCTGTTTTTAGAAGAGTCAGCTTCAAGATAATATGTATTTACAAAGACTTATCCGTTTTTTCTCAGGATTCTATAAAATCTGATAATTTAAGTTTAATAGAAAAATGAAAACCAAATAATTTTGAATAGTTATCTTTCCTCTTGTGAATCTGGTTTTAAATTTAGTTTTTTTTCAAAAACCATACGGAGTTTGTCTATTATTTTTTTCTCAATCTGACGGACTCGTTCTCGAGTGAGAGAGTATTGAGTTCCGATTTCTTGGAGTGTCTTGGGGTCCTCTGAGAGAATTCTCTCATCTAAAACAACTTTTTCTTTTTCGTTGAGAGAGTCTCTAAAAGTAGGGATTTCTTCGGTGAGTACATGAAGAAGTTCATTTTCAATGAGTTTTTCTTCAGTTTGATTTGCAGATTCATCAACAATGAGATCTCCGTGAGTCGCTGTGGACGAGGAGTCAGGGCGAATGGGGGTATCAATCGACATTTCAGCACCAGTTGATCCTAATCGTTGTTGCATTTCCACTACTTCTGATTCTTTTACATCTAATTTTTGAGCAAGTAATTTAGGTCCTGCATCAAGTCCTTGGGCTTCAAGTCGTTGTTTTTCTCTCATTAAGTGATAAAAAAGCTTTTTTTGAGCCTGTGTTGTTCCAACTTTAACGAGTCTAAAGTTATCCAGTAGGTATTTTAAAATGTAAGATCGGATCCACCAGGTGGAGTAGTATCCAAGACGGGCTCCTTTGGAGGGATCATATTTTGAAACGGCTTTCATTAGCCCAATATTTCCTTCTTGAATTAAGTCCATGACATTGGCGTAAACACTTCGGTACTCAAATGCTATTTTTACCACCAATCTTAAATTTGCAGAAACTAGCCTTTTTGCAGCCTCAATATCCCCTTTTTCTGTCATTCTTTGAACCAATTCAATTTCTTCTTCTGGAGAAAGAAGAGGATGTCTTTTCACTTCTTCGAGGTACTGTCTTAAAGGGTCATTGGGGGAAATAGCCCGTGAACTGGGTTCAATTGCTGTCTGAGTTTCTTGTTGTTTTTTAACTTCGATGACGAGGTCTTTTTTAGGCGTTTCTTTTGCAATTTCCGCATCAAGGATAACGGTGCTTTTTTTGGCCCGTGGCAATTTTTGAGAAGAGGAGGCTTTCTTTTTTTTCATAACGTGTTGAAGAATCTTTATAGCATGTCTGACTCGACGATTCGAGTCAATTTGCTTTGATAATGAAAATCGAATGCTTAGCGCGCTCTTTTTCAAGAGGGAGCTCGTTCTTTGACTCTATTCTGTAATAAATGCTAGGAAACGGAGACCAAGGATTAAGAATGACTTAGCTTTTTTCTATTCTATAGGGGGGATTGAGATGAGAAATATATATAAACGATTTACATTTTTTGTGATTTTGTTTTTGTGTGGTTGTGGTGAGCAAGGGAAGCAAAGGTCTTCCACACATATTCAAATACAGCCTTCTCCTATAGTAAAAGCTGAACAAAGAATTGGGCAAAGTTTTGGTGTTGATGAAGGAATTATTTTTATTCGTGAGTCTGCTTTAAATAAAGAGTTTCTTCTTTCTAGTTCAGAGATTCCACAGGTGGGGGCACCAACGAGTTCAGGTCTTTCTTCTCGTGTGGTTGCCTTTTCGCTTGCTCGAAAAGACCTGGTTCTTCTAGAGGCAACTCATGGACACGTGGTTACAGACTCTCTTGATAGTTCTCTTATTTTAGCTCGTTTTCCACTGATAAAAAAAGTAGATGATAAAATCTTTTTTGATTTTAATGCTGGGATGAAATTTGTTCCTCAAAAGAAGAGTTGGTATTTGAGTGATCGGGAAGGACAAGATTATGATTTTTCTTCTGATGAGGAAGCTTTTCCTATCATTCAAAGTTTTTTATCTTCAATTAAAAAGAAAGGTAATTTCTTAGAGATTCGTCAAAATGCGACATTAAAGATTTCAGAGGATACTCAAAAAAAATCTGAAATCCGATATTTTCTATCTCCATACCTTCCTGAGAAAGATTTTATTCCGATTGAACAACCCAATGGCACTGATCGATTTTTAAAAATAGGTTATTTTGAAGTCAGTCCTTTTTTAAAAAAATATTCTGGCGAAAGTATCACTCATATTAGTCGTTGGAATCTATCTCATGATCGAAAAATTATTTTTTATTTAAGTGCAAATACTCCAGTGGAGTACAGGTCTTCGATTAAGGAAGGATTACTTTATTGGAATCGAGCTTTTGAACGAGAAGTAATTGAAGTGAGAATAGCACCAGAAAAAATTGACGGCCAACGAGTTGGAGCACCTGATCCTCAGATGAATATTGTTCAGTGGGTCGAATGGGATCGAGCTGGATCAGCATATGCGGATGTACTTCCGGATCCAAGAAGCGGTCAAATTCTTCATGCACAAATTTATTTAACGAGTACTTTTGCCTTTGGTGGAAGAGAGCGAGTTCGAAAGTTACTCAGACAAATGAGTACCCCACTTGAGAATAAGTTTTCAATCAGTGACTCACTTTGTGATCATGACATGAGAAAGCACATAAAATCTTATTTTCATGAACTTCTTTCTTCTGAAGTGAGTGATGAAACTCTATTAAGAATTTCTCAAGATTACGTTAGGTCCACAGCTGCACATGAAATGGGTCACATTTTGGGGCTTCGGCATAATTTTGCAGGTTCCCTAGCTGAGAGTAAATCAAGTCAAGAAAGGTTAGTTGCTTTTAAAGAATATTTAACTAAAGCAAAGGTCCCATCCCCCAAAGAACATCTTTTAACCAGTTCAGTTATGGATTACCTGAGCTTTGATTCAGATTCCATGTCTGGAGGACAAATCAAACAATATGATGATATTTTCTCTTATGATCAACAAGCGGTGTTGTGGGGGTATCAGAGAGATCAATGGAAACCTCAAAAAACACCTCTTTATTGTGTTGATAGCCAAGTTTCAGAATACATGGATTGTAATCGAAATGATGCAGGCTCAAATATTGTTGAATCTGCAGCACTTCGATTTAAAAGAAGCTTTGAGTCTCTTCATCAAAAACTTGCAGAACGGATGATTTCTGTAATTTCAAATCCAAAGAAAAATCTCAATGACTTATCGATTGATATTGAAGACGATGTGGATCAGGTTCTGTCTCCGGTAGAAGATTGGTTGCTTCGGATGAAAGCTTCTGAGAAATCTTTACAAGTGGAGCGATCTTTTCGGTATCCACAGTGGCATCAAGATACAATGAGGGACAAACAGTTTGATTTAGCTCAAAAGCAATTCTCTGCTGTAGGAGGAATCGCTCAATTATTAAAGGGCGCTCTTTTAGGAGATTTAAGTATTGCAGAAGAAGCTATGAGTAATTTTGTAAATCATTTTAATACTTATCTTGATCTTCCATTTGTTAAAAAAGGAAGAGGTCCAGAAAATAAACCCTATGAGTTAAGTCTAGATGAAATGAATCAAATGTCAGATTTAGCTTATCAATATGTTGTGAGCTTTAAAAAACACTATTGGAAAAAATTATTAACTCTTCTAAATGAAACCCGCTTAGAAGCACCTTTTGCTCTTGAAGAATTAGAGGAACTTTATTTTGACCAAGCACAAAAGTTTGTTTTCGAGTTTGATCAAAAAAACGGGAAATTTTTAAAATATCGATACCCATATGAGGTCAGATCACTTGCACTCTCTTTACTTTCGGAGAAAATGGCCATTTGGAATGATTGGGGGTTGATTCCGAGGCTAGAGATGAAGAAAAAATTAAAAGAGCAGTTAAAAGGAATCTTGGGAAAAGATTTTGAATTAGATCCGTCTCAGATTCAGAGTCGAAAGATACGGCAATTTTTGATTAGAGAAAAGTCGTTGTTAGAGACTTTGTGAGTTTTCAAAAAAATACGGATAAGCCATGTTATTTCCTCCGTATTTTATTTGAATGACAAAGGGGAGCTGTCTTGTTTTTTCAAGACAGCTCTTTTTTTATTGAGACGATCGGATTAGATTAGAATAATGAGTCGAAAAAAATTTGAAAAAAAAGTATTGAGAAATGGATTAACTGTTCTCGTGGAAAGAGTACCCTCTCAGGCAGTTTCTATTGGGTATTGGGTGAAAACGGGAACTCGATATGAAACCGCTGAAGAAACAGGAATGGCTCATTTTTTAGAACATATGCTTTTTAAAGGAACTCCCTCTTATGATGCACAGAAAATTACAGATGAAATTGAACGAGTGGGGGGAGACTTAAATGCCTTTACGAGCAGAGAATCTACTTGTTTTCATGTGTTGCTTTTAAAAAAACACGCTGCCTTAGGGTTTAAGGTGTTATCTGAGATTTTACTTCATTCTCATTTCCCAGCAGATGAACTTAAAAAAGAGAGAAAAGTTGTTTTGCAGGAAATTTCGATGGTGGAAGATATGCCTGAAGAGCAAGTTTTTGATTATCTTTTTGAAAGAATTTATGGAAATTCAGGATTAGGAAAACCGATTTTAGGAAAACCCTCTCATGTTCGAAAAATGGATAGAGACAAAATAAAAAAATTTTTTAAAAAATACTATCGACCAGAAAATATGGTGGTTTCAGTTTGTGGCGATTTAACTCTTGAAGAAGTATTAAAAAAATTAAAGCCTCTTTCCTCTCTTCAGTGGCCGGGAAGAAAAAAAGCTTCAAAACAAAAAAAATTTACTTATGAAAAAGCACCACCACAAAAGCAAGGAATGTGGTGGAAAAATGCACAGTTTGAACAGGCTCATGTTTTATGGAGTGTCCCTGTTCCTGAGTGGTGTTTAAAAGATCGAATTCCGTTATCCGTATTTAATTTATGGTTTGGAGGAGGGATGAGTTCTCTTTTGTATCAAGAGATTAGAGAACGAAGTGGACTTGCTTATTCAGTTTATTCAATGCATTTTCCTTATCCAGATACTGGAGACCTCACTGTTTATTTGGGGTGTGAGTCCGCTCAAGTGAGATCAGCTTTAAAAAAGATAGAAATAATTGGAAAGAAAATAATGAGAGATGGAATTTCAAAACAACAATTGAAAAATACACAAATGAACCTCGAAGGAACTATTTTGCTTGGCCAAGATAATGTTGAAGCAAAAATGGTTTCAAATGCTCATTATGAGCTTTTTTCAACACGACGATTGACTGTGAGAGATGTAATGAAACGAATTCATTCGGTTAAAGAATCTCAAATTCAAAAAATTGCGGAAGATCTCTTTAAGCACTCTGAAAGAGCAATCTACGTGTTAGGAAAGCATCCTTCAAAAAAAGAACAAAAGAAATTAAAAGACTATTCTTTTGAGTGGATTCGTTAACCGTTTCTTTTTTTCTTCCAAATAACAAATCCAATTAATCCCACAAGGAGAATGATAAGATAAATAAGGCTATCGTCTTCGGGTTTCTTTGTAGCAAAACCATCTTCTGCACCTTGTGGACTCATTCCAGGAAAGACGGTTCCTTGTGAGATATGACTTGGAATATTTGTGTTTTTGAAAAGATTAGAATTTGCAGAGGCCGCATTGAGTCCCATTCCGCTTTTTCTAAAGACTCTTAATGTTTTTACCATATTTTCGAAATCATTAAGGTAGGTTTGATATTTATTTTTATTGATAGAGTACGTTACAAGTACTGCAATGTCTTTTTTTACGGTTGCCAGGTAACGGGTGTAAAAACCTGGAAGCTCAGATTCAAGGTGAAGAGAATCAACCCATGCATGTGCGTTGATACTTGATGTTTTTGAATATTTTTTTTGCGATTTAACAGGCTTTCCTTGAATGCTTTTATAAGCTTTTTCTTTTTTAAGGTAAGCTAAGTATTGGTCTAGAGAGTCTTGCTCTCCTCTGAGTTTTGCTGCTAGAACAATAATTGCGTCTCTTTTTTTAGTTTTATTTGCACTTTGGCAAACCCACTCGGCTCCTTCCAAGGTACAGGTCCATGCTGGAGGAAGTTCAAATTCGACAAACTGATTTGCAAACTTCACTGCGAATAGATTTTGAGAAAATAGTAATATCAATAGAGCGGTTTTAAGTTTCACTAGGAACTCCTTATTATTCTAAAGGTTTTTTCACGATAAAACCTTCTTCGATCCAAACTTCTTTAAAGTATTCAATAATCTTTAGTGCAGCTTCTTCAGGACGTGTTGAAGTGACTTTTGCTCTGGCTACAGGAGCTTTAATTCTACCATCTGAATAAACTGAAAAAACATCATAAACAGTACCTACTGTTACTCCATGATCACTTCCACGATTGATTTTTATGAGATTCAGACGATCGTTTACTCTCGTCACATTTCCTTCTGGGACGTATTTAACAAAGCCTCGGTTTGAGGATTCATGATCGAGAGGTGTTTTTTCTCCTGGGCGTTCATAATCGTTTTTTGCTCCGAGTCTGAATTCTACCCCTGCATTGAAAAAGGTTCCTTTTGGGGCATTGGTTCCAAAAAGAGCGGTTCCAGCCCCGGCATGAATCGCAAATGAATTTTTAAATCGATATCCCACTTGTCCTTTTGTTGTCAGAAGAGAAGGATTAATCGCATTCACTGTAAAGCTTCCACCGCTTCCTACAGAGCTTCCTCCAACCCCTGTAGATCCATCTGTACTGAGACTAAAGTGACCGAAAACTCCTAGGTCAAATAACCAGCCCTGTACAAAAGGTCGGTACGCAATTTTAGCAGAATAAGGGATATGAGATGAAAACCCAGCGGAACGAAAGGTAAAACCAGCACCTGCATCAATTAAAAATTCTGAAGCTTCATTTTTTTTTAGAGGAATAGAGAGGAAGGCTCCACCGGTTAAATCAAGAGAGCCGTCTCCCATAAATGGAGAGCCGGAAGTACTGGAACTTCCGTTGTCATATGCAGGGAGATCTGCTTGAGCTTGAAGAGAAAAACGGATGCCTGTTTCTCCTTCCCACACTTTAAAGTTTACCCCAATGGTTTGGTCTGTAAGACCAAAGGTCGATTCTGTTGTTGAACCCGTTGTTGGATTCGCGGTCGTAGATTGAATGCCTACAAGTCCGAGGCCAAGGCGACCAAAAAGAGACCATTGTGGATTCAGACCGTATCGAATGGTTGTTTCAAAATGAACGCGACTGAGGGTGCTCAATCCAGAAACTTCAGTAGCCTGACTTGTTGAATCAAAGTTAGAGGAAGTAAAGTAGCTTCTGACTTCAGGAATAATTCTCAAGGAGTGTCTTGGCTCTTGTTGGTTTTCCCAGTAGTGGAGATAATAGTCAGCATAAACCCATTGAGGAGCAAAGAAGAGGGTGATGAATCCCAGAAGTTGATATGTTTTTAATTTTCTGAAAGTTCTGTTCATATTTCTTAAAGATTGCCATAGCTTGTGTCGAAAGACCATTTCATCTCACTCCTTTTTATAAGAAGATTGCAAAGATCTCTCCAATTTACCGAGTTTCCTTCGTAAAAATAAATACAACTGATTAAATGCGTCGCATTAAAGAATTGGAATTGATGGAATTTCATTGTGAGACCCTCTCTTCCAGTGTTATTTTCCAAAAAACCAAACTGTTAGGAGCATTTTTATGAAAAAAGAGGCACTCGAGTATCATTCCAAAGGTCGAAAAGGAAAAATTGAAGTCGTTGCCTCAAAGGCCGTCGAAACACAAAGAGATCTTTCTTTGGCTTATTCTCCTGGAGTGGCTGAACCTTGTCGGATGATTGCTGAGAAAGAAGAGCTTGTTTATGAATATACAGCTAGAGGAAACTTAGTTGCTGTCGTTTCGAATGGATCTGCGGTTTTAGGATTAGGAAATATTGGACCTTACGCTTCTAAGCCAGTGATGGAAGGGAAAGGGATTCTCTTTAAAAATTTCGCTGATATTGATGTTTTTGATATTGAGCTCAATGCGAAAGAACCTGAAGATATTGTTCGAGCATGTGAGATGCTTGAACCGACTTTTGGCGGAATTAATCTCGAAGACATCAAAGCTCCTGAGTGTTTTTACGTTGAAGAAGAATTAAAAAAGAAACTGAATATTCCTGTTTTTCATGATGATCAACATGGGACAGCTGTGATTAGTGGAGCAGCCTTTTTAAATGCACTAGAGGTTTCAAAAAAGAAAATTGAAAAAGTAAAAGTCGTTTTTGGAGGAGCAGGGGCAGCTTCAATTGCTTGTGCAAGTTTGTATTTAAGTTTGGGTGTGAGAAAAGAAAATATTTTAATGGTTGATTCTAAGGGAGTCATTTACGAAGGGCGTGAAGCGGGAATGAATCCTTATAAAGCCCGATTTGCAGTTTCTACAAAAAAGCGAACTTTAGAAGAAGCGATGAAAGGAGCTGATGCATTTATTGGTTGTTCTGTGAAGGGAATGGTCTCCAAAGAAATGGTTAAATCAATGGCTTCTAAGCCAATTGTTTTTGCAATGGCAAATCCAGATCCAGAAATTTCTCCAGAAGAAGTCATGGAAGTTCGAGATGATGCAATTATCGCAACGGGAAGAACAGATTACCCAAACCAGGTGAACAATGTTCTTGGATTCCCTTTTATTTTTCGGGGAGCTCTCGATACCATGGCTACCGGGATTAACGAAGAAATGAAAATGGCTGCGGTTCATGCACTGGCGACACTTGCAAAAGAAGAGATTCCAGAATCTGTTTCCAGAGCATATGGAGGACAACAATTTAGATTCGGAAAAGAGTACCTCATTCCAAAACCTTTTGATCGTAGAGCTCTTCTTTGGGTTGCTTCTGCTGTTGCACAAGCCGCAATTGATTCAGGAGTTGCTCGTAGAAAAATTGATATTCCTAAATATAAAGAACATCTAGAAACTCTTTTGGGGTCTTCTTTTCAAGTCATGAGAGGAGTTAAAAATCGTGTTCGACAGACATCCAATGAGTCCGGAACTCCTGTTCGTCTTATTCTTCCTGAAGGAGAGCATCCAAAAATACTTCGAGCAGCAGAAATCATTATGGATCAAGGAATTGCAGAGCCTATTTTATTAGGAGACGAACAGCTCATTCGCCAGAGAATTGAAGAGTACTCACTTTCTAAAGTTTCTGAAGCCAAGATCATTAGGCCGTCTCAAAATGAAAACTGGGAATCTTATTCTCAAGCTTACTTTGAGAAAAGACACCGTAAGGGAATTACTCTTAATCGGGCCCGTACTTATATGAAACAGCCAAATTATTTTGGGTCTATGATGGTTGAGCAAGGACATGGGGATGCAATTATCAGTGGTTTAGCTCACAGTTATCCTGATACCCTTCGTCCTGGTTTAAGAGTGATTGGATCTAAAAAAGGTGAACAGCTCGCTGGGATTTATATGGTGATTAAAAAGGGAAGGATCTACTGGTTCGCTGACACCACCATTTCCATTGAACCTAGTGTGGAAGATTTAGCAGTCATTGCAATTCAGACAGCTGATTTTGCAAAAAACTTTATGCTCCAAGAACCGCGAATTGCAATGCTGTCTTTTTCAAACTTTGGGTCGAATAATCATCCTGCTGCGGATCGAATGAGAAAAGCGACTGAACGGGTTCGTGAACTTCGTCCTGATTTGATTATTGATGGGGAGATGCAGGCAGATACTGCACTTGTTCCAGAAATTTCTCACGAAAGCTTTCCTTTTAATCAGGTTCCAGGAAATGCAAATGTATTGATTTTTCCAGACCTACAATCAGGAAACATTGCGTATAAATTAATTCAACGAATGGGTGATGCTGCTGCCATTGGACCGATCTTAATTGGAATGAAAAGGCCCTTCCATGTTCTTCAGAGAGGGTCTGATGTGAATGATATTGTAAATATTGCAACTTTTGCGGCATTAGAAGTTCAACTTGCTAAACCAAAGGAGAAAAAATGAATTCAACCGTTATTTATACAGAAAATGCTCCAGCCCCGATTGGACCTTATAGCCAGGCTCGAAGAGTCGGAAATCAGCTCTTTGTTTCCGGTCAAATTCCTTTAAATCCAAAAACAGGTGAATTAGTGATGGACTCTATTGAGAGTCAAACAGAACAAGTAATGAAAAACCTAAGTGCTGTTTTGGAAGCTGCGGGAGCTGAATTTTCTCATGTCATTCGAACAACTATTTTTTTGAAATCAATGGATGACTTTCCCAAAGTGAACGAGATTTATGGTCGATATTTTTCAGAACCATTTCCTGCAAGAGCATGTGTAGAGGTCGCTCGACTTCCTAAAAATGTTTCTGTTGAGATTGATTGTATTGCCTTTTTATAAAATAAATTACAGTGAAATTTAGAAAAACATTTCAATGGTTTTTATTAGGGATCACCACGCTTTTTGGAGTGGCTGTAGGGGCCACACTTACTTTGCTGATCACTGCTGGGATGATTTATGACACCGGTGATACCTATCATCCTGGACAAAAACCTCAGGTGGACGTAATTGTGTGCTTGGCGGGAGCTCGGGGAAGGATTGCAAAAGCTGCCGAAATTTGGGAGGCCTACTACCTTGAAGCTCCTGATAAGCCGCCACTCCTTTATATTTCAGGGATGGGACCTCAGGCGGATTGGAGTGTTTTTGAAAAACAAATTCCTCCTTGGATTCAATCTCACCTCACTCAAGAATGGGTAATTTTAGAAAATCAAAGTACAAATACTGTCGAAAACGCTCAGTGGCTTTTAAAATATGCTGCCCAATGGTCGTGGAAAGATCTCTTGTTGGTGACCTCAAGTTATCATCTAAGACGGTCCTTGTACGTTTTTCATCATATTTTGAAGCCTAATGGTGATTTTAAAATTCACACTTATTCCGTTACAGAAGAGCCTTTTAGCGCGAATAGTTGGTACAAGAGTGGGTATGGAATTCGGGTCACCTTACTCGAACATTTAAAATGGATTTATTTTAGAACGGTTTGGAATTCAGGATTCTTTTAAGGTTTCACCCATTCAATTCTATTTTCAGATAAAAGCTCAAGAAGGTGGTCAAACGCTTTAGCTCGATGAGAGATTTTATTTTTTTCATCTTGTGTCATCTCAGCAAGAGTTCGTGTCTCTCCTTCTGGAACAAAAATGGGATCATAACCAAATCCATTCGTTCCTCGAGGTTCTTCAATAATCGTTCCGTGTAGCTCTCCATGAGCAGTAATAGAAAGACCTTCCATAACTACTGAAAGACACGCGGTAAATTTAGCTTTTCTGTCTTCGTCTTTTTTTCCTTTCAGTTCAGAAAGTACTTTTTGGACGTTTGCTTCATCTTGCCCTTCTCCTGCTTTTGGAATTGCATATCTAGCTGAAAGGGGCCCTGGCTTTTGATCGAGACCTTGTATTTCAAGACCAGAATCGTCTCCAAGTGCTGGATAATGACAAGCCAGATTGATCGTTCTTGCCTTAGCAAGTGAGTTTTCTTCATAAGAATGATAGGTTTCGACATATTTTAGTTTGTCGGCGTTTCGTAGAAACTCTTTTGCGGGTGCCACGTTTAACTGTGTATGAGCTTTAAAAAGAGCTTTGAACTCTTTAACTTTATCTAGATTACTTGTCGCCAAAACAACTATATTTGATTCTCGCATTCCCATTTTTTAGCATGGGAGTCAGAAAGGAAACAACTGGATTCTAAAGATCTCCTGAGTAATTTTTTCTATAGCTCAGTGTTTTTAAGTCGGGTATTTCTTTGGGGGTAATGACCTTCGCATCTAAATAAGGTCCAATCAGAACTTGCGGAAGGCTTGGGTTCATTCCTGAGCAGTCAGTGGAGTCCTGATAGCATTTTTTTAATCGTTCTAATGCGTGAGTACACGAGCCTATGAATTCGTCTGTCATTGTGATTTCAATATTTAGATTTCCACAGACATCAAAATCATTCATGACAACAGGAGCGTCAAAGGACTGTGTGGTTCCACGGATCGAAAAAGTTGATTTGTAGAGGCAGTGAGGTTCGTCAGCTAAAAAAGGTTGTTCAGGAGAAATTGCATCTGCCCAAATTTCTTGAGTGCTTGGGTCTGCAAAAATGAATTGTCCTTGGGAAAGGTCATTGTTTGGAGAAAGTGCATATCGGTTTTGTGATGAATCGATGACTTGAAGGACGACGGGGTTTGTTAACGCATCATAAATTCCCCCAGTGAGAATAGATGGATCTCGATGAGAGCACTCCATATTTCCATTTTCTGTTTGAACGCAAAATTGTAAGGATTGTTGTTCAGTAGAATAGAAAGCAGGCGCAAAAAGATTACACGATGCAAGACGAGAAGTTGTTTCTGTTTGATTTCCAAATTCACATCCAATGATCAAAATCGAAGAAAGAGTGAGGATGGTTATAGGTACAAAAGCTTTCATAGTGCTCTCCTTGATTTCTCATCGGAGGTCCACAAAAAGAACTCAATAGGTATAAAAGACTAGGCAATGATTGCCTCGTTCTTATTTTAAGCGTGGAAGTTGAGAGTTTCCTGGAGCACGAGCAACAAGTAAGGTTCCTCCGACAACCGCCATAGGAAGTGCAAAGCTTGCAACAAATGGAAGGGAAAAGAGAAAGGTTACGGTTGCTCCAAATCCCACACAAACATAAAAATAATCCCAAAGGAATCGAACGCCTCTTTTGAGTGGAACCCCTCTTCGCGTTTGAGGGTAGCTTACGTATTGAAAAGCGATGAGTAGAAATGCGATTGCAAACGCAACAAAGTTCACAAAGGGAACCCAGGAAAGAATGATTGCAAGAATTCCAGCACCACCTGCCGCAACTGTTTTTGCAAGGTCTATAAATATCAGTCGAACTTGATGTTTAAAACCACTCTGATCTGAAGGAGTCATTATGGGAGTGGAGCGAGATTCGGTTTTTTCTGCGAGAAGATCATTAAAGGGAGAAGCGATAATGCTACTCGTAAAAGCAAAAGTGAGTGCTCCTACAATAATGAGAATGAGTTGAGTAATCAACGATGCGATCCAGACGACCCATCCTTGGGGATCCCAACCCCAAATGCGATAATACTCAGACATTTGTGCAGTTGCCCAATTTTGAACTCCTCCAATCACGTAAATATAAAGAGCAATGGTTAACGCAATAGGAATTAAGCTCAGAAGAAGAAGTGTTCGATCTTTAACGATGATTCTTCCTGCAAGAAAAGGAATTTTGAGTCCGAACCACAAAGACTGTATTCGAGGAAAGGATAGTTTTTCAGGGGTTTGAATGGTTGTTTTCATATGAGATTCCCATTGACGAAAAAGGTAAAAAAGTTTTTGATCTGCGTCCAACTATCTATGGGGGTTTATTTGTGAAAGCAATCATTATTTTATTTTTAATGCAAAGCGTTTGCGCTCAGGGTTCAAGCTGGGATTGGTTGAATGTATTTCAACAAAATCAGGTAAGACGAGGAGAAGCTGTTGTTATAAGTCAGAAGGTTCCACGACGTCCGTGGCCAAAGGTTTGGATTTTTCAAAAAGTTCACGCGGATCCAATCGAAGCGGCTGCTGTTTTTGCTGATTTTAATTTTCATAAACAATTTATCCCTCTGCTTCTCAAATCTGAAGTCACTCTTCGTCCTCAAAAAAATAAAGCTCACGTTTCTTACATTATGGATCTTCCTCGTTTTTTAGATGATGAGGTCTATACTGTTGAAAATACAGTAACCGGAAATATAAAAAAACATATCTACGATATTTCTTGGACTAAAGTACGAGCTTCAAGTTCGAAGCATATCGAAGGTTCTGTTCATTTTGAGCCCATGGGCTCGGAAACTCTTATGATTTACTACAATTATGTCGTTCCAAGTAGTGGAATTGCGCGTATCGTAAAAAGAAGGTCAATGAATCAAGTTTTAGAGGCAGCCAAAGCACTAAAGATGCAAATTGAACGAGAAAGAAGTGATCAACCAAATCGTTTGAAGAGACAATTGAGCGAGTTGAAGGAGATTTTAAATCTTTGATTAATTTCTCTTGTTTTATCTATTTTTGACTTTTGAACTAGAATAGTGTTACTTTTTTGACTCCTGGGGGGGAGTTAAATGTCATCTATTTCAAATCGTCAAACTAAGGCATTCTTATTTTTAGCTTTTATTCTCTTTGTTTTAGGAGTTTATTTTTTTGGGGAGAGTTCTAAGAAAACTGAATCTTTCTCTCAAAGAACTGAAATTTCCGGAACTCTTTCAAAAACTAAAAATCAAGAAAAGAAAGTTCAAACTCAAAAATCGGATCAGAACCTCATGTTGTCATCTCATCAACATGAAGATGATTTTTCGTCTGAGATGAAAACGGAAAGTCGAGTAGTTTCTGTTGAGGTTCCTTCTCTTTCTGAAGAAGCATTGCCTTCTTGGGTTTATCACCAAGCTGAAAAGCAATGGCAAGGAAATTTGAATTTTCAAAAGGAAATTCAGCCTACTCCTAGTCATCATCAGAGAGTTTCAAATGATTTGGTAGGAGCTCAAGAGTATTTTCAATTTCCAGCACATTGGAAGGGAATTCCTATCCAGTCTGCAGGAATTCACGCAATGATTAAAACAGGCAAAGATGGGGTTTCTCGTTTAGTTTTCTTAGAAAATAGAAAAGTGGACTTACCTCCTCAAGGTTATCAGATTAACTTGTCAAAAGAGCAGGCAATCGGACTTGCAAGAAAAACTTTGAACTTACCAAATACACCTGTGCAGCATACACGCTCTGTCATTCGCTTGGTGTCTGGTCAGCCTCGACCGGTTTTTGAAGTTGGATTTAAAGATCAACCCAAAGGGGCTTTGGTTGATCAAGAGTCTCGTCGGGTTTGGGTGAAAGATTTCTCATACTCTCAAGAAAATGCAGAACTTGAGGTAGTGGGGAACATTGTTCCTTTCGACCCGATTGTGAATAAAGAGGCATTTGAGGCACGCTCTTTAGATGGTCTAGAGGTGAAGGCTTATGAGCATGAACAATTAGTTCAGAAGTCATATACGAATTCAGATGGAAAAGTTGAATTAAAGATAAAAGAGAGAGCCCAAGTTTCAACGACTTTAGATGGAAAGTATTTTAAAATTTTGACGGACACGAATGATTCGGTGCCGGTATTTAATTTGGATTTGTCTCCAGGTGAAGCGTTTAAGTTAATATCAAATCAAGAACAGAGTGAAGGAATCTCTGAGTTTGAGTTAGCAAAAACAAATGCTTATTATCACTTAACTCAAGTTCGAGATTACTTAGTGAAACAGGGGATTGAACTTAATGATAAGATTAAAACAAAAGTAAATTTAGAGTTTAGACAGTGTAATGCGATGTATATGTGGGGAGGTCTTTATTTCTTTAAAGCCACTTCTCGGTGTCCAAATTCCGCATACGATACTGTTGTTTATCATGAGTTCGGTCATTATGTGGATGATCTTTATGGAGGAATTCAATCCGGAGCATTAAGTGAAGGATGGGGAGATGTGATTGCGATTCTGATGACGAAGCAGCCTTTAGTCGGAGAAAGCTTCCGAGATTATAAAGGTCCTATTCGAACTGCAAATAACAAAACCCAGTATGAAAAGAATCCGAGACGCGAAGTGCATAAGGCTGGTGAAGTGTGGATGGGGTTTGTTTGGCATTTTCGGGAAGCTCTTATTGAGGTCGGAGAACCTGATGCTCTAGTGGAGGCACTTGTTCTTCCATCTTTGGTCTCTAATGCAAAAAGTATAAAGGCTGCGTTGATGGAATTGATTCTTCGAGACGACGATGACGGGCTGTTGACTAACGGAACTCCGCATATTGAGCAAATTAAAAAGGCAATGGAAATTCATGGACTTCGAGATCTTTTTAATGACGTACAAATTCAATGGGGATCTGAACTTCGGTCGGGGGATTCTTTATTGGGATTGAATTGAGGTTTTGAAGGCGACTCAGAACCCAGCGATCAAAGCGTTGATTTCCGCTTCGCTGGGTGAGTCTGACTTCCTTGATTTTTCCTTCTGGTGAAAGAATAAGCTGTGCAATTAATTTCTGATTCTCTTTTATCTGTTTTGGAACAGAATTTGTGAGTGCTTGAGTGATCCATAATTGAAGTTGACGGTAAGAAAAATGGGATGTTGAGATTTTTTTCTCGGAAAAATCTGTTTTTTGTTTTTGGTTAATATTATTTTCTGTTTTCTTCTTTTTTTTGAATTTTCCGTGTCGATTTTGATTTGATGTTGAAAGTTTTTTTTCTATCCAGTAAGTCGTCGCTGTTACCGTTTTTCTTGGTCTATGTGTTGATAAAAAAACTTTATGAGAAAGAATGCCCCATAAAATGGTGTGAATGATAAGAGAATACAGAACGGGTCTCATCTCATGGATGTGCCATTTTTTCCTCTATTTGTCATTTCTAAGTTGATCTCTTTTTAATCGATAGAGAGTAAGTTCTTCGACGTTTTTACAAAGTAAAGCGGGATTTGTTTGAATTTCATTTCCTAGGAATTCCGCCACTTTATTTGAATAATGGTGTCCACAAAGAACGATGAGGTTTGGGTTCCAAGTTTTTATTCGACTTAAAGAATTAAAGAGTTCACCCACATTTCCAGTGGGGAGGTCTGTTCTACCGCAATTTCCCAAGAACAACGTATCTCCGCTTAAAAGAAAGTGATGATCATTATGTTTCCATTGAAAACAAAGAGCTCCTGCGGTGTGCCCAGGAGTATGAGAGGTTTTAATTTCAAGCTGTCCTAGAGAAAAAGATTCGTTGTCGTTGAAGAAAAATCTATTTTTTTTAGGTAAGTTTAGATGTTCGATTCGATGATACTCTTTACTGTGAAGGTAGAGTTGAAGGTCTTTAAACTGGTGGTAGAGTTTTTGGAGTCCTCCCACATGATCATAGTGGGTATGGGTGAGCCAAATCTGCTTCAGTTGATAGTTATGTTGTTTGAGGTCGCTGAGTAAGGGTTCGATTTCAATTTGTGGATCGACTATTGCTGCTTGATGAGTTTGTTGGTCTAAGATGATGTAATTGAAGTTTTGGTATGGACCAACGAGATATTGGGAGACGGAAGTCGAGTCGTTCCATCCGACTGGATTTTTTTGATTTAGATGGGTAGGAAGTAATGGCATTTTTTCTTTCCTAGTCTTCGTTAAAAAGGAGTAGGCACTCCTGAATAGAGTTTTCTTTTGGATTTTTAAGAATATGATCAGCAAGTGTTTGTGCTTTTATGCTCAATTTGCTTTTAGATAAAAGATCTTTTATTTTTTTTTGAATTTTTTTTTGTTCTGTAGGAGAGAATTGATTCCAGTTATGGTGAATGGCAGTCAATAAGTCTTCTCGGAGTCTTCCTGTCGTACTTGGAATCCATTGAATAAGGATGGTTTTTAAGTGAGGTGCTGTTATTTTTGTTTTTTGAAAATAAGAAATAATCATTTTTTTACATTGTTTTCGGATGATTGTACTCCGACTCCAGTTCATGCAATGACTTAATTGATGTTGGACTAAAGGAGAATCTGAAGAAAATTGACTAAGAGAATTAAGAAGATGAGCCCCTTGTTCCGAATGTGGATTTTGTTTAAAGTATATTTTTGCTTTTTCTAAGATCGTCTCTTGAACATGAGCGTCTAGAGACGGACGTGAAGATTTAATTTGTTCAATGAGTGGGAAGAGATGTTCCCATTTTTTAAAGTCAGTTTTTTTAAATCGTGTCCAAATTTTTTCATAAATATCTTGGTTTATTTTTTTTAATTTTTTTGGATCTAGACTGTAAAGAATGAAGAGATCAAAAGCGGGGTCATTATATTTAAAAGCATTTCTCAACACAGTACGAATGACTGGATTCTGGTTCTTTTGTGCAATTCTTAAATCAGTCGCGTGACGAGCTGCTTGGTTCAATTGAACCCCTTTTATTGCCTCAAGTTCGCTGGTTTCTTGAGGGTTGAGGGAGTCTTTTGCCCAACTGGTCGTTGAAAGAGTGATGAGGGTAAATAAAATAAAACGCATCTTTATCCTGTCGGCTTTTTTCTTCAAATCGTTGACGCCAATATCATGACAATTCATTGATTTGAATAAAGGAATGGGCTTCAAAGTCTCCCTTATCTGTTCGTTTTACTTTGCATGCATCTGTTCGAGGACAGTGCTCGAAAAACAGATAGCTTTGTTCATCTACGATTCGATTGAGAAGCTTCTTTTTTTCTTCAAGAATGAACATTGGAAAGCAATCGTAAGCCATAATAAATGGAATCCGAACATGCGTCGCTGTTGGAATGAGATCAGCTCCGTATACGAGTGAGGTCGTTCCATCAGAAATTCGAACGATTTGCATTCCTAGGGTATGCCCGTGGCTGACCTCAACACTGATTCCTGGAAAAAGAGTATCTTCTTTGGAATTTGGTCTATTGAATGCAGTTTTTCCACTGGGATCAGTGGAGAACGTGTGGAGAAGTTCGGTTTTTCGACCGCAAAGACTGTTGTCTGAATAGAGATGGAAGTTTTCTGAAAGGTAGCTTGCACGGTCTTTTTCAGATGGAGAATGAGCGAGTTCCCAGTTGCGTTGTTGTATATAGAGACGAGCATTGGGAAAGGTGGGGAGGAGATCTGAGTTTGGATGAGTTGGATTCTCACGGTAGGTGAGACCCCCTACGTGGTCAAAGTGAAGATGGGTTGCGATCACTCCTGTGATGTCTTCAGCGATGAGCCCCAGCTTTTTGAGTTCACTCCTGAGGGACCATTTTGAGTAATCGATTTTGTACATTTGATAATGCTTATCCGCCCATTTTGTCCCCATTCCGCAATCAATCAGTAAATTTTCAGCGGGCCCGTCAGAATCCGCTTCTTTTTGAATCAATAGGCATCTGAGTCTCATATCAATTCGGTTTTTTTCGTCAGCAGGGTTGGTCTTTTCCCAGAGAGGTTTGGGGACGATTCCAAACATTGCCCCCCCGTCAAGGGCAAATGAGCCGGTTTCCAGGGTCCTGATCGTGTATTTTCCTATTTTTAGCATAGGAGGACGATCTCGAAAAAAAGCCGATGCGTCAATACGTGTAATAAAAGATCAGAAATTTCTTACAAATTTAGTTATAATGATCTTCAGGCTGATCTTGACAAGGCGGCTCAAGGTCGTTAGAACTCGGAGAGATCAATTATATAAGAGAAAGGATCGAGTAACACTCTCACTCATACAGAATATCTATGGCATTTCCATCACCTGGCGGCCGAAAACGCGGCCGATTTCAACCCCAAACGAACGATAAACACCGAATTAATGAAAGAATTAGAGTCCCACAAGTTAGACTGATTGACGACGTCGGAAATCAGGTGGGGATTGTTGATACAAAAAAAGCTTACTTTATGGCGAAAGATAAAGGCCTTGATTTGGTCGAAGTTTCTCCAAATTCTAAGCCTCCTGTTTGTAAAATACTGGATTACGGTAAGTTTAAGTACGAACAAAAGAAAAAAGAACAGTTAGCTAAGAAAAATCAAGTCACGATCAAAGTGAAAGAAGTTCAGATGAGGCCTAATACGGATTCTCATGATCTGGATTATAAGTTTAAAAACGTAAAAGGTTTTTTAGAGGCTGGGGATAAAGCAAAAGTGACCATGATGTTTCGTGGAAGGCAGATTACAAATACGGAAGTGGGTCATGAGTTAATGGCTCGTTTAGCCGAGCATGTTGAGTCTGTTGGACATGTTGAGTCAGCAGCTAAAATGGAAGGTCGAAAAATGATCATGGTTTTAGCTCCAGGACCAAAGAAAAAATCTTAATCTGATAAGACAAAGTTTCAAAATGACCCTGTAAAAAGTAAAATCTGGACTGAAAAAGTTTTGGTTATTTTTACAGGGTCATTTTGTTTCTAGGTATTTATTTTATTCATTCTTCTTCTCTCCTATCTCTCTTTTTTAGAACACTAGGTGTGTTGCATTAGGAAATCATTGGCCCAGGCTTTGCACAGTGAAAAAATAGTTTCGATTTGTGATCGACTTCAAATGAGGGGGAAAAATGAAGCAACACTGGGGCTTAGGGGTAGTTTTATTCATCGGGGTATTAGCAAGTAATCAAGTTCAAGCAAATTCTCAAATGGTTTGGGAATCTTTAATGGGGCATTCTCAGTCTCGAATTCGTAATTCTGCTGCACGTATTTTTAGAAGTTCTGGAGTTCAATCTTTTTTAAATCATCCCAATACTGGATTAAAGCTCGTTAAAGAGCACTTTGGACGAGATGGCTACCGCGTAAAATTTCAAACGATGGTTGATGGGATTGAAGTGGTTGGAGCGTCGGTGACTCATCGAAGTTATCGAACCAAAGAGCAGGTCGTTGAAAGAATTGCTCAATTTAGCAGTGATACACAGCCAACATTGTCTCCTGAGGAGGCAATTCATTTGGCTCGGTCTATTCTTGGAGATCGCGTGGTTGCAACTCAACCTGAGTTAAAGATTATGCCTGATTTTAAAAATCATTATGGTGAGTTGGTCTATCAAGTGAATGTAGCTCCGCGACAGCTTGAGAACGGTTATGATGTGCTTGTAAATGCTCATGAAGGAAGAATTTTAGGGGTTTCCCCTCATCAGATTCCTCTCATTCAGGAGGAAGTTCATCACCAAGTTTTGGACGCGTCAGTGATGCCAAAAGAAGATGTAGATGAAAAAACTGGAGCTCCGTTAAAAATTGATTTGGAATCTTACCCTGTGGCTTATGACAGTAAGAAAAAACATTCTGGAAAAGAGGATGAGTCGGTAAAGAGAGCTCAGGAAAACTCCGGAAAAGTTCTTTCTTTTTACGAAGAAAAGTTTGCTCGAAGAAGTTATGACGGAAAGGGTTCTGTTTTGAAGTCTGCGGTTCATATGGGGAAAAATTACCCGAATGCATTTTGGCATCGAAAGCTAAATTTTATGGCTTATGGTGATGGTGATGGTGAGGTTTTAGGAGACCTTACTCGAAGTGTCGATGTTGCTGGTCATGAAATGACCCATGGAGTGATTGATTCTGAGGTTCAATTGCTAGGATATGGAGAGCATGGAGCCTTAAACGAAGCACTTGCTGATTACCTTGGGAAGAAAATCGAGAATAGTGACAATTGGATTTTAGGAGGAGAGGTTTTTGTTGACCCTGAGTTGAAGAAAAAAGGACTTCGAAATTTGAAAGATCCAACTCTCAATCAATTTCGTTATGTCGATTTTGCTGAGGGAAAACAGTACAAAAGAGCATATCCAAAACATATGGATGAAAAGGCAAAAGAAGACTCTTTCTGCTTTCGGTACAATGACTTTTGTTGGGTTCATGCAAACTCTACCATCTTTAGTCATGCAGCGTACCTAGTGGATATCGCTATTGGTTCCGAGAAATCTGAAAAACTTTTTTATGAAACGATTGTTAGTGGGTTAGAAAAGAATTCGGATTTTGAGCATGCAGCAGAAATGACTCTTCATTCGTGTGAGCTTTTGTATGATGAAGATACTTGCTCAAAGGTAAAGAGTGCTTTTGAACAAGTGGGCTTAGGTCTGTCTGATGATAAAGGACAAGTTGAAGTCAGTACGACTGAATTGAGACTTGGTTAGTGAAAAATTTAATTCTTTTGATAATGATGGGGGTCTCAGGATGTTTTTCTTCTGAGGCTCCTTTGCAATTGGAAAAACCAAAAGAAGTTTATGGGCAGCTTTTGAATCATTTTGCACAGGTAGTTGATTTAAGACCCCAATCAGCGATCAAAGAGACAGGGATTATTTCTGGATCTGTTGTTTTTTCAAAAGAAGAAAGAAATAGTCCAAATTCTTGGATTGTTTTAAAAAATCAACTCAATACTCAGCGTAAGGTTGTTTTGGTTTCTACAAAAAATGACCAAAAAACGATCGAGGAAGTCGCTCGTAAGCTTCGAGCAGATGGATTTAAGACCGCCTACCTCTCTTCATTTGAGGCGTGGATGGAGGCAAAGTTACCGATTCAAAAGCAATTGTAAGAAAAGAAAATTCGAAATGACTGTAATCCATTAATCATTCCAGTATGTTGCACTTCAAATTTGAATCTACGTTAAGGCAATTCGGGGGACTGACAGTCGTTACATAATATTTGATTGTTTTAGTTTTGTTTAGTATAAGCACCTTTATGAATCGGGTATTTTCTTTATTTTTGATGTTGGTTTCAGGTCCTCTGTGGGCAGGTTATCCTGTTGTTTCAGATGAAACGCTTATGGTGTTGGCTCCATTCCTTGATGAAAACTATTCTCAGTATACCGAGGCGATGAAATACGAACAGGAGAGTTTGTTGGAATTACAATATCAATGGAATGCGCTTTGGGATCAGCTTGAGACAGAGTATCAGAAACTGTTTGCCACTCATGTTGAAGAAACTGAAAAATATGTTTTGTTTCATGTTGGAAAAATTGCAGGGATGGAAGCAGAAATTGAACATTTAAAATACCAGATTGATGAAGTTAAAATGAATCACGTAGATGATGGAAGTGCAGAGTATTCTCATTATCGAAGTGCTGCTCTTACTCCTTATATCCGAAAAAAAAATGACCTTGAGTTTCACTTAAGAATAAAAAAGGACGGCTTAAAATTTGCTGAGAATTGGCTTAAAAATAAAAAAGTTCATTTAAGTAAAATAGAAAATCGACTTTCTTATCGTAATCGTTTGGGAATGATTGATGAAGACGATATGCTAATTATAGTCCGAAGGGTATCGGATTGGGATTGTCCTTGGAAGAGAGGGTATGGATTTTTTGAAGAAAAAAAAGACCGTCTTCAAGAGGTTCAAGAACGTTTTCTCTATCCTATTGCAAGAATAAATGAATCTTATCAGAAAAAAATTGGAAGGACCCAAGAAGTTCAGAGAAAAAAACTTCTGACAGAAATACAAAGAGAAGACGGTGATAATAGCTTTAGATCTATCCAATTACCAGAACGCTTAGAAAGATCTGTTCGGTCCTATGAAATGGCTCAAGTTGAAAAACAATCCGGAGTTAAAATTACTCAATATGGGACGATTGACCGTTATACGCAAGATGGTATTCGACTAGATATCGGACTTTTTTTTGTTAAACTTGCTCGACTAAATGCAATTCGAAAACGAAGGCAGCGACTGGCTTCTCATTTAGGAGCGGGAGCAGTGAGTGCTGCGGGTGTCATGGGCTTATTTTATGGTGTGACTGATATAGAGACTCTGGGTGTAGTCGGATCCTCAGGAGGCGTATTAGCAAAGCACTTTGGAAAAGAAAAATTTAAAATTACTCATGAGTTAACATTAGAAGACTTAGATTCTGCTTTTGTGACTCGCAAAATGCAGTCCTTTTTCAAAGGATGGATTAAGAGTGGTTGGATTTCAAAAGGTAAAGGATCAGAAATATATAAAGAAGTTTCTGGGATTGTTCATAAAATTTCTCGAGGTGAATCGCTTGGTATTGATATTCGTTTCGAGTCAGATGGAACTAAAAAATGCGAATCCATTTGGGGTCGTCTTTTTAAAAAGAAATAGTGATTAAAGAGGCGGATGCCACGTTTTGGTTTCATCTAAATTTAAAAAATAAATAGGAATATTGTGTTTTTTACAAAACTCTATCTCTGCGTTTACTCCATAAGAGTTTTCCCACCCCTCAAGTTGAAGAACAATCATTCCTTGAGAGGCTTTTAATAGTGTAAAATCAAAATCGAGAATTAATGTTTTTCGTTCTTCTAAAGAAAAGTGAGGATATTCTTTCAGTAAAGCATGATTATGTACAATTGGACTGAGGACATGAATTCCTTTTTTGATAAAAGAGCCACAGATCTGGGCTCCTATTGAGGCACGGTGTTTTTTTTCTGATTCTGTACCATTGTACGGTTGAGAGAGATAAAAGTAAGACATGAGGTTTCTTATTCCTTTTTTAAAAACTGTTTTAATTTTTGTATTAAATTTTTTTCTATTTCTTTAGGTTTAAAGTCAGAGTCTACGATTCCAAGAGTGGTTGTGCCTATCGCTGCGGTTTCGCCATTTTCTTTTAATAAAGTGTATTCAAATTCGATTTTAAATTTTTTGATCTTTAAAATTCTGACTCGAATAGAAATTTCTTCGTCATAAAATAACGATCTAAAGTACCGGATTTCTACATGTAAGACTGGAAGTAAAAGTCCATTTTTTTCAAGTAATGCGTAATTGTAACCAATCGATTTAAGAAGCTCTGTTCTTCCGATTTCAAACCAGTAGAGGTAAACAGAATGGTGAGCAACTCCCATTTGATCTGTTTCAACATATCGAACTCGTGATTTTGTTTCAAACATGAGATTTACTCCGTGAGTAAAATTCTTTCTATTTCAGAAACAATCTTAAGGTTTGGGTAGGTTAAGTTCCTCACCATTTCTACTAATGCTTTTCTTTGGTAGTTTTTTACTTTTAGTTTTCGTTCATTTTGAACAATATGAATCGGGTGAATGTGGTCCCATTCAAAATGGATCCCGAATGCAGCAATAGAGAGATGATAAATCTCTCCTTCTTTGATTTGAGCAACAAGCTTCGTAGTTTTTTGATCACTGAATGAAATAGTGGTGTTAGTCGCATCAGGATCTACTGATCCTATGGCTCTCA
The DNA here is from genome assembly GCA_002722705.1 of Pseudobdellovibrionaceae bacterium. Classification (GTDB taxonomy): domain Bacteria; phylum Bdellovibrionota; class UBA1018; order UBA1018; family UBA6935; genus UBA6935. The sequence goes on along the minus strand of PBMP01000024.1, from coordinate 153,538 downwards.
TTGAAGCTCCGAGTATTTCTGCTTCAAAAAACTTCCGAATTGCTGCAGTAACAAGCGCAGGGGGATCAATGATTTCAAAACCAGTGATCTCCGGTGTGGTTCGAACCATTGCGATTTTAACCGAAATGGGGGTGATCCCAATCACAATTTTTGCGTCTAATATTTTTTTAGAATCAGGAATCGTATTGACTTCGGCTGTAGCGACTCCGAGTCCGTATTCGGAAATGTTCAATACTCGAATTTCTTTTTTATTCAGAACATCACAACGCAGGTAGACGCCTTTGAGACGTCGTTTCACATTGGCTCGCTCGACACGTCTTTTGTAATCATTCATCGCGATGAGCCTATCATTCTTATTGATTTCTTGATAGTTGAAACAGGATGTTCATCGATCGGATTAATTTAAATCAGCTTCGTATTTTTGAGGCTGTTTTTCGTTTAAAAAGCATGACCTTGGCGGCAGAAGAACTTCATTTGACGCAGTCGGGTATAAGCCAGCATATGAAGGTTTTAGAGGGGGCTCTTGGGATTTCTCTTTTTGATCGAATTTCACAAAAACTTTATCCCACAGAGAAAGCAATCGAATTGTATGAAGTTTGTAAAGAACAGTTTGATTCTTTAGAGCATGCTCTTCAAAACTTTCATAGTCATGATGAAATGAAGGGAAAGGTGCGAATTGGAATGCCCGTCGAGTTTGGAGTGAATATCGTGATTCCTCTTTTGGGAGTAATTCATCAAAAGCATCCAGAGCTGAGATATCAAATTACATTTGATTTTGCTTCTGTTTTAGATGAAATGCTTCTTCATGGAGAAATTGATTTTGCTTTTATTGATGATTATCGAATGAGCCCAGGGATAGAAGTTGAAGAGGTTTTTAAAGAGAAGCTTGTTTTGTGTATTCACAGAGAAAAACTCAAAACCTTTGGTCCTGTCCAGTATTGTAAAGATTATTTTGAAAAAATAGACTTCGTTGCTTATCAAAAGAATTACCCTCTTTTGAAGCTTTGGTTTAAAGAAATGTTGGATTGGAAACATCCAAAGCTTCAGATTAAAGCGCAGGTAATGGATGTACAAGGGGTTGCACGTTTTATTCAAGGAAAAGTGGGAGCAGGGGTACTCCCTTCTCATTTGGTCCAAAAGTTAAAAAAAGAAGGCCATGATCTCTATTCTTACCGACAAGGAGATAAAAATGCTGTTATCAATCCACTTAAAATTGCATTTTTATCTGAAAAAACGCAGAGTGCATCTGTTTGCTTTTTAATGAATGAAGTCAAGAGTTTACTTTCTAGTTTGCGTTAACGTCATTTTATTATTCTTTGACTTCTAGTAAAAAACCTTACAATCAAAGAATGCTGAGGATTTTATTTTTCTTATTTTTTCTTCCAGTTGCTTTTGGGGAATCTCTTCCTAAAGATCCTGATTTGGACCCTGTGGATAGTAGTATTGGTTTTGGAATAGGAACTTTTTTTCCTACGGATGGAGAAACCCGGCTTCATGGTTTTGGAGAATTTAACTATCAGTTTTTGGAGCAGGTCTCGATGGGAGCAGTTTTGTTTTATTCTCGACCTGAAATTCAAAGTCAAGGATTTACAGGTAAAGAATCTTGGTTAGGAGGAATGATCCAATCTTCTTATCATTTTAGTCCTCAGTTGAGAGTCGGAGCTCGTTTAGGGTTACTTCAAAGTTCATTTGATGTAAGTGGAGCTAAAGTGTCCTATTCTTCCGTGATGTATGGTCCTTTGGTTGTTTATGATTATTTTTTCTCTCAAAACTTAAGTTTGGGAGCAGACTTTAGTTTCTTCTTTATTTCGCGTGCAGATACAGATTTAAGTAGTGGAACTGGAAGTCGACCTTCTTTTCGGATAACGAGTTTAGGACTTTCTTTCAAATATTGGTTTTAATGAAGGACTCGGTAAAAAGTAATGGGAACAGAGACTCCCACCATGATGTTCGTCGTTGAAAGAATACCGGTGGTGCTTCCTCCTAAATTTACAGGAAGGTCTAAGGATTCATTGTTTTGAATTACATTATCGTAGCTGTGGTGGGTGACTTGAAAAAAAGGTTTAATCCCTTCAACCCAACCCCAATTCATATCAATTAAATAACCGACTCCAAACTGATACCCTAAACCTGTATATTTTGTGTTTCCGCTATTATCTAATTCAACAAGAATTTGGTCATAAAAATAAAGACCAAGCCAAAGTTCAAGTGGAAACCATGGGAGAGTTCCACCTCCGACAAGTCCAATAGAGAGGTGATGAGCGCTAATATCACTTGCATTCACTTGATCTGACAGCGTCCCCCCGAGAGGAGAGAATCCTATTCCAATGGCTCCGAAGTAGTTTTGAATTTGTACCCCTGTTTTGAGTCCCAGACCCATAATGGAAAGAGAGGAGGTGAGGTTACCAGCGGTGCCTCCATTGGTCTGACTAAGATTTCCAAACTCGAGCCCTGCGTAAGGCTCAATAAAAAATCCGGGTCCATCGCTTGCATGTATCTGAAAACAGATCAAAAAATTCCAAATCAGAACCAAAAGAAAGTTTTTCATTTTCACAAGTTCAAACAAAAAAGCCGGAATCACAAGAAAAACTTAAAAATCGAAGGAGATTTGACAATCCTTTCGTTCTCTCGATATGCTTTTTGAGCTGAAACCCCATATCTAGAGGAAGGGGTTTTAGCCAGATTTCATGGAAAGTCCTGTTGCTCAAAATAATACCTGAGTTTCAGTGCAGAAATTTGAATCCGAACCACAGAAGTATGGAGGTTGCCATGGAACGGCACAGTTCGGAGAGTTTTTCTCTTCACCTTTTTTTTCATGTTCTATTTTTAGTCTTAAGTGGTTTGATTGTGAGCTGTGGTTCCTCGTCAGAACAAGAAGCTCACACCCAAGAGGATTTTCAGACCCGTCAATTTATAGTGAAGGTGAAGGATGAGTCAAAGACCTCACAGAAGGTTTTTCTTTCAGGATCCACCGGAACTCAAATGCAAATTGGTCCTCAGCTCTATTTAGTTGAGATGAAAGACTCTGTGACTGAAAGTGAAGTAAGTTCACAGATCTCCGCATTGAGTCAGTCTTCTGAGATTGAGTATATTGAGCCAGACTATCCTGTTTATGCTTTTGGGTTTAATGATCCTCAGCTTTCTTCACAGTGGGCACATCAGGCAGTTCAGTCTAATTTGGCATGGGATCTTCAAAAAGGATCTTCTGATATCGTTGTTGCAGTAATTGATACTGGAATTGATTTAACTCATCAGGATTTAAAGAATAATTTATGGACGAACCTTCGAGAAATTCCAGGAAATGGGCAAGACGATGACGGGAATGGTTTTATTGATGATGTTCATGGCTATGACTTTGTTCATTATGATGGAGATCCTCAAGCGGATGATTCACCTCATTTTCATGGAACTCATGTTTCTGGAACGATTGCAGCAGAGGGGGGGAATGGAGTTGGAGGTGTAGGACAGGCCCCCGGAGTAAAAGTCATGGCCTTAAAATTCCTCAGTTCAAATGGAAGTGGACAGACTTCAGCTGCGATTCAAGCAATCGACTATGCGATTCGAATGGGAGCAAAAATCATGAGTAACAGTTGGGGAAGTCCACAGTATTCGAGAGCACTTGAAGAAGCGGTAGAAAGAGCGAATCAAGCAGGAATTGTTTTTGTGGCAGCAGCTGGAAATGATTCTTCAAATAATGATCAAAGGAAAATCTATCCCGCTTCGTTGCCTCAGCAGAATGTGATTACCGTTGCAGCAACTCGTTCTGATGGACAAATAGCAAGTTTTTCAAATTATGGGAAAGAATCAGTGCATGTTGCTGCTCCAGGAGACCAGATTCTCTCTACTCAAAATGGAAACACTTATGGCTATTTAAGTGGAACGTCTATGGCAACTCCATTGGTTTCAGGAATTGCAGCACTTTTACTTTCACAAAACTCAGAGCTGACACCTTCTCAAGTAAGAGACCTTCTGATTCGTTCCAGTGACCCTGCTGCCTCTTTGAATGGAAAGGTGGTTTCTGGTGGAGAGGTGAATGCATATCGAGCTGTGCGTGCAGTAATCGACGGAGTGATTCCAGAGCCCACTCCTCCTGTAGATCCGCTTCCTCCCCGTGAGGGGAGTGTGAGTGCTCCACTCATTCAGGGAATGAATCAGTTTCAAACGATAAATCCCTATCTACCTTTAATCATTGAGTTCGATGCCGAGCAGATGAGAGGTTTCGGTGCAACTGCAGTCTATGTAGAGTTTAGTCGTCCAAATATGCAGTTTAGTGAGCCTCGCGGTAATCAGCCTGATGATCATCGGCAGACTTATTTTATCCGGAACCAATTGCAGGGAACTCAAATGATGATTCCTGCCCAGGTTCTTCCAGGATGGGGATTGTATCAAATTCGGATCATTGCATTGAATTCGCAGTTTCAGGCCGTGGGTCAGTTCTCTTCTTCTTCACAATTATTGTTACGTCCTTTTTAAAAGGCCAATATATTGACCTTGATTGGATATTTTATTTTGACGAAAAGAGAGAGTGAGATTATTTCTAATTCTTTTCTCTCTATTATTATGTCCACTCTCCTGGTCTAAGGACTGTCTTGTTTTTAATGGAGGTGGAGATGATGACGAAAATTTTATTTATTTTGAAATTGAAGCTAAATTTATTTTTGAAAAACTATGCAAAAAAGATGGATTGTTATTTTCCCAAAAAGGAAAAAAATCCAAAGTCGTTCGGCAAGACAGTTCTAAAAAAAGAGATGAACAGCAGTGGTCTCGACCTGTTGAATCAACATCTTTTAAAACAGAGCCTGTTAAGCCTGCGACACAAAAGTCACTTATTAGTGCGATTCAACAGTTAAAGAAAGATCCTTCTCATTCTGTTTTTATTTTTATTAATAATCATGGTGGAAGAAAAAGCTTAACGACTTCTGATGGAGAGGTCGATTACCAGATCATTCGAGATAAAATGAACCAGCTTGCTTCAAAAAAGAATGTAAGAGCGATTTTTCATCATTGTTTTGCAGGGGCTCAGATTGTTGATCCAGAAAGAAATGTCCCATTGCAGGCAGAAGAATATGCCTCTCAATATTTAGATTTTCACTATCCATCAAAAAAGTGTGCACTTGCGACGACTCGTCACTCTGAAGTTGCTTTCAATGAAGACAGTTTTGAAAAAACCATCCGTTTAAATTCAAAAGTGAGTTTGTATGATCTTTCGCAGCAATTGAATTCTCAGTTTGATTCTCAAGTCATGTTAACTTCAGATTATTTTATTGAAGATTTTTGGAGTTTTTTATGTAGATCACCTCAAAATGTAGTTTTTGGAAGCTGTTCTCTACCTTCAGCTTTTGGAGAAGAGTTCGAACTTCAAATGAAAGACTTTCAATCATTGATTCAGCAATCCTGCCATTTGGATGAGATAAAAAAACTTAAAGCAGCAGAAAAAAAATTAAATGATTTATATGAATACATTGATGGTTTTTCAGAAGAATTATATTTTCTTTTAATTAATTTCGAATCCGCTGCGTTTCAGAGTGCATCTGAAAATGAGGAACAGAATCTAAAAAGACTTTCTGATGAAATTCTTTTTTTTAAACAACAGGAACAAACGCCAGAAGTTCAACAGAAAATTAAAATGTTAGAGCAAAAAAAAATGGAAGCAACCAATGAATCATATCAAAAAATGGATGATTTACCTTTAACTATAGATAAAAATATGCGCAATCTGTTTTATACTGATTTAATCCGTGAGGCGACTCAGGGACTTTCTAAGGATCAGAAAAAAGAAGTTGAATTAAAATTAGATTTTATTTTGACTGAAGTTTGTCTTTACCTTCGATCTGAAGGGATGAGACAACAAGGATGTGACTCAGAAGAGTTAAAAAAGAATTCTATAAGGCTAAAAGATATCAGTCTATTTAAAAATAACTTTAAGAGTAAGCTTTCTTCGGCTCATAAAAATCTCGTCTCTGAGATTTTAAAAAAAAGAAGAGAGTTTACTTCTGATTTTTTTGAACACCTTGCCTCTCAAGAAAAAAGTACTGCAGAGAGTGAGCCATTGTTTAAGGTAAAAAGGAGATTTGATGAATTGGTTGAATGTGAAAACACTCCTATTGATCAGTAGTTTTTTGTTCCTCCAAAAGAGTTATTCTAGAGATGATGCCATCCGTGCGGATTTTGATTGTGGGACTTACCTAGCTCATGGGAGGTGGTCTGTTGAATCAGGAGAGATTTTTATTCAGATGAGAAAAGGATTACGTGGAGATTATTATTTAAAACCGATTTTAGATCTTGATTCAAAAAAATGGGTTCGCAACGGTCATCGGGTGGAGTTTAAATTTACTACTCTTAAAAAAATAGAAGGTGGGATTCCTGAATTAAGAATTGAAACCATTATCCGACCTTTTTTGTGGAAATTAAAAGAAAACGAAGTCATACCGTTAGAGAAAAGAAACTGTGGGCGGTTATCTTTATCGAAGAGTGATCTTTTAAAACACACTAAATAAGTCTACTTTAAATTAATTGACTTGGGTTGTTATAAAATATAGCTTCGCGTCATGAAGTTCTTAAGTGCTTGTTTTTTAGTGATCTTTTTCCTGAGTGGACTTACATCTTTTTCTCAAGGGAATCCGATTGAGGATCATCGTTTAACCATTTTACTTCGTTTAGAAAAGCGTATTCAAACGGTTCTCGCAGAATTACGAGAAAAAGTTTCCGATCCCAAGGCTTATAAAAAAAGACTCAAGACCATATTGAATGAACGGGTGACGGAGTTAAATAAGGCTTATTCTTCTAAGGCAAGTTATTCGAGGATATCTTCATTAGAAATAGATGTTTCTCAAGCCAAAAGAAGAATTAGAAGGTTTAGAAAATCAATTCGGGAGTTTCGAGCAGATATAAAAAAGTACGAATTACGGTTGGTATTAGTCCGAAAAGAAATCGAAAAAGTTAAACAAAACCCTTTGAATAGAGATCTTTTGCCATCAATTCCCTCGAAAGATGAAAAGTCTGAAGCTTCATATTCTGAACAAGATTGCTCCATACAGTATCAAGTTTACTCTGAACTGAGCTCTCAAGCAGATGAGATTGAAAAATTTAAAAATAACGGGGTTTTTAAACGAAAACATCTTTTAGAAAAACAAGTTAAAAGTCGATTAACTCAATGGTTAAGATCTATGGAAAGTAATCGCTCCATTGATTCTTATCTTCGAAACACAAAACCTTCAAGTGAGGCGACTCAGGTTGATTGTGCTCAAAAATTAACGATTTTTGAGAATAGAATTCAAAAAAACCCAAATAGTTTTTCAGAATCACAGTTAAAAGATCATTTGTCTCATTATCTTAAGAGAGTTGGAAATTCATACAGCGCTAGAAATAATTACCTTCATGTAGAGGATGTCAATTTATCTTTTTTAGATCATTGGAATAAAACAAAAGACGGGTACCAATATGTTCAAGCCTGTTCAGAGGTAAAAGAAGAGTGGGAATTGATTAAAACTTATGTGCTTTCTATAGTTGAGATCGATAAAAAATGGAGTGTGCAGCTTTGTTTGAATCAGTTTGCAGGGAATTTAGGAGTTTATTATTATGAAATTGACGAAAATGATGTGAGAGTTTCTGCTTGTGCAACAAAAGAAATAAAAAAGAAGCACTCGCAAATCGAAATTGTTGGAGTCATTGAAACTCCAAGTCAACTCATCGAAGAGAACGTTCGTCCTCTTTCATTGAATGAGTTTTATTCAGTAGCGCCAATGTGTGAGGACTGGGCACCTAAAAGTGAAGTTAATTTTGATAAAACAAATCAAATTGAAGATGCAGCTGAACCTTTAAAAGTAGGGGAGCGCCTTTCTGGGAAGTCCTGTCGATCTAACGAATGGGAACTCGAAGCTTCTCGTCATTGTAAGGTAAAAGGAATTTATAAAACTCAAAGTGATTTAGATTTAGGAGTCAAAAAAAGGTAGTCAGATGAAAAAAAGTATATTTTATTTTTTAGTGTTGTTTCTTTCTTCTCAAAATTATTCTTTTGCTGGAGGGGGATATGTTGATTCAAGACGACCCAGAGGATTAAGTGAGCTGAGTTATGAAGAGTTGAATCAGCTTTATCAACAAATCCGGTCGTTTTGTTATTATTCCAGTGAATCACTTGAGATCTACTCGACTTTAGCTTACGAGGAAAAAATTCTTTTTCAAGAGTTTGACCATCTTAAATATCTGTTAAGTGTTGCCAAAGACTATAATCTAAAATGGGATCGCTCTTTCTACAAAGGCTCTCGTCTTAAAGTAATTCGACAAAGCAAAAGAAAAATACGAAAAATAAATAAAGAAATTATAAAAGTCAGAAATCAAATGTCCTGGTTTAATGAAAAAAATAGTTATTATTCTCATAATGAATTTATTGAATTTATAAAGAAACAAAATCTTGATTTAGAATACAAAGATGTTGATCCTTGTCAGATATATAACTGGGTAAAACACCAGATTTGGTCTTACGGATATGATCAAAAAGGAAGAGATGAGTCTCTAGCATGTTCGGTATTGGCTGATGGTTTTCATCGTTTTTTTGAGAATAAAATTGTTCCAAAAATAAATGAAAAAAAAGAGCAACTCTCAAAAATTGCTCAAAGTAATTTAGATACAACCCGATCTCGAAGAAAAAAATGGTGGAAAAAATTATCAAAAGACGTTGATCTCTTTAAGGTAGTTACCCAGTATTATGGGGGGTTATTAGAGACTCAAGACCGCGAAGAGGCTAAGCATTTCGAGTCAGCCCAGGTCGTTGGGAAAGAAATTTTTAAAAACAAAAAAGAAATTGAAGAATTACTTTATCTTGATTGTGATAAACGGTTTCCTAAACAAAATCTTTTGAAATACCAAAAAGAATTTTTAGATGGAATTTCAATGAAGAGTGACGTTAGAAAAGTTAATTTATGCTCTTCGTTTTCAGAAGATGAGAAAGAACTCGAAGTTGTGCTTCGAAGTGCTTTTCTGAGTCGGTCTAAAAAATTCGATTTGACTCTTAAAGTATGTACTGAACGGTATTTTATTCAAGGGGTTCATTTCAATAAGGATTATGACGTCGGCGTAGAATACAGTGTTTTTTATGGTTCTTTGACGGTCAGAGAAAATTTCTTAAGCGCGGATCAAATTCATTCTTGTGAGGTTTTTAACTTTAAAACGAAGACCTGGAGTGATGATGTTACTGTCGACGTAGGAATGGTTTTAGGGCTAAGTGTAGACTCATCACGAACTGAAAAAGAGGTTTTTAATCAAGTCTACCCTCAGTGTGAAGACACTTCTTTTAAAATAACGGGGAAAGGACATGAGAATCCGCTTCTTTCTGAGGTTGTATCGAAATGAAGTTTCTTTTTGTCTTAAGTTTATTGTTTTCACAAACTGAAATTTATGCAAAAGAACCTTTTGATCAAGAGATATGGCAAAGACAGTGGGATTTGACTATAAAGGAGTATGAGAGAGTTCTTCTTTTGAAAGAGTCTGTTCCTCGATTAGATGGTGTAACTCGAAAAAAGAATAGAGAATATTTGAAAGAATACAGAAATAATGATCCGTCTTTTGGGTTTTGGAATTTTATTTATTACTTACGTGAGGTGCGTTTTCGTAATAGAATATTAAGAGAACAAAAAAAATATAATCGTAAAACTGTTAAAAAGATCGATTTAGAGTTAGATGAGCAAACCCGTGTTCTTTGGAGAAAGTTAGAAACGTTAAAAAATAAAAACCCTCAGTGGAAGAAACTTTCATTGGGTGAGGTTTTGGCGATTTATAAAAAAGATGAATTAAAAAGAGTTGAGAAGCATCAAAGAAAAAGTAAAGAAAGAAAAACTGAATTTAATCAAAGTTGTTCTATTTACTATCGAATGATGAGTAGGGCTAGAGAAAGTCGGATTTCGTGGTCTGAGATAGAGAAAGAAAAAGTAGCTTCTATTAAAAACAATCTGGAAAAGGATGTGCGTTTTTCTCTAAAAAAATGGTTAAAGCAATTTAAAAGAAGAGAAATTACTGTAGATGACGTCTTAAAGAGTGATCTTGATAAAATCACACAGGTCCACTGCAATCCTGACTTTGTGGTTTTTGTGAATGGTGAAGAAATAAGTCAAAATAAGGAAAAATCGCATTTAATCCATTACTTAAATGAAGTTGGAGTGCCAGAAGAACTTCATGATCGTTATATTTTAAAAGAAGAAACTTTATCAATGTTCAATGTCTGGTCCTACTATTCAGAGGGATATCGATATCAGCAGGCTTGTTTTGAACAAAAAGACGAGTGGGATCGAGTGGTTGTTCGTCGAGTGAGTCTTTTAAATTTTTCACAGGAAAAAAATTTGGTTGAACTCTGTCAGGATGAAAGTTTTTCAAAAGGAGATCAGAACCGTTTTAGGAATTCGGATGGAAATGTTGAAAAAGATCCTGATGCATTGATATTAAAGGCGTGTGCTCAGTTCGATCTTTCTAGGGAAAATAATGAGATAAAGACTCACAGTTTAATAGAAAGCAATATAGAGGTCCTTGATCCGATCAACTCCAAAGCATCTGTTTCTTTAAGTGAATTTTATTCTCAATATCCTGAATGTCGCCAATGGTCTCCTAAAGAAGAGAATTCGTGGGTAGATGAACTTTTCGCTCCTGTTAAAATAAAAGATAAAATGAGTGGGAAATCTTGTGATTCAAATGATTGGGAATTAGAGGCATCTGCACATTGTAAGGTGAAAGGTGTTTACCGGACGCAGAGTGATTTAGATTTGGGTTTAAAGGTAAATCGGAGAAAAAAATGAGAATAGTTTTATATTTAACAGTAAGTTTTCTTTTTTTTACAATCAGTGAAGCTAGAGATTTTTCACAGCTTCCTAAAAAAGAACAAGAAGATATTTTTGTTTTCTTGGAAAAAAATTGTAAAAAAGAAAAAAAATTAAAAAAAATGAGAAGTTCTTATTTAAATCAGATGACTCGATTTTTTGAAAAAGTAGATAAGATCTCTAAAAAATTGGATGGGAATTCGCTTCTTACACGAAAAGAGAAAAGAAAGAGTCGAAAAGAATTAAAAAAGCTTAAGGCTCGGATTAAAGATTTAAAGGAAAGAATTGAATTATTGCGGCAGGGGATTTCTTCTCTTTTAGGAGAGGTTAGCGATGAGTTAAGTGATAAAATGGACTTCGATTTTTACTATGGGGAGGGAGGGTGCAGTGTTATAAAGATTTTGAGCAGTCCTAGGTTCCAAAATTTTAATCGTTGTTCCGTATTTTCTGATCAGTTTAGAAGTTATTATCATGAAGAACTTCTTCCTTCTTTGAGTGAAAAAACTAAAAAAATGAAGCATATCGGAGAAAGTAATCTTCAAACAACAAAAACTCTTAGGAAAAAGTGGTGGAAATCGATTCAGCGTAATCAAGATTTTTTAAAAGAATTTCAAACTTATCAAGATCGTTTTGAGTCAAAAGAGACGTCTGTAGAATTTTGTAACAGTCGAGATAGTCTTGTGAGTTTGATTAATAATGATGACCTTTTAGATTCACTTCTCAAACTGGATTGTTCTAAGCGATTTCCTGAGCAATCTTTTAATGAAGAACAAGAGCTTTTTCTGTCAGGTTTTGATCCCGTTTATAACAGTCATTCTAGGCGGTGTGCACGTTTTTCAGAAGATGGGCAGATTGAGGTCTTGGTCCGACGTTTCTCTTTTGGAAGGGGAGATGATGTCTTTAATATCTGTACAGAGCGTTATTTTATTGAAAATGGTGATGATCTAGATCATCCGTTTTTGAAATTTGATTCAATAGTGATTGGAGTAGAAACCAGAGATTTGTTACTCGACTGGATTGTCTCATGTGAGCAGTTTTCGTTAGAGGATCAAAAGTGGCATTCTCATGTGGCTGTCGGGCTTGCAGAGCTTTATGGGAATGATGCTGGAAGGAAAGGGGTAGAGGCTTTACTTTTTCATAAAACTTTTCCTGCCTGTGTAAATTTTGATTATAAAAAATCAGGAGCCCCTTTTGAAAACCCTTTGTTGTTAAAAAAGTGACTCTATTGAGAGTAAGACCCCTTTCTAACGAACTGGAAAGATAAGGGATTTCTTTATTCTTTCTTCTTTTAAAGAATATGTATATACTTGTATATATGTTTTTATTGAAGGTTCTTAAATCTCTTGAAAAACAAGGAGTTCAATATGCAGTCGTTGGTGGGTATGCTGTTGCGCTTCATGGAGTGGTTCGTGGAACAGTTGATTTAGACCTTGTTCTTCTTCTTGATTCAATTACTTACGAGAATGCAGAAATTGCATTAAAGGAGATTGGACTGGTTCCACGTTTACCTGTTTCTGCAAAAGAGGTTTTTCATTTTCGGAAAGAATATATTGAAAACCGTAACCTCATCGCATGGTCTTTTTATGATCCAATTCAGCCGTCTCATCTTGTTGATTTTGTTATTACAGAGGACCTGCGAGGGCTGAAAACAGTAACAAAGAAAATTAACGGAACTTCTGTAAAAGTTGTTTCTGTTCCAGATTTGATCCAAATGAAAGAAAAGTCAGGGCGGGATCAGGATTTGGAAGACGTCAAAGCCCTTAAGCTATTATGGAAAGAAAAATAAAAAAAGGCCTGCAGTATTTCACTCCCGAGTATCTTGAGCATACAAAAAAAATGAGTGCTTCAGAAATCGCTCAGTTTTTAGATGATTATCAGAAGGTGTTTTATTCTGATGAAGGAAAAAGAAAATTAATTAGTATACGTGTTCCCGAAAAACTTCTTGATCTCTTTAAAGCAAAAGCAAAGTTGAAGAATCAGCGTTATCAAACGCTTATTGTTGAATTAATGAGAGATTGGTTGTTTGTTCAGGATGAGTAGTCTGTGATTTTCAAATTTATGAAAAAACCGTTAATGACGACTAAATTACTATGTTTTTTCTAAGAAAGTTTTGAGGGATGGTGAGAATCGGATCATAACATGAATGCATTTGGGGCGTTGTTGCATAATTCCCTTATCTATAACGCCGATTATGCAACAACGCAGCAATAAAAAACTAAGTAACTGTTTTTTTGAAACAATTTGGTAACTTTTTTTAATTTCTTATTTTAAAGAGGATTGTGATACCTGTAGTCATCTAATCTAATTGCTACGAGAGGAGTAAAAACATGAAGATGGTAATTTTCTTTGTACTACTGGGACTTTACAGTATTTCATCATCATTTGCTGATGAAATCAAAATAAATGCTGGAAAGTTCTTTAGTAACTGTGATTATGTCGGCACTGAAGCGAGAGTTCAAATAACTGGAGCAGCTGCAAGGAAATTATTTAAAACGCTTGAGGAAGGTACTGAAGAAACTTTTAATGATCAAAAAGTAAGATATACAGAAAATATTTGGTGCGAAAAAAGAGATAACTTGCACAGATGCTTTTTTATTTTGGCATCAAACGGGACTTTTTCTGCTCCTCAAAGACAGCTCCAACAACAACTACAACCCATACGGTCACCTGTTGATGTTGTTACAAATGAGCCTCCCCAAGATCAACAACAAAATCAACAAGAGCAAGCTCCTCAGCAACAATGCACTCTTAGTCAAATCATTTTTAACTAGAAATAAACGGCGTTGTTGCATAAATGGGTGAATAAAAACGAGAAGATAAAGACAAAGCGGGAATTCATGCATTAGGATTGGTTTGTTAAGAACTAACCTTGGGCACGGAGGTCCCACTTATGAATAAAAAACTCCCCCAAAAATCATAAATTGGAACTAATATAATTGATCTTTGGTGAATCGAGGGAATCGGTTTAAACAAATTCTTGGTGGATCTCTACGTTCCAGAGTTTTCCAAAGCCAAGAGACTGAAGTGGGAATAAAGATTCAGATTCTCAATAAAATGACTACATTAGGAATGCCGCTCAGGGATGTTGCGTAAATCTATGGGATTTCTAGGAATTCCCTCATCTATGACGCGAATTATGCAACAACGCCAATGAATTTAATTAACTTTCTGTTATTATTCACTTTTTCTTCTCAAATGAAAAATCTATTGAGGCTTGTTATTTTTTTAGAAAATGATTGAAATCCAGACAGAAGTTTCATAAAAGAGAGAGTCTAAAATTCACTTCAAAACGAGGATGTAATGAAAAACAAAATGAAAACCCGAAAATCTGCGGCTAAGCGATATAAATTGACCGCTGGGGGTAAAGTTAAAGTGAAAAAGTCGAATTTACGACATCTTTTGAGTGCGAAAACTCCGGATCAAAAAAGAGCAGCAAGAAAAGCAGCTTATTTATTCAAGGGTGACGCACATAACGCAATCAGAGCATTGCCTTACGGATCAATTCTGTAGTTTAAGGAGAGCCTTATGGCACGAGCAAAACGTGGTTTTAAAAGAAGACGACGAGGAAAGAAGTTATATGACAGAGCCGAAGGGTTCGTCATGCGAAGAAAAAGTACGTTCAGAAGAATGGCTGAGGCCGTTGACCGTGCTTTGAGTTATGAATACCGAGATCGTCGTGCAAAGAAAAGAAACTTTAGAGCGCTATGGATTACTCGAATCTCTGCTGCTTCAGTCATGAACAGCATGAGCTACAGTCAATTCATTAATTCTTTGAAGAAATCAAGTGTTCAACTCGATCGAAAAGTTTTAGCGGACATCGCGGTACATGATCCAGCTGGTTTTGCTGCGATCTGTGATGAAGTTAGAGCTTAAAATCGTTTAGAAATAAAATTTTCATAAACGGGGTTTCTTATTGTTTTAAGAACCCCGTTTTTTTTTACCTTTAACTCCATTCGTTCATTTTGAGAAAATCATGATTGAAGAACTAAAACAAATTGGGTGTGAATCTCTAGAAGCGATTTCTGAATTAGAATCATTAGAATCTTTAGAGCAGTTTAGGGTTTCCGTTTTAGGAAAAAAAGGAAAGCTCTCAACTCTTTTAAAAGGAATGGGGAAGTTATCCGCTGAAGAGCGACCGAAAGTGGGGCAGGTTGCAAATGAATGGAAAAATAAGATTGAGGCGGCTTTAGGAGCACACAAAGAAAAGCTTGAAGTTGCAGCACTAGAACAGAAAATTTTAAATGAAAAAATCGATGTCACTCTTCCGTCGTTGAAATCATATACAGGGACACTTCATCCTTTAACCCAAGCGACGCGACAGATTGTGCAGTCTTTATCAAGACTCGGATTTGATGTCACTACAGGTCCTGAAATTGAAACAGAGTATTTGAATTTTGATTCAGTGAATATTCCTGAAACACACCCCGCAAGAGAAATGCAAGATACTTTTTTTATGGGTGAAGGTGTGGTTCTTCGAACCCATACTTCTCCTGTTCAAATGAGAACAATGCGATCACAATCTTTTCCTCTTCGAATTTTGTGTCCAGGAGCTGTTTATCGAGCAGACAATGATGCAACTCACTCACCTTTTTTTCATCAGATTGAGGGACTGTGGGTTGATCATGGAATTCGGATGAGTGATCTTAAAGGAACCCTTTTGTTTTTTGCAAAGGAAACCTTTGGTTCTGAAACAGAAATCCGTTTACGACCAAGTTTTTTTCCTTTTGTTGAACCTGGAGTTGAAGTGGATGTGACTTGTCCATTTTGTGCATCAGGAAGTGGAAAAGGCAAAGGACCATGTAAAGTTTGTAAAGATACTGGGTGGATAGAAATTCTTGGTGCAGGAATGGTCCACCCCGAGCTTTTTAAACATGCAGGTTATGATGATCCAAAAATCAGTGGGTTTGCTTTTGGGATCGGTATCGAAAGAATATCAATGCTTTTAAATGGAATCCCTGATTTACGTCTTTTTTATCGAGGAGACGTTCGGTTTTTAAATCAGTTTTAATTTAATGGAGATCTTATGAATCTTTCTTGGAATTGGCTTTCAGAATATGTGGATTTGTCTCAACTGAGAGGACCTTCTGAACTTGCAGAGCTACTGACTTCTTTAGGATTAGAGGTTGAGTCTATTCGAGAGCAAGGAAAAGGGCTTGATCATGTCGTCGTAGCCCAAGTTGATGTGAAAGAAAAGCACCCTGATGCTGATCGTCTCAGTGTTTGTAAGGTCAATAATGGATCGGAAATTTTAGATATTGTTTGTGGAGCTCAGAACTTTAAACAAGGTGATCGAGTGGTGTTGGCTCAAGTGGGCGCTCTTCTTCCGAATGGAATGAAGATTAAATCGGGAAAAATTAGAGGTCAGATTTCTAATGGAATGCTTTGTTCTGAGGCAGAGCTGGGATTGGCAGATGATGCTGAAGGGATTCTTGTATTGAATTCTGATTTTAATCTTGGTCAACCTTTTAAAGAAGCCTGGGGCTTGGATGATACAGTTTTGGAACTTGGGATTACGCCTAATCGGGGAGATTGCCTTTCTCATGTTGGGATCGCAAGAGAGGTCTCTGCTGCTTTAGGCGTTGAATTAAAAAAACCTGAAGTGAAACCTCTTCCTTCTTCTTTTGGAAAAATCAAAACCAAGATTCAAACTCCACTTGCTAGCCAATTTTATGGAATTGAAATTTCAGGTGTTCAAGTTGGACCTTCTCCTTTGTGGCTAAAAAAACGTCTTGAATCAGTAGGACTTCGCTCGATTTCAAATGTCGTTGATGCAAGTAATTACGTTCTTATGGAGTTGGGACAGCCGACTCACGCATATGATTTAAACTGTCTAAAAAGTTCTGAACTTTCAATTCAGACAGCAACTTCCAGTGAAATGACTCTCTTAGATGGACAAACCATTTCGCTAGAAGGTGGAGAGCTTGTGATTCATGATGGAACTTACCCGGTTTCTCTTGCCGGAGTGATGGGGGGAGGAGATTCCCAAGTTACAAATCAAACCAATGCTTTATTCATCGAAGGAGCTCAGTTTGATCCTGTTGCAGTTAGAAAATCTGCTAAAAAGTTTAATCTTCATTCAGATGCTTCTCATCGATTTGAGCGGGGTATTGACCCTCAATCGGTTGATTACGCTACGGCTCGTTTAGTTGAGTTGATTTTAAAAGTTGCAGGAGGGGAAATCACCGGTGTTCATACAACTGTGGAAAAAGAGTTTAAACATCATACGATTGAAATTCCTTTTGAAAAGTTTAAATCACATTTAGGAATGTCTTTGGAACATTCACAGGTTGAGCAGATTCTTGCTCGCTTGGGATGTGAAGTTTCTGTGGGAGAGCCATGGAAAGTCAAAGTTCCGAGTCATCGGAATGATTTGCTCATTCCTGAAGATTTAACTGAAGAAGTGGCTAGAAGTATTGGGTATGATCAGATTCCTGCAACGGTTCCACGACTGACAGAGCTTCCTACCCCGAGGACAGGAAATTCGGCATTTAATCAGTACTACTTGGTAGAAAAAGCGAAAGATATTCTTGCTGAGCTTGGGCTGAGTGAGGTGGTTCAGTATCCGTTTTGTGAAAGCTCGAGATTGGGAGTTTTTGGTTTAGAGTCGAAGATTCGAGTTCAAAACCCTTTAAGTGAAGAAAATGAGGTCATGGTTCCTTCTTTGATCCCCGGGCTTTTACAAACAGCTCAGTTGAATTGGAATCATCATTTTGGTTCTGAGAAAATCGGTGTTCGTATTTTTGAGATGAGACCGACTTTTCATTTAAAAGGAGACGAAGTCCGTGCAACATCAGAGACGGAAACAGGAGTAAATGAAGCGTGGCGTTGTAGTTTTTTGCTCTCTGGACCTGAATATTTGCAAGGACTTCGGAACAAAAATCCACTGATTGATTTTTATTCTGTCAAAGGTTTGACCGAGAGTTTTTTTGAGAAGTTGGGAACAAAAGGGGTTCGAATGATGCCATTTTCAGATCGAACTCAGTGGAAAGATCGCCACCTTTTTCACCCAGGAAGAAGTGTTGAAGTTTGGGTAGGGAAAGAGTCTGTTGGATGCATTGGAGCCCTTCATCCGGCGATTTCACAGCGTTTAAAGCTAAAAAATGAGGTTTGGCTAGGAGATTTAAATTGGGATTCTATTTCTAAAATGTCTATGAGGATGGGAGAAAATAGAAAATATAAAGCATGGAACGAATTTCCAGGAATGGAACGAGACTTTGCTGTGCTTGCGAATGATGAAATTTTGGCACAACAAATCGTGGAGACTGCGATGAAAGCAGCCAAGCCTTTGGCAAAAACAGTAAAGGTTTTTGATATTTATAGCGGTTCTCAGGTGTCGAAAGGGATGACAAGTGTCGCAGTCCGGGTTATCTTTTCTATAGAAGGTCGAAGTCTTAAGGAGAGTGAAGTCGATGAGGCTTCTCATAAGATTCTAGAGGCTTGGAAAAACAAGCTCGGAGTCGAACTTCGATCATAACGGTAATTTTTCAAGGAAGAGGGAGAAAAAGCCGTGGCGATGACCAAAGCTGATTTAGTTGAAAATATTTACGAAAAAATTGGTTTCTCTAAGAAAGAAGCTTCTGACTTAGTTGAGATGATTTTCTCAACGTTGAAGACAACTCTTTCTCAAGGCCAGAAAATCAAGATTTCTGGGTTTGGGAATTTCGTTGTTCGTGAGAAGCGTTCTAGAGTTGGAAGAAACCCTCAAACAGGTGAGAGCATTGAAATTTCTGCTCGACGGGTTTTGACGTTTAAGCCTTCTCAGGTGCTTCGTGCGGAAGTCAATGCGAGCCTTGAGGATAAGCCTATTACTGAAGAATCAGTACGTGGCAGAAATCGAAATAAATAAGGTTTGTTGATGATGGAGCCTTCAGTTCATACTGCACTGGAACCCACAGGGTCAGTGCAGATTCCTAATAAAGTTTACTTTAGAATTGGCGATGTAGCTGAACTTGTTGGGGTGAAACCTTATGTTCTTCGTTACTGGGAGACAGAGTTTCCTCTCTTGCAACCAGATAAATCAAATACCGGTCAGAGAGTTTATCGAAGAACTGATGTTGAGACTCTTTTGTTAATTAAGCATCTTCTCTATACGGAGCGATATTCGATTGAAGGTGCTCGAAAGAGAATTAGAGAGCTTAAAAGAGATGGACAGTTTAAGTCTTTTAAACAAGAAAAAGTCTACGGTGGTGAAGATCCACATGAAAAGCAATTAAGAGCTCTCAAAATAAAATCTTTGGCGGAGGATATTCTTCGTCTCTCAAAGAAACCGATTCACGATATCTTTAAATTTTAATGGTTTTCCTGAAAGCTTTTAAGGAGGTCTTGTCCGAGACTCACCAGTAAACGGCTTTCTTCTCCAAAGTTTTCTCTTAACTGTTCTATTGTTTCTTTAAAAGGAGAGATAAAACTCGTTTTGATCTCTTCAATTTTTAAATGTTGAAAGATATTGTCCCACTGATTTTCTTCATTTCGATCCTCAAAATCATCAACTATTTGAAAAAGAATTCCATATTCAGAAGCAAATTTTTGAATCGTCATTGCTTTTTCATCAAAAGGCTCAAGGTGGCTAAGAGCAAGTGGAATGAGAAAGCTAATTTCAAAAAGAAGACCCGTTTTCTTTTGATGGATAAAGATAATTTCTTCCGGAGTGGAGTCTGAATTGAGAGTCATTTCAAGGGTTTGACCTTGAAGGACCCCTTGTGGCCCTGTTGCATGAAACCAGAGTTGTGAAAGATGATTCCGAACCGTAGATTCTTGAAGGTGACTCCCTTCAAAAAACATTTGATGAGCTAAGCTCAGGAGTGCGTCTCCTGCAAGGATGGCAGTCGCTTCACCAAAGGCTTTATGATTAGAGGGTTTTCCTCTTCTAAAATCATCATCGTCTAAAGAAGGAAGGTCGTCATGAATTAATGTAAAGCAGTGAAACGTTTCAACTGCGCATGCAAAGGGAAGAATAATGTTTTGAGAGACTTTTAGGAGTTGAGCAGTTTGTAACAGGATATGTGGACGAATTCTTTTTCCTGGTGCAAGAAGACTGTATCTCATTGGGTCACTTAAACACGGATCTAGATGCTCAAGTGAGTTCAGGTAATTTGAAAGGGCTTCGTCGATAAGAGATTTCATAGAAAGAGACCTTATGGGTGAGGCATTGGAAGTGGCTGTGAAACCTTTCCTGTCAGGTTAAATCGGTAAGAACCATCTTTTCGTTTTCCAGGAGCAAGTATCGCTCCGACTAAACTGAATGCTTGTTGAACTTTCTTGGATAATGAAAACTCAGCCGTTAGATTGAGTTGACTACTATTCCATCGACTCCCCAGTCGGATGTCACCGGTAATTTTAGCGATCAAATCGTCTTCAGGTTTTTTCCCTTTTTTTCCAAGTTTAAAATTATTGATTTTAAGTTTGGATTGACTCATGCGAGCACTGACAATTCCTTCTGAAATGTCCAGTCTGGGGATTTGGAATCCGAAAACAGATTGCTGTTCAACTAAGAGGGTCTTTAGTTCAACTCGAACGTCACCTTCGAGAGTAGAGGGACGTTTGAAATCTCCTTCGATTGATCCTCTTCCTTCAAGAACTGCGGTTCCTTTGACTTGAGTATACCGTGGAAATATACCTAATTTTTTTAAATTCAAATGCTTTGCCTCAAAATCTAAATGAGTAATACTCCCGTCGTGTGAAATACTCATTTCAAGAATTCCTCTTCCCTGTTGAACTTCAATATCACCAGAAGGAGTTCCTAAAAGGGAACTAAGAAGGTGAGGTGTCAGGCTGAGGTTTTCAAGTTCGATAGGAGGCCCAGGAGGACGAATAGGCGTAATTTTTATTTTTTTTGCTGTGTAAGAAATTCCTAATCCAAAAGAAAGCTCTGTATCATTAAGGTCGAGTAGGTAGCCTTGACGACTCAATGTTTGAATCGCCATTGATTCTCCGTATGCTTTAAGTCGTTGTTTAGGAATTCTTAGATAGGTAAAAAATAAAAGAAAAGTTAAGAAAAATAGAGTCCATCCGAACCATTTTAAAAATTTTTTTCTTTTACTAAGTGTTTCTTGCTCTATGGATTCTTCTTTCATTGAGTGATCTCTATTGTTGTTTTTTTAGTTCGAAAGCTGAAAGCTCAATGGATGCGTTAATGTATCCTTCACTTCCAATTGTATTTACGTTTAGGTTTCTTACTCTTATAGGAAGGTTTCCGTTTTCAATGTGATGTGCAAATTGAACCAGTTGTTTAATATTAATTTTTTTTAAAACAATCTCATAAAAAACTTCTTTTGAAAGATCCGTAATTGGTCCTGTCGTAGGTGGATTGATTTGAATTGTTTTTGGATCAATTCCACTGTTATGACTTTTGTTAGAGAAATAAGCTTTCCAATCAGGAGGTGATTTTTCTTGATTTAAGTTGTTTTGATCAGCAATTGTTTTGAGGTTTTTAAGTGCTTCAGCGGAGTCGGTGAGTAAATGATAGATATCTGATTTGTTTTCGTATTCTGTTTTGACAGTACGAACATGAGAGAGTTGAACTGCACCCGTAATTAGTAGTAGAACTACACTTAAAATTGTTGTTCCTACTTTTACTTGATTCTTTTGTTCTCTGGTTAACTCATTCCATTTCGCTTTTAGCTCTTGAAACCAGGGTTGTGAATCAATTTTGTTTGCAATTTCATTAAAAAATTCTTTTAGTTTAGATTCGTTTTCTTCAGTCATAGGCACTCTCAATAAGATCTCCAGAAAACGTGATTTTCCATAGATCTTTATTTTTTTCTTTTAACTTAATTTTAACGGGCTTCGATGTTGTCATTTTAACAAAGAGTCCGTTTAAAATTGAACTGAGTTCAGGGATTTTTTCTTGTTCATGAATTAAAAAAGAAACTTGAGCTTTTCCAGGAGTTCCTTTTTCAAAAGAGGATCCAACGGTTCCAACTGAGAATTCAGTCATATCAACAACTACGTTTTTAGGAACTATTTGAGATAGTTTTTTTAAAAATCGCAGAGGAGTGGTCGGATTAGATAAAGTAAGTTCTGCAAGACCTTGATATTTACTGATTTCTGCTTGAACAGATTTTTTTAACTTTCGAGAGTTTTTCATTTTTCTTTTAACTGCAGTTCTTCCTAGATTTCCAAAAAATTGACGAACGGCTTTTTCTAAACGACTTTCTTGGCTCGCAATTCTAGATTGATAAAGATGACTTTCTACGCACGTTCCAAGGAAAAAACAAAGAGTAATCGCTCCAACAGAAAGAAGAGGGTATTTTAGGTTCTTCAAAGACCACGACTGATCATCGGCACCTTTTTCGAATTCTCCTTGTCTTAAATCAATGAGGTGAGTTCGCTCAGGTCCAACTAAACAAAGCCCTGTAGATGCAGCTAGTAGAAAACCAGCATCTGTTGCTTCTGAATAGGTCATTCCCGAAGTGGATAGAAGACTCAGCGCTTTAAAAGGTTGGGTATGGATTCCTAATTCTTCCTCTATTGCAACTCGTAAACCAGGAAGAAGAGAGGGGCCTCCACTCATATAGATAGAAGAAATATTTTCGTGAGTCAGGTTTTTACACGTGAGTTCAGCTTGTCTCATTTCGAGAAGGAGAGGCCGGGTTGCTTGTAATAATGTATCTGAAAACTCCCTCTGATCGACAGTTGCTGTTTCTCTTTGTTGAGAAGAAAGAATAAAGCCATTATCTAATTTTGCTTTTTCTGCTTCTTCTTCTGAAACCTCATATTTTTCAATGATTGCTCGAGTCAGGTGTTGCCCCCCCCAGGCGACTTTACGACAGACGATAGGGTAGTTTTTCCAGTGAATATAGATGGTTGTGTCAGTTTTTCCCATGTGAACTAAGAGCTTGGGAGATGCTTTTTCTTCATCATTGAGAGTGCGATTAAGAAGGGTTCGATAAACCCAGGATTCCGTTACAATCACATCTGGGTCAACACCATACTCTTTTAAATCTGAAATTACTTTTGTAAGAGTTTCTTTGAGTGTTGCACCGATGTGAACATGAGTCGATTGTTTCCCTTGAGACAACAAAGCATAGTCGTAGATCGAAAGATCAGGGTCAAAAGGGAGTTCGTCTTCGAGTTCAAAGGCAATTCCAGAACGGATAGCTCGTCGATCTCGAGTTGGAAGTGTCAAATTTCTGAACGTACTATATTGAGAGGAAAGACAGTTTGCAATTCGATCTGGTTTTTTAGGGAGGCTATGAATGAGAAGAGCAGCTCCTTGAGCCGGGGTTTGATCGGCCGCAAGTTTTACCTCATGGTAGTCATGAAGTTCGTAACGACTAAATGCAGCATCATATTCAACGGCCTTAACCGAGTTGGTACCTAGATCGAGCCCTAAAACTCTCATGATTCACCTCTTTCTTTAATAGATTCTCATAAATCGAATCACCATTCCAGGGTCGGGTTTACTTGGTGGAATTCCTTTTGTGAGAACGGGTAAAGATGCATTATTGGTCTTCGTCGAGGCAGTTGAAGGTGAGGTCTGCCCTGCTTTTGGTGTCATCAGTGTTTTTCCGCCAAGATCTACCCACGCTTCGATTGTCCGAGTTGCCTGATTGACTTGAGCTTGGACTTCTACTTTGAACTGGGTCTCATCGGTGATGATTTGAATCCCACTTTCTTTGAGTTCTTTTTGAAATTCTTTAAATGTGTCTGGAGCTCCAACAAATGCGATCACGTTTTTGGAAAGATAATCAAAAAAACCTTTCTCATCTTTAAAGAGATTGTCTTCATCAGGTTTATCTCTAAAGTCAAAAAAATCATCAGCCTCTTCTTTTGTCATTTGGGGAACGAGAGCCATGAGTTCTTCTTTGTTGATTTGATTTACGTTGACTCCCGGAGTAACCGCTACGGTAAAGTGAGGTTTAAGAAAGTCATAGAGATCGTCGTCCATGGGACGAATCATATGTAATTCAGACAAATGATAAAAAGGAGCTTTTTTCATAGGTGGGTCGTCTTGACGCTCTGAGCTTTTTGATTCGTAAGATCTGTCGATCCATCCTAAAATGTTTTCAACAAGATCTTCGACTCTAAAATCTCTGTAACGAGCAGAGAAGTTTTCATCATCTAGAAATTTTTGATTTAACAAGCGAGTGATATAGTCTCTTAGGCTTTTTCGTGCAAGTTCCGCGTTAAATTGAGTATTGTTTTCTTTTTGGTTATTAGGCTTATTTGGATTCGTGGGTTGAGACGATCCACTTGTACTTGTAGATGTTCTGTTTTGATTCGGTTTAGGTTTTTCTTTTTTTATTTCTGGTGCATAACGAGAAAGAGAGCTGTTGAGATTGAACTTCGAAGATTCCGAAGAAATATAAGCTGAAAACGCACCTTCAAAACCAGAGTTGTTGTTGAAATCTGTGATGGCATCTTTTTGTAGTCCAGTCATACCAGGAAGATTTGTTGGTAATGGAAAAGATAAAGGAAAGCTCCAGATCATATTGAGTGCTCGTTGAGGGATGAGTTTCTTTAAGGATCCATTTTGATTGCCTGATAAAAATCCTTGAATCTGCTGAAAAACTTTGAGTCGTAGGAGTGAGAGTTTCATGCCGCTTTTAGCAAGATAATGGGCCTTTACCTGGTCTACAGCATCATATGAAAGTTTATGATTGAGTTGAGCTTGGTAGGTAATTTCAGAAATAAGTACTGCAAGTATAGAGAGGACAGACATCACCATAAAAAGGGCGACTCCTTGTTCATTCTTGCGAATCTTAAATTTCTTTTTAGAAGCTTGTGTCCAGTCCATTATTTGGAACCTCTAGTTTAAAGAGATAAACTCCCTCATATGTTTCATTTCCTTCACTTTTCACTTCAACAGTCATGCGAACGGTGTCCGGATAACTATACTGAAAATCTTCTGACTGAGAATCCCAACGTTTTTCCCAGCGTTCTTTTGCCTTAAAGTAGTAATCAAGTTTGAGTTGAACGACTCCGTATAGAATCGGATAGACTTTTTTATGATCGTCTACGTTGTCTTCAGTTAAAAATACGTTGATGTCTTCAATTTTAGTAAAGACCTGGGTTCCTTCAAGGTTTCCTTTTGCAAATGTATCTTCTCTGAGTTCGTAAGTAATTTTTGCTAACCGAGACTCTGGAGATTCTCTATAAATTCTTTCATGAGATGAAGTGATAAAACTCATTTGAGTTTCATTTCCTGTGAAGACCGCTGCTCGAATTCCAGTTTTATCTAAAATAGGCCCCCAGTAATTTCCTCCGTCGACTGATTCTTGTCGATAATTCTGCCCTGAAAGTTGAGGGTCAGTGCCGTTGTTATTTTCTGTTTTTTTAGGTTCAGGCGGAAGCATTAGAATCGGATTGTATATGAGTTGAATATCTTTTGAAATCATTCCAATAGAAAGGCGAATACGCGTGAGGAAGTCTCCCTCGGTTAAAATTTTATCTCTAATTTTGAAGCTACTGGTCATTGCGTGGAAAACTCCAAGACTAATAAAAGCCAAGATTGCAATAGCAATCATCATTTCTATGAGAGTGAATCCTTTTTCACTAGAAGCTTGGTTGAAATTCATTATTTAAATTGATCCAGTAGGTACTTGCTGAGACCTTTTGTGTTCCTTTCGCTTTTTCCCAAGAGATTGTAACGACAACTTCCCGAAGAGAATCGTTCATATATTTTGTAACAATCGTTCCAATTTTTTTTTCTATGTCATTTGATTTGCCTTCTTGTGATCCACTTAAGTTTAAATCAGGAAATTTGATTTCTTTAATTTCTCTTGACCAACGAAAGGTATCAAAAGGAGGATCGAATGTTCCAGAGGCTTCTTCTTTGATTTCGTTAAAGGGCTGCCCTTGGAATTCTTGTTCAGCTTCAACCATTGCTCTTTGTAAGAGCATTGCTACCGTAGTATTCTCTTTAGATTTGGTTGCTATTCGAATTACATTTGATTGAGTAACTAAAATACCTGCAAGTGCAACAGCCATAATTCCCATAGCAATGACGACTTCAATTAAGGTAAAGCCTTTCTTATTTAGCAAAGACTTCCTCCTCTTTAATATAGTATTCAAATACTCTTGTTTTCCCAATGACCGTAGAAATGACCAGAGAGGTTTCGTGTTGATCTTGATCTTGTAAGTGAATAATCGTTTTTTCAGTGAGTCCGTTTGGAAAAATATGAGTGAAGGTCACTCCTTCTGTAATCGGCTCTACCGATTGTTCTGAAATAATATCTTTAAACTCAACTCCTTCTGGAAGAGATACTTTTTCACGAGTAATTGTCGATGCCAGTTCAAAGGTTGTTTTTTTTTCTTCTTCATCATCCTTGTAACGGTCTTTTCCAAGAGATTCGTCTACTTCTTTACTATGTTCTGTTTCCATAAGGTGGCCCTTAGGGCCAACCTCTACCCAGTATTTTTTTTCTTCAAGATCATAAACGATTCGGTGAACTCGACCCGTGAGAACAGCTGAATTGAATGTGTCTTTCACTTGTCCTGCAAATTTTCGGGTAACTGTATTGAGTGAAACTCTAAAAAAACTACTGATACTAGGGAGCGCAAATGCTGATATGAGGCCAAGCATGAGCATGACCACCATTAATTCAATGAGTGTAAATCCCCCTTCCTTTTGCTGACGGAATTGATGACTCCGGTTCATATAAGAAAGAGGGGGATTTACGCTCATCAGATATTTATTTAGTTTTCAAGCTGGTCTGAGAAGATATCGGCATCAATTCCTTCTCCACCTTCTTGGTTGTCGTTTCCAAATGAACTAATTTTGTATTTTCGACCATCACTTTCGTAATCAAAGTCGTTTCCAAAACCGTCCTTTGGAACTTTGCCGTCTTGAATGTATCCATCTGGATCGTAGTTTTTGCACTTACGACCTGTTGCCGGTTCTTCAACCAAAGCATCTAAGCCCTGCTCTGTAGATGGGTAGAAACCACACTGTCTTCGGAAGTCATCTAAAACAACACCCAAGTTTCTCATTTGAATTTTAGTGGTTTGGACTTTTGCTTCGTCAAATCGCTTAATGATTTGTCCTCCAATAAGGGTAGCAAGAAGACCTAAGATTGCCATCACAATCATTAATTCGATTAATGTGAGTCCTTCTTGATTGGCTAGTAAACTGAGCCGTCTTTCTTTTTTCATCCGATTTCCTTTCCGTTTTATTGGATATTATTGAGTTCCATTAAAGGCAAAAAGATGGAAAGAACAATGAAACCAATCATCCCTCCCATCATGATGATCATGAGAGGTTCGATGAGTCCGGTCATCGTTTCAATTTTTGTATTTACCTGTTCTTCATAAGTAGATGCCACATTACCTAACATTTCGGGTAATTCGCCAGTCTTTTCTCCAATAGAGATCATGTGAATAACAAGCGGGGGAAATTCTCCACTTTTTTTGAGGGGATCAGCAATAGATTGCCCTTCTGTGATGTTTTCTCGAGCCGTCTCAATAGCGTTTGCGATATGGACGTTTCCTACTAAGTTCTTGGAAATATTTAGACAAGCAACAATAGGGACTCCACTGGAAAGCAGAGTTGACATCGTTGATGAAAACCGTGTGACAGCGATCATTCTAAGCAATGGACCAAAAAGAACAGCTTTGAGTTTGATTCGATCCCACCGGTATCGACCTGATTTTGTTTGGATGTAGGTCTTAAAAAGAAAAACACATAAAAATGCTCCAGCTCCAAGAAGGTACCAGTAGCCGACGATAATATCACTGATATCCATCACGAATTGAGTGGTTGCGGGAATCGGTTTGTTCATTGATTCAAAAATTTTGGCAAGTTTTGGAATCACAAACGTAAAAATTCCAAGCATCATAGACACGGCAACAAAAATCATGAGAACGGGATACATCATTCCCCCAATGACTTTGGAGCGAAGTCTCATCTGAGCTTCTTTTAAATCGGCCAGACGTAAAAGAACGAGTCCGAGGGTACCGGATTGCTCACCCGCTTCGACCATGTTGATAAAAATATGATCAAAGATCCGAGGATGCTTCCCCATGGATTTCGCAAGACTAATCCCTTCATTGACTTCTTGTTTGACTTGAGAAAGGACGAATTTGAGTTTGGGGTGGTCTATTTGATCGACTAGCGCACCCAAAGCATCGACCAGAGGGATATTTGCTTTAATGAGACTGGCTAATTGACGGGTCATTAATGCAACGTCTTTGACGCCGACTCCGCCGCCAAACGAAAATCCTCTGGATCCCGATGAAGATGAAGAACTACTGGTTCGAGTCTTCATCTCAGTGACCATTAAATGTTGTTTTATCAGTTTCTGGCGAGCAGACTTTTGTGTATCTGCTTCGACAATTCCTTTTTTGACTTTTCCGTTAGGTGTGTAGGCTTTGTAGTCGTAAATTGGTGCCATGAATTAAACTTCTGCATGAGTGGCTCTCATGAGCTCCTCAACAGTGGTCATTCCTTTCAGTACTTTATTTACCCCATCTTCTCTGAGTGTTTTCATTCCTTTTTTTTGAGCTGCTCTTTTAATCGTTCCGGCATCTACGTTTTGAGTAATCAATGAACGAATTTCATCATCGACGACAAGAAGCTCATGAATCACCGTTCGACCTGAGTAACCTCCGTTGCCACAACTTGCACATCCTTTTGCCCTGAAAAGAGTGGAGCCTTCTGGTATCGATGTTAAACCCATTTCTCTCATTTCAAAGTCAGAAGGCTCGTAAGGTTCTCGACATTTTTCACAGACTTTTCGAATTAAGCGTTGAGCTACAATTCCGAGGATAGAACTTGCAACCAAAAAGGGCTCAACTCCCATATCAATGAGTCGAGTCGCTGCACTTGGTGCATCGTTGGTATGAAGGGTAGATAAAACGAGGTGACCTGTGAGAGAGG
This sequence comes from Pseudobdellovibrionaceae bacterium, assembly GCA_002722705.1. Lineage (GTDB taxonomy): Bacteria > Bdellovibrionota > UBA1018 > UBA1018 > UBA6935 > UBA6935. The sequence continues at coordinate 124,918 of PBMP01000024.1, read as the reverse complement.
CATTAATTGCAATCTCTGCAGTTTCTTTATCTCGAATCTCCCCAACCATGATGATGTCTGGGTTTTGTCGAAGAAAGGCTCGAAGTGCTCGAGCAAAAGTAAGATCAATTTTTGCATTCACTTGTACTTGATTGATTCCTGGAATTTGATACTCGACAGGGTCTTCAGCAGTCATGATATTTCGTTCAGGACTATTGAGTTTAACAAGACAGGCAGAAAGAGTGGTTGATTTTCCACTCCCTGTGGGGCCTGTGACTAAGATGATTCCGTATTTTCTAAAGATGAGTTTTTCAAGTTCTGCTTTACTTGGCCCTTCAAAACCCAAATGTTCGAGTTCTAGAACGGTTCCTGTTTGTTCCAGAACCCTCATCACTACTCTTTCACCATGGGTGGTTGGAACAGTTGAAAGTCGAATATCAATATCTTTTCCAGCTATTTTAATTTTAATTCGTCCATCTTGTGGCATTCTTTTTTCAGCAATGTCGAGCTGGCCCATGACTTTAATTCGAGAGGCAATTGCAGCATGTGCTTGTTTTGGTTGTCGAATAATATCGTAGAGGACCCCATCAATTCTAAATCGAACTACAAATTCTTTTTCAAAAGGTTCAATGTGAATATCAGAAGCTTTTTCTTTGACAGCTCGAAAGAGAAGAGAGTTCACGAATCGAATGACCGGAGCATCATCTTCGGTTGCTTCCAAAATATCAATGGGTCCTTCAAGGTCGAGGTCTTCTTCGAACTCGGTCTCAAGAGCACCAACCATGTTTGCCGTACTTTTTTCATAAACACGATTAATTGCTTCTTGGATTCGCATTGGAGTACTTACTACAATATGAATATTTTTTCCGGTAAGGACTTGGAGGTCATCTCTTATATTTTCAACGAATGGATCTGCTGTTGCTACGACCAATACCTCACCAAGGTCGGTTTTACGGATTTCCAGAGGAATCATTTCTTTTGATTTGCTATAATTGATGGGGATCTGTGCGATTAACTCAGGATCAATTTCATCACCTTTAATGTCATCAACAAATTCAATTCCAAGTTGAATACAAAGAGCCCTCATGATCTCATGTGGGAGAATCATGTTTTTACTAATAAGGATCTCTCCTAATAATCCACCCTTCTCATTTTGAATGAGGAGAGCCTCATCCAGCTGTTCTTGAGTGAGAGTGGTGTGGGAGAGAAGAATTTCCCCCAATCGAGGTGAGTGTTTGAGTGAGTTCATCTCTGATTCATGAACCATTTATTTCTTACCCTTTTTCTTTTTAGCCGGTTTTACGATTTTTTTCTTTTTTACCCTTTTTGCTTTAGATTGAGAAGTATCAATTGTCCGAGCATTATCGATGTGTTGGTTTACAATGTCACTGATTGCAGGAAGATTTCGGATCATATTGTCTCTGTAATCTCGAAGACGATCCTCTCCTCCTACGTTTTTCTGAATAAAATCGTCTCTTTCTTTAAGCTTTTTATCTAAAATCGCTCGAATTTTTTCATATTGTCGAATGATATGTGGAGTAATGAAAAGCAAAAGATTCGTTTTTTGTGAAGTACGAGTGGTTGATCTAAATAACCAACCAAGAACAGGAATGTCTCCTAATAGAGGAACTTTTGCTTCAATTTCGTCTTGACGATCTCGGATGAGTCCACCTAGAACGACTGTATCATGATCAGCTACGACCACTTCTGTTTCGGCTGTTCTCTCCAGGGTAGCAAAGGCTTGGTCTGCAACGGCTGCTGGAGGTTTTCTTGCGGAAATCGCTTCAAGTTTCGCTTTGATCTCAAGTTTTACGAAACTAGAGAGTTTATTGATTTGTGGCTTGATTGAAATACTGATTCCAATGGGTTCCTTACTGACACTCGCGTTGACGACTCCTGTGTTTCCAGTGGTCGTAGTACTAGGAACTGGTATTTTTTCATTCGATTCAAATTTCGCTTCTACATTATCAAGAGTCAAAATTTGAGGAGTCGCAAGGACAGTTCCTAGTGAATTTGTTTGAATAGCTTTAATTAAGCCTTGGATACTTTTGACTTGAAAGTCTTGGTTTCCGACACGAAGGTTAACACTTTTTCCTTCTGCAAACCCTAAAACAGCACCTGCTTGAGAGAAAGGTGCGGTAACAGAACTAAGAATGTCACTTGGTTTAGTTACTAATCCTAGTCCAGAAGCGGGGCTAATGACGTTGGCCGAGAAGTCAAATTCTTTGGACATATTGAGTTCCATAATGACAATTTCTGCATAAACTTCGTCTCTTGGTATGTCGAGCTGAGCGACCACTCTTTTGAGTGTTTCAAAATCACTTGGAGAAGCGGTGACTACGAGTGAGTTTGTGCTTTTGTCTGCAGATACACGAATTGAGCCCTCAAAGAGTTCTGTTACTTTTGGATTAACTCCAATTCCTGATGTCCTCGTTCTTGAGCTTGTTCGTCTAGAAGAGGTTGGGGTATTGGTTAGATCATTCATCGTCTTTGCAAGTTCCTCAGCTGCAGCAAACTGTAAATAGATAACGTGGATTTTTCCACCTCCGATATTGTTTGGAATCTTTGAGTCGAGTCGATTGACTAGTTTTTTTACTTGTTCGACTCCTTTTCCATTTGCATGGACGATGAGGGAATTCGTGCGAGAATCTGCGATAATTGCATTAATGACCCCACCTTCTTTCGTTCTTCTTGCTGAAAAGTCGTTAAATGAAGAGGTTCTTGATCTTCTTCTTGTTTTTGGTGTGTTTTGGCTTCCGGGAAGAAGGGTATCGATAAGTTTTGATATATTTTCTGCAGAGGCGTATTTCACCTGAATGACTTCGATACCCGCATCAAAGCCTTCAATATCTAAGAATTCAAGCATTTTGCTGAGTTTTTGAATATTTGATCCGGTGTCTGTAACGATGACCGTATTGGTTTGAGGGTAGGGAATGATTCTTGAACTCGCAGGCATGAAGCTTCGAAAGGTTCGAGCGACTTCATCTGCTGAAATATGTTTTAATGGAAAGACTCGTGTGATCAGAGCGTCTGAGTTTGGACTGTATTCTCCAATATAAGTATTTATTTGCTTATCTCTTGCATCTCTAATTCTTGAAATTCGAATATATTTTCCAGATGGAATGAGAGTGTAATCATTCATATCAAGAGCGGTTAAAAAAGCTCTCCACGCATCTCCAACAGTAATCGGAGAATTTGAAATAATAGAAATTCGTCCTTTGACATCTTTATCGGTAATAAAGTTTTTTCCAGTTAATTTCCCTAGAGTTTTGGCGATATCCATAATATCTGCTTCTGGAAAATTAAAATCCGTAATCACTTCGTTGCTTCCTCTTCCAGTATCTGTTTCTAGTAAAATCGGATCAATTCGATTATTTGAAATGACTCCGCCCGGTGTTTCTCCCCCCACTTGGATTCCATTAGGAGTAAAGTTTGGATTAGGAACGTCCTTTGGGTCTTTTTTTCCACCAATTTGAATTTCTTTATTCGGTTTACGGCTGCGGCGACTTGGGGCTGGAGATGGACTTCCTGGTAGTTTAAAGTCATCTTCTAAGAATGCATCGGTATCGTCTGGAGCATCAGCATAAGGATTTGAGAAGTTTCTTTTTCCTGAGTTAAAGTCTTGATCTGCAGCAAAAGTTGAAATTGAACTGATCCATCCAAGAGACCCGATAACGAGAGTTGCAATCGCAATCCGACGAGTCCATTCAGCTGAGAGTTCAAAGTTTGATTTTTCAAAATGAGAAATTTCTTTGATTTTCATAATCGTTTCCTAGTTAATGTCGTATGAGAAATTTTGACTCATACCGTTTCTTTTAATCGTTAATTCAATATGACTTTTTTCTTTAAATTGTTTGAGCATCTCAAAGGCTTTTCCAGGGTCATTGATTTCTTCTCCATCAACCCCTTCGATGATATCGCCATTTTTTAGTCCAATTTGATCGTAGATACTGCCTGGGACAATTTGAAAAAGTTTATATCCTGCAGGCTGACCATTTTCTAAATTCGGAATGGCTCTTGCTTGAGTAAGAACTTTTCCGAGATTTCCAAGAGCTTGGTTGACTCGATCTCTACTGACGTTAAATTTATTTCCAGTCTTTTTTTGAATTCCAGCTGCTTTAGGAGCAGATCTTCGAATCGGAGTGGTTTTAATTTCTATATCTTCGGGGAGGTCAATAAATTCGTTTCTTTGATTTGAGAGATTAATGAAAGTTACTTTTTTAGGTTCAATCTTTGTAATTTTTAGTACTCCCGGAACTTCATCTTGAATTCTCACGGGGTAAATTTTGTTGTCAGATCCGTGAGAAAGAGTAGCAATTGATCTATTTTTATTTTGAAAAATCAGTGTACCTACTAATGTTAATGGAAGACCTGTACGAACAGCAGGTCCATTTAAAGGTTTTGGTGTTTCCTTTTTTATTGGAGTAATTACTTTATCTTCTCCTGGAATTTTTCCATCACTATTAAATAGGTTTCGTTTGTAAATAGGATCATAATCAGATAATTGGAAAACTTGATTTGGAAGGGGGGAAGACCTAGTTGATGCTACGGGATCTGGAATAAATCCTTCAATGATCAGTCCGCAAACTCCAGCAGTCAGATAAGAACAAATGACGAGGGTTCCACCTGTTCCCCAGGCATTCCAAGCGCCTCCTTGAATTGCTCCTCCTACTTTTGTTGCTGCTTGTGTGGTGTTTTCTAAAATTTTAGAGGCAGAGATTGATTTCCCACCACCAGATGCAATTTTGGTTTTCAGAGTTTTTAGTTTTTCGCCCCATCCAAGTTTCATAGAAGCTTTTATAGAGCAAAGACAGTGCCAACTAACATGTTGAGATTTTGACGAAATTTCATGTTCAACTCGAAATAAGATCAGTTTGAGTGAATGAAAATGAGTTTAAAAATTAAAAAATGACATTATGTCAAAAGAAGAAAAATTAACGATTTTTCAGTGACATTTTGTCATTTTTAAAATTTAAAAAACGTATTTTTTATGACGTTTTTTAGAGAAGTTAAAACTCAGGAGGTTTTTCTTTTTGAATAATGATCCTTCCTATTTTGTAAGGAGGATGAGCTCTTGAAATATTTAAAATATTTTCCTGAGAAAATGACATGTATAGCGCTCCCCATTTTTCTTCACGAGTTGATGGGAGAGAGAGTTGATTCATTATTGGTGATTGATTCGTTTTTTCTGAATTTAAATCAACAAAAGTAATTGAGTTATGTTCGGTTTGGTCTTTGTTTTCAGGGAGTTGAGTAACATAGATAGCAAGTTTTTCTCCTGAAGGAGATACTTCAAAATTTCTGACGATACCTATGATTTCAATGCCTCGGACAAATTCTCTTTTTGTGACGTTCCATTGAAGAATAAGACTGCTATGTTGATCTCGTGATTTTTTATTTCCTACGAGTTGATAAACAAACAAGTGTCCATCGTGTTCATGAATTTTTAAGTCACTGTATGAAACTTTTATATTTTCTCCCCAAGTATGAACAATTGTTTTTTTAGCAGAAGGTAAAAAGTAAAGAGGCCGAATAAGCCCCCCCATTGTTTGTAAAACAAATGGTGAGAGGGATGAGTCTGCGTTGATCGCTTTTGCAAAGTGGATGATGCGTTGATCGAAATGTGAGCTAGCAATATTTTCGATAAAATTGGTTCCGATGAAGGCACTGAGAAGTTCTGAATCGTGAATGAAAGGTTCAAAAACTTTCTTTGAAAGTTCAATTTTATGACTTCTATGTAATGATTTTTCTTTCAAGGAAAATAATGCCAGATGAAGACCGTTTTTTACGATGAGTTGGTTCTTTCCTAAAAAACTTACTTGGACTCCTTGGGATGGATCTTCTGCCGCAAAGCGAGCAATATACGTTTGAGAATGATCGTCATACAAAGAAACTTCCTCGAAGGGGGTGCGAGTTTCAAGAAGAAGATATCTTCCATTGCGTGCGATGAGTTTAAAAGGAGGAAGCTCAGGGAAGGTGTCAATATGGAGACCTTCTCTCTGAGATTTGATCTGTTTTTTCCAGTCGTTGATAAAGAAGCCTTTGGAATCCATATATACTCGATTGGTAAGGTTTCCTAGTTTTTCGACGTCAAAAGAAAGAGAAGAGTTAAAAATTTGCTCACAAGCAAATTTTTGTGGGTCAATTTGAATGGTATTGGCAAAGCATACGATAGAAAGAAATGGTAGAGATAGAAAAGGTATGATTTTATGCGTCATTCTGTGTGGTCTAGCATAAATTCTGAGTTTTTTGTTTTTTTTTTGATTCGTAGTGGATGTCTATAGAGGTGAAAGAAAGTGCATATTTTTTTTACATGAGTCAGAAAAATGAGTTGAAGAAGATGACAAGATTAAAAATGGACAAAATGACTCCAGATAATTTCACTGCTTAGAGAGTTCATGTGTTATAAAAAACGGCATTCCTTTTGCTTATTAGGCGGGCGGGTGAAGATTGTTAAAATGTCGAATTATTTTAACAAATTAGGACGTCGGCGAAAACACCCTTCAAGTTGACTTTAGCACACGACTATGTTAGGTTCTTCGTCGGTCAAAGATGTGTCTGAATGGCCACAGACCCCAAAAGGTTACCCAATCGCCATTTAATAAACAACCCCTCAAAAGGGTATGTCGGAGGTTTTAATGTTCAATGTGGGAGACAACGCAGTATATCCTGCCCACGGCGTCACTGTCGTAAAGCGAATCGAAGAAAAAGTGATCGGTGGGATGAAAAAATCCTTCTACGTTCTTGAAACCGTTGAAAATCAAATGACGATTATGGTTCCTACAGACAATGCAGAGCAAGTAGGACTTCGAGGCTTGATTACCGATAAAGATGTAAAAAAAGTTTATAAAATCTTGAAAGATCGAGATGTAAAAATCGATCAAACAACTTGGAACCGAAGGTACCGAGAATATTCAGAAAAAATTAAGACCGGCTCTGTATATGAAATCGCAGAAGTTCTTAGAAATCTCTTCATGCTTCGCCATGATAAGGACCTTTCTTTTGGTGAGCGTAAGATGTTGGATCAAGCAAAGCATTTGCTTGTAAAAGAAATATCTTTGGCGAAAGGCTCAGAAGAAATGAAGGTGGAGCAGGAAATTCAGTCGATTTTTGCTTCATAATTCCCATTAAAAGAGTTACCAAAGGACATGGCTCAAGATCAAAAAGTCCGTGTTCGTTTTGCTCCTTCTCCTACTGGGTATCTTCATATCGGTGGGGTGAGGACGCTTTGGTTTAACTGGTTGTATGCTCGAAGATGGGGTGGGAAACTCATTCTCCGAATCGATGATACTGACCAACAAAGAAGTACTCCAGAAAACGAAAAAATGATGATGGAGGATATTCATTCTTTAGGAATTGAATATGATGAGGGTCCCGATCGACCAGGAGATTATGGGCCTTATCGTCAGTCTGAGCGCTTTGACCTCTATGCGAAGTATGCCAAACAACTTTTAGATGAAGATAAAGCCTATTATTGTTTTTGTTCAGCTGATTTGATTACTCAGAAAAGAGAAGCTGCCATGAAAATGGGTAAGATGCCTATTTATGATGGCACCTGTGCCCATCAGTCTAAAGAAGAGGCACTCAAACGTATTTCTGCTGGAGAAAAGGCCGGACTTAGAATGAGAGCTCCGTCGAAAGACTATGTTCTTGAAGATTTAGTTCGCGGAAAAATTACTTTTCAGTCCGGAACCATTGGAGATTTTTTAATTACTCGAACACCAACAGATGAGGAAAAAGAAGCTCAAGCAGGAATTGGTATGCCTGTTTATAATTTTTCTTGTGTGATTGATGATGCATTAATGAAGCTCACTCATATTATTCGTGGAGAGGATCATCTTTCTAATACGGCTCGACAGTTGATGATTTATGAAGCCTTGAAATTTGATTTACCTATTTTTGCTCATACGGCGATGGTTTTAGGAACAGACCGGTTAAAACTCTCAAAAAGGAATGGCGATGTTTCAACCAAGCAGTATCTCGATCAAGGATATTTTTCAGAAACGTTATTAAACTTTTTATCCTTATTGGGGTGGTGGCCTCCTCAAGGAATAACTCCAGCTTCAGGACATCCTGAAGTGATGACTCCAGAAGAAATGATTAAAGTTTTTGGAACCGAAGGAATGCAAAAAGCTCCTGCGGTTTTTGATGTTCAAAAAATGAAATGGATGAATTCTTTTTATATGAAGATGCTTCCTCTAGAAAAAGTAACTTCAGAGGCTCGTCCTTTTTTTGAAAAGGATCCCAACTGGAAAAATATTGTATCTGAACGTGGAGACTTATGGTTCGAGAAGGTCATAGGACTTTTTCGAGAAGAAGTTTCTTTGTTGTCAGAGCTTCCTATGGCAGCTCAACTGTTGATGGGTGATACATTGACTTTAGATGAGGATTCTTTAAACTTTTTAAAAAAAGATAAAGGGCTGGAGGTCGTAGAAGCATTAAAAATGCGTTTGAATCACTTTGAAGATTTGAGTGATTCTTCTGGTTTTAAAGAACTTCAGAAAGAAATTGGAACAGAACTTGGAGTAAAGGGGAAGGGGTTGTTTATGCCGATTCGAATCGCACTAACAGGCCAAATGAAGGGACCCGATCTTTCTGATGTATTGCCTCTTCTTGGTGCATCTACTGTTCAAAGTCGAATTCAATCCGTCATTCATCAAGTTAAAGGTCAATCATGAATCAAACATTTTGGTTAACAAATTCTCTTTCTGGAAAAAAAGAAAAACTAGAAACGATCGAACCAGGAAAACTCACGATGTATTCTTGTGGTCCTACTGTTTATGGTTTGATTCATATCGGAAATTTAAGAAGCGGAGTGGTTTCTGATCTTTTCTACCGTGCGTTTCAAAAAGCAGGTTATGAAGTGACCTATGTTCGTAATTATACGGATGTAGACGACAAAATTATTAATAAAGCCAATGAGGAAGGAAGAAGTTCTGAAGAGGTTGCAGCTGAGTTCGTCATTGAAGTTGAAAAAGATTATCAGTCAGCTCATATGTTAGAACCGACTTTAAAAACAAAAGCGACGGAATATATTCAACCGATGATTCGAATGATTGAGTCGATTATCAAAGAAGGAAAGGCTTATGTTACCGAAACAGGAGAAGTTTTGTTTTCGGTAGAAGATTTTCAGGGGTATGGCAAGCTTTCTGGAAAAAATTTAGAGGAACTTGAGGCAGGAGCCCGAGTTGAGGTGAGTGATCAAAAAAGATCTCCTTTTGATTTTACGCTTTGGAAACCAGCCAAACCAGGAGAGCCTTCTTGGGACAGTCCATGGGGAAAAGGTCGACCAGGATGGCATATTGAGTGTTCAGCAATGATTCATGAAGCGATGGGACCACAAATTGATATTCATCACGGAGGTGAAGATCTTGTTTTTCCTCATCATGAAAATGAGATTGCACAAAGTGAAGCCGCTTGTGGAAAATCGCCTTTTGTAAAAGTTTGGCTTCATCATGCTTTTTTAACTTTTAATCAAACAAAAATGTCAAAAAGCTTAGGGAATGTTTTTAATGCGAGAACTTTCATAGAGCAGTATGGAGGAGAGCTTGCCCGGTGGATGTTGTTGTCTGTTCATTATCGAAAGATCCTCGATTTTAGTGAGGAAACGATTGATCATTCGTTAAGTGCTTTAGAGAGACTTTATGAAGCTAAGCTTCGGGCAACTCAGCTTAAAGAACGAAGAACGCTTCGACCAGACCCAGTGAAAGAAAGTGTTTGGGGAGAGTTTGTTTCTCAAATAGAAAATTATAAAAAAGAACTCAATGAAGCGATCTCTCAAGACTTTAATACTCCTGAGGTCTTTTCTGTTCTTTTTCGATTGGTTCGAGAATTTAATCGAATTCAATCTACAGAAGGAATGATTGATACTCCGAGCGTTTCATTGGCAGCAGAATGTTTTTTAAATTTTATTGAAAAAGATTTTGGAGAAATCATGGGACTGGGAGGGGAAGAACCCAGAGCGTATCTTAAGTTTTTAGGAGAAATTCGTTCAAAACGAATGAGTACTTCTGGTGCAGAATCTCTCTCTTCTGATGAAATAGAAGTATTGATTCAAGAGAGAAAAGATGCGAGGGCTTCAAAAGATTATGCAAAGGCAGATGAAATTAGAAATCATCTTTTAGAGAGAGGCGTTGAGATCAAAGACGGTCCTCAAGGGACCACCTGGAAATACGTCTAATCCCACTTCCAACAGTCGAGATAATCAGATTGAATCCAAGGGGTTTTTTGTGCTTCTGCGGTGGTGCGATAGATTGTTTGAGATTCAAACATAAAAGCAAGTGTGTTTTCTAGTTTTTCAGGAGCGAGCTCTTTTGTAGATTCTTTCTCAAAAACTTCTCGAGAAGGGCCGTGAGGTTGCATGCAATTATGGAGGCTTGCTCCTCCAGGAACAAATCCTTTTTTCTTTGCATCGTACTCTCCATGGATAAGTCCCATAAATTCACTCATCACATTTCGATGATAATAAGGGGGACGAAATGTGTTTTCTCCAACGAGCCATCTCCAAGGAAAAATCACAAAGTCCATATTGGCAGTTCCAGGAATAGAGGAGGGGGAGGTCAAGACCGTATAAATGGAAGGGTCTGGATGGTCGACACTGACTGTTCCCATGGTGTTGAAGCGAAGAAGGTGATACCGGTAAGGAGCATAGTTTCCATGCCAGGCATAAACATCGAGAGGAGATTTTTTCCTTTCAGATTTCCAAAATGAACCATCAAATTTAGTAATGATATCCGTCGGCGCTTTTAAATCTACGAAAGCACAAGGGGTTTCAAAATCTCTTGAATGAGCTAAACCATTTGCACCAATAGGACCGAGTTCAGGAAGCGTAAAAGGTTGACCGTAGTTTTCACATACATAACCTCGAGAGTATGATTGAACTTCTACTCTAAAAAGGATTCCACGAGGAATGACGCCGAGGAATCCAGGAGAAATTTCTAGTTTTCCAAGTTCTGTAAAAATAATTAAAGAACCTTGTTCAGGTAGAATCACCATCTCAGCATCAGAGTTTTGAAAAAAACAATCCATTGAGCGATCACATTGATAAGCGTGAATAGCACTTCCACTAAAAGAGTGAGGATCTCCAGTGGCTACATAGGTCTGAATTCCTTCTAAAAAAGAAAGGTCTTTTAAGCTAGGTACGGGATTCCATCGAAGTTGAAGAGGTGTTTGTCCAGTGGGTAGCGGTGCGGTTTTCCACGAAGGAAAGGATGTTTGAACAGGAGCTCCTTGAATGACTGAAGGATATTTTCTATAGACCCAGGTCCTGAAATTATTAGCTCTAGGAGCAGTAAATGCAGTTCCACTGATTTGTTCAGCAATGAGTCCTTCTGGAAGTTTTTGAGGAGCGTTTTGTCCAACGGGGAGTATTCCCGTTTTTACTTCTGTCTGAAATTCATTTCGAAAGCCGGTTTGGTAGGTCATTATTATCTCGCAGGAGGCATATTGGTAATTTGTGGATCATGGACGTAACCAGGACCACCAATTCTTCCAACAGGTTGATAAAGGTTAAAATCGATTTTTCCATCAGAGTAAATTCTTTCATCGATATGCATTTTTAGAATCTCACCAATGACTAAATTTGTTGCTCCAGGACCATTTCCACCAATATTTACAATTTGGTGGGTTTTGCATTCCATTTGAACTGCAGCTTCTTTCACTCGAGGTGCTTGAATCACCGTTGATTCAATTTCAGTGAGTCCAACGCGTTCAAATTCGTTGATTTCGTAGTCTAAGTCTTCGGAGGAGTAATGTGCGGCTTCTGCGATCCATTGATTGACAGAATTAACCACAAATTCTCCTGTTTCTTGGATATTTCTCATCGTATCTTTGAGTCCTTTTTTTGGATGATTCACAATTGAGAATAATACACAGGGAGGAGCTGTGGAAACTCCTGTATAAAAACTAAAAGGAGCGAGATTCGAAATTCCGTTTTTCCCTCGGGTGCTCACAAAAGCAATTGGACGAGGGACAATTGCTCCGATGAGAAGTTTGTATTTTTCTGCAGGAGGAATTTTATCTAATTCAATTTCAATCATTTGATCTACAGGAGAAATGATTTGATCTCCAGGTTTCCAATTTGGGTTCATGAGCTCCACTCCAACATTTGTTTCAGCGGCTTTTTTGCTTCAAGATGAAGTGACCGCTTTGGGATTTCTGGGCTTTCATTTTCTAAAGCCGCTTTGATTTTTTCAAGGGTATTGAGTTTCATATAAGGACATTGATTGCATTCACAAGAAGAAGTCGGAGGTGCTGGAATGAATGTCTTTTCAGGTTCCTTTTTTTTCATTTGATGAAGGATGCCCTCTTCTGTGGCAACGATGAAAGTTTGAGACTTTGATTCTGTGATGTATCGAAGCAGTGCAGAGGTACTCCCTACAAAATGACTTTTTTCTAATAGAGTGAGTTCGCATTCGGGGTGAGCAATGATTTCTGCATCGGGGTATTGGACTTGAAGGTTTAAGATTTTTTTTTCAGAAAAAGTTTCGTGAACAATGCAGGCTCCTGGCCAAATTTCCATTGCTATTCCTGTTTGTTTTTGAAGCCAGTTGCCTAAATTTTGGTCAGGAGCAAAAAGTAACGGGCGATCTTTAGGAGCTTTTTGAATCATTTCAATTGCGTTGGTGCTTGTGCAAATCAAATCACTCATGGCTTTTATTTCGGCAGAACAATTAATATAGCTAATGACATAAGGGTTTTTAAATTTGCTTTTCCAACGAGAAAAGGAGGAGGGAGGGCAGCTATCAGCAAGAGAGCATCCTGCTCTTAAGTCAGGAATAAGCACTTTTTTTTCTGGGTTGAGAATTTTTGCGCCCTCTGCCATGAAGTGAACTCCGGCAAAAACAATGATCGATGCAGTGGTTTTTTGAGCTTTTCGAGCAAGGTCGAGGCTATCACCTAAGTAGTCGGCTACTTCTTGAATTTCAGGAGTTTGATAATAGTGAGCAAGAATCACTGCATTTTTTTTCTTTTTGAGATCATTAATTTCTTTGACGCAGTCCATTTCAATTCTCCTGACTCAAGTGCTCTTCTTTCTATCTTGAAAATGTAAATCCAGCAATGGCTTTTGAGATCCGGTATTGTTCTTTTGGTGAGAGAGCGCTAAAGTTGAGTGGAAAGTAGGGAATTGTGCAACGCATTTTTAAACAATTAAAATATGCATTTTATTCTGTCTTCTGTGGAGTTGTGAAAACAGGTCGAGCAGACCGTGTCGTTTTTTATTATCCTGGAGAAGAAGGTACTTATCTCGAAGATGTTTATGTGACTTTGTATAAAAATGGTTCTCTTTTTTTGAAATCAGAATTTGAGGAAGTTTCAACTCATATTTTAAATTGTGAGGTGATTTGGAACGTAAAAAAAGAACAAAAGCCCGTTTCAACTCTTCGCCTCTTGCGTTTAAAAAAAGAGCAAGAGAAAAGGCCCCCTGAGTCGGAACTTTAAAATCGAACCTATTGATTTTTCATAAAGATTAGGACTGCTTGAGTCAAGCTGGTAAAAAAACCATTATTTTTCTACCTGGATCTCTCGACCTTATTGTAATTGATTATATTCTACTATAGGTTGGGTTCAAAAAATAGGGAGGAACATGAAAAGAATAATTGCATTTGCTTTATTAGTTTTGTCTTTAAACACGTTTGCTGAAAGTTTAGGAATAGAATGTAGAGATACTGAAGACTCAGTAGGCTTTAATAAAATGACTTTGAAAAAAGATTTAAAGACAGGTAAATATGAACTGATGGTTGAAGTTATTGTCACAGGCGACAGGCCAAGAAATCCTTATATTGGCAGAAGGATTACATTCATAGAAAATCTTGATTGTAATATAAAGGGGCTTATAGCTTTTTGTACTCGGAAAAAAAATGATTATGAAAAGAGAGCACCAATTTTAAATGTCTCGATAATAGAAAAGCATTCCTATCTATATAGTTTAGACCAAGAGTTGCCATCTTCTAGTAGCCCATCCTTACGGTTTGAAAGTAATACGGAAAATAATGTCCAAAGCCTACTTCCCTGGTCCTTTAATCTAAATAGATGTAAAGAAATTGAGGTACAATCCTAAATCACTAGGTTGAAGCTCTCGCTCAGTTCAAATTGACAAAGAATTTTTAGATAAAATAAAGGCCAGTAAAACATACTGGCCTTTACCTTTTTAGGTTATCCCATCAAGGATTTTCTTAATGAGCTTACTAAGCAAAATTTTTTAGAACCGGACCACTTCGACAGGAAGAGGAGGAGGTTCTGTTTCATGTGGATCACTTTTTGGCTTTTCTTGAAGTTCGCTTAAGATTTCATGATCTAGGTTTCTTTCTATACCTTTTGATTTCTCAATTTCCCACTCTCTTATTTCCAAGGCCACACTTCCCTGACTACAATTTGCAAGCTCGGCAATTTTTCTGTAAGTTAACCCATTAGAGATTTATCCCAGAAAGTTGTGGATGAGTAATTGACTGAATCAAGCTACGTGTTCTTGATTTTGAGAATTTTTTAGCTCGACTCGATCTTTAAAGTCAATCTCAAGAAGAAGTTTTTGAGCAAGCTCGGGAGATCGTATTCTCCTCTATTTTTTTGAACTCTGTTCAAACAATTTAAATGCCATTGAAGCTGCTGTTGCTGCACTCCCTGCTCCTCGAGTGGTTCTGGTTCGAAGCTTCACTGTAGCGGCAGTTGATGTTTTTGATGGAACATCAAGAGGACACGTCGCTATGCTTTACTACTCAATCCACAACTTTTTTTAATTTCTCTAAAATCGGACATTAGAGAATAGCCCTACTAACCATCGAGTTCCCATTTTTTGTGAGTTATCGGTGCCTGCGAGATTGAAAGAAGCAGCAGCTCCTTCAGGTGCTTCTGCTTTGATTCTTTTGATTCGATCCGCTTGAAAACTTCCTAATATTCCGAATTCAACTTTACGATCGTATTCTGCAGAGTTGAGGGTGAGGATCGGAACTTCTACTCGAAGTCCAATTGATTCGTGAACAATCGTGAGATCTGTTTTTTGAGGAAGATTTCCCAAAGAATCTACGGGAGATTGGTAGGAAAGTTCCCAGTAGGGTGATCCTGAAAGAAAAATTCGAACGAATTGGAAAACGGATACTCCGATGTCTAGTCCACCTTCAATGGAAAAAAGAGAAGAGATGGAGCTACCATAACCACTCAGAGAGAAAACAAGGGGAAGTCGTATGTAGGGACCGACAAGGATTAGAAGATTTCTGTGCTTACGGTCCATTAAATTGAAAGTGATTCGTGGTCGCCAAGAGAATCCAAAGTCCGATGTAGTTGCGTTACTTAAACCAGACGTTTCTCCGTCTTTACGATCGGTTGAGATTTGTTGGTTAGAGAAATCAGTATTGATTTGAAAACCGACTGCAGAACAAAAAGAACTAGAAAAAAAAAGTATAAGAGGAGCAACCTTTAAAAATCCCATAATCTAAAGAATAAATGATTTTTGTAATCAATCAAAAGAGAAAGTGATCTAATTTTTTAAAGGTAAAATAAAAGTGAAATTTGTAATCCTACTTTAGGTAATCACTGATGACCGCACCAAATGTTGATGGAAAACCAATGATGATCACCCTTTTGATTGCAATTCCGGGGTTTTCCTCAAAAGGGAATTTATCAATCAATATTAAAATTAAAATAATACTACTGATGGTAATCACATAGGTTGCTAAAACTCGTTTTAAGAAATTAAGGAAGTGTCCCTTGAGTTTGTATCGATAAAAGTTGAGATAGATAAATAAAGTAACGGTTGTTAGGGAGATTAGACCCAGTGCGTAGACATTGTTTTTTTTTAAAGAAATACTGAGTTGCCAAACTTCTTCTGTAAAGCATAAGGGGGCTGCAATCAGAAAAGCACCGACAAAAATTTGAAGAATATCCCTCGGTTTTAGTTCAACCATTAATGGGTTTACAATTCTAGAAATGGGTTTTCCCGAGGAGTCAAAAAAGGTGACCACTTCTTTTAAGTAACCATTAATGCGAGTGATTTCTGTTTTAAGATGCTTGGGCATAGAATTAAAAATACTCTTTTTTTCTAAAACAGTCATTTCTTTAATAGTAAAGTTATTTTATCTATTTTACATTGCTTGGTGTTATTCTTTTTTTACTTAGGAGTGAATTTTTTTCCTTATATTCCGAAGAGGAATTGTGAAAAAGTTATGGATTATTGCGCTTATAGTCATAGATTTTATTTCTGCGGTTCAAGCTGCGAATTTTAAAATAATGACTGGAGCAGAATTAAAAGATAATCAAACTCTTTTAAATACGGATTCTTTAGATCCTTTAGATACACTTATAGAGCGCTTTTTGAGGAGTAAAACTTCTCTTTTTCCTAAAGAAGTGTTGGAGCAGATTCTTGAAAGATATCAAGAGAAAAGCACTCCTCTAAAAGTTCGACTACGACTTCTCTCTCTTTTGACGATTCAGTACAAAAGAAGTCCAAGGTCACTTGGAGCCTATTCTACTTTTCTGGCGAGGAATGTTTTGGATGTGAGTGGTTTTTTAAAGGTAGATGGAAAACTTATTGAAATTTCCACTGAAAACTTTATTCGTGATCCAGGAATTCAGCTTTCTTTAATCGAGGGATATGCAGATCAAACTGAAGGTCAGTATTTACCGTATACCAAAAAAACTCGAGAGTTTTATCCTGAAAAAGCAATAGTAGCGGTGAACGAGTTGATTCGAAGTAAATTACAGAAACTCATCCAGTCACCGTTAGTGGGTGAGAGAAAAAGAGTAAAAAATGCGATTCCTTTGATTTATTGGATGATGAAGTTCAATAGGGAATTGACTCATGAATCTCTGTTACAGATGCTTGCTGTTTATTGTGTCGAGGCATTTCAGCAAAAAGATTTCTTTTCTTTTACGCTTTGGACGAGCTATTTATTGTCCCAACCTCATCTAGAAATAAAGATTTTTCGATGGTTGGGACAGTTAGATTTAAATCAATGGATTTCTATTAGTCCAGGTTTGTATACAAAATTTAGAGCAAAATGGGTTCATTCAGACCCTTTAAACCGTCTTTTAAAGATTGAGTATTTAAAAGACATGACCGATTTACAGCTCGGAGTCGACTCGCATGAGTGGAGACTTCTTTCGCAAACATCGTTTCATCAGTGGGAAACCATTGAAAAAAAGAAATGGCTTTTATATTTAGAAGATCCAGATTTTTTTAAAAAAGTTGAAGTCGCTTCATTGAAAAAACCGTATTTTGAAAAATACGGTTTTTCTTCAGAGTCGCCAACAAAAATAGAATTTAAAAATTATTTTTTTAGAGCATTAGCAAAAAACAGTTTTTATAAAGTAGCTTTTCTTCGATATGTAAGAGAGTTTCCTCTTGCAAACCTACATTTATATTTTGGGGATGATTTTTCAGAAGAACTTTCTGGGTGGGTGATGGAACTTTATTCAAAAGAGCCTGTAACAGAAAGTGAAAAACGACTCAGTTATGAAGTTCTTTTGACTGTAAATCATTTAGAAAGTCGACAGTTTGATTTGGAGAGTCAAATTGGAAACACAAAAATTGGAATTCAAGAAGGGGATTTACTCCCCGATTTCACTAGATATACGATTCAGGAGAAGGAGGGGGGCTCAGACTCGTCTTCTCCTTCTCTTTCATGTGAATTTCAGTTTAGAGGAAGGCAAAAGCCTTTAACTCGTCTTAAATTAAAAAAAATACCAAAAAGATAAAGTCGGTTTTTAAAAGACTGACAAGAGCACGGAAGTCTAGTAAATCAAAAGGATGAATAAGAAACCGACTTTGATTTATACTCTGACTGATGAAGCTCCTTTTTTAGCAACTCAAAGCTTTTTGCCTATCGTTCAAGCCTTTGGAAGGCATGCGGGGATCGAGGTAGAAACGAAAGATATTTCTCTTGCGAGCCGAATTTTGGCTCAGTTTTCAGATCAACTGCCTGAAAATCAAAAAGTATCAGATGCACTAATGGAGCTAGGGGAGCTTGCTAAAACACCTGAAGCGAACATCATTAAACTTCCAAATATTAGTGCGTCGATTCCTCAGTTGAAGGCAGCTATTTTAGAGTTACAAAAAAAAGGTTATTCGATTCCAAACTTCCCTGAAGAACCTAAAACTTCTGAAGAAAAAGAAATTCGTTCAAGATATGCAAAAGTTTTAGGAAGTGCTGTTAATCCAGTTTTAAGAGAAGGTAATTCTGATCGAAGAGTCGCAGCACCTGTTAAAGAGTATGCGAAAGCTCATCCGCATTCCATGGGGCCGTGGAGTTCAAGTTCGTTATCTCACGTTGCTCATCTTTCTGAGGGAGATTTTTATGGAAGTGAAAAATCAGTTGTTATTTCAAAGCCTCAGTCTCTTCAGATTATTCTAAAAAAAGAGGATGGTTCAGAAGAAGTTTTGAAAGAATCTATTCCTGTTGTTGAAGGAGAAGTCGTTGATTCATGTATGATGAGTCGGAATGCTCTAACTTCGTTTTATAAAAAAGAAATTGAAGATGCAAAAAAGCAAGGAGTTCTTTTTTCATTGCATTTAAAAGCAACGATGATGAAAGTCTCCGATCCTATTTTATTTGGTGCGTGTGTAGAAGTTTTTTTTGATTCAGTTTTTAAAAAACATCACAAGACTTTTGAAGAATTGGGAATTGACTCTAGAAATGGCCTCGGAGATGTAATTTCAAAACTCAAAACGGCAGGGACAGATCTTGCAAACGAGATTCTAGAAGAAATTCAAGGAACCTACAGTGAGAGACCTCAATTAGCGATGGTTGATTCAGATCGTGGAATTACAAATCTTCATGTTCCAAGTGATGTAATCATTGATGCTTCGATGCCTGCAGCGATTCGTACTTCAGGACAAATGTGGGGACCTGATGGAAAATTAAAAGATACTAAATTTGTAATTCCTGATCGATCATATGCTGGTGTTTATCAATCTGTGATTTCGTTTTGTAAAAAAAATGGTGCATTTGATCCTAAAACGATGGGGAATGTCTCAAACGTTGGATTGATGGCAAAGAAGGCTGAAGAGTATGGATCTCACGATAAAACTTTTTGGATTCAGTCACCAGGCGTTGTCGAAGTTCGAAGTGAGGACGGATCTGTTTTGATGGATCAAAAAGTGAGTGAGGGTGATATTTTTAGAGCCTGTCAAACTAAAGATATCGCGATTCGAGATTGGGTAAAGTTAGCTGTGAGTCGTGCTCGAGCAACGGGCGTGCCCGCAGTTTTTTGGTTAGACAAAAATCGAGCTCATGACTCTCAATTGATTGCTAAAGTAGAGACTTATTTAAAAGATCATGACACTTCAGGGTTAACCATTAAAATTCTTTCTCCAGTTGAAGCATGTGACTTTTCGCTTCATCGAATGAAGAAAGGAGAAGATACGATATCTGTCTCTGGAAATGTGTTGAGAGATTATTTGACCGATCTTTTTCCCATTTTGGAGCTTGGAACAAGTGCTAAGATGCTGTCGATTGTTCCATTATTAGCAGGTGGTGGTCTTTATGAAACAGGAGCGGGAGGCTCGGCTCCAAAGCATGTCCAGCAGTTAATGGAAGAGAATCATCTCAGATGGGATTCGTTAGGGGAGTTTTTAGCTCTTGCAGTATCCATTGAGGATTTCGGAGATCAGTTTAAAAATCCAAAAGCAAAGATTCTTGCTCAAGCTTTAGATGAAGCCAATCGCGAATTTTTGAATGAGAATAAGTCTCCTTCTCGTAAGGTAGGGGAGCTCGATAACCGAGGAAGTCATTTTTATTTAGCTTATTATTGGGCAAAGGCTCTTTCTGAACAAAATGAAGATTCAGAGATGAAGACATTTTTTACAAGAATTTTTGAAAAAATGAGGGAGTCTGAGTCTCAAATTATAAAAGAGTTGACTGAAGTTCAGGGAAAACCTGTTGAATTAGGTGGGTATTATTCTCCTGATCAAAATCGATTAACCAAGGTGATGAGGCCCTCTGAAACTTGGAATATGATTGTTGATTCGGTTTTGAGTTAATTCTGATTTTTAAACTCTACTTTATTTTAGAGACTGCTCATAAAACCTATGAGGAATTTCCTAGTCTTCGGACGTGAATTTTCGTATAAATTCACAAAGATAATTTTTTTTTGGAATATTTCGAAGGAAGGGAAAGAGATTCATGGGTAATCGTCGTTCAAAGATTTCAGTCATTGGTGCGGGTTTTGTGGGTTCTACTTGTGCACACTGGGCTGCATCCAAAGAGTTGGGGGATGTTGTTTTAATAGATATTAATGGAGATGCTGCTGCCGGACGGTCTTTAGACCTTTTTGAATCCTCTCCAGTTGAAGGCTTTGATTCAAGGCTTGTCGGAGGAAGCGATTACGCTTTAACGAAAGATTCTGATGTTGTGATTCTCACCGCAGGACTTCCTCGTAAGCCAGGGATGAGTCGAGACGATCTCTTGGCGACGAATGCAAAAATTGTAAAGCAGTGTTCTCAAGAAGTAGCGAAGTATTCACCCAATGCAGTTTTGATTGTAGTCAGCAATCCTCTTGATGCTATGTGTCATGTTGCTTTAGCAGCTTCAGGCTTCCCAAGAGAGAGAGTCATTGGAATGGCTGGAGTTTTAGATAGCGCTCGTTTTAGAAGTTTTATTGCAATGGAAACAGAAACTAGTGTTGAAGATATTCAGGCTTTTGTTTTTGGTGGACACGGAGACACGATGGTTCCGATGCCAAGGTATGTAACTGTGGGTGGAATTCCATTAACTCAACTTTTATCAAAAGAGAAGATCGATGCTCTTGTTGATCGAACTCGAAAAGGGGGAGCGGAAATTGTTGGTCTTTTAAAAACAGGATCTGCTTATTATGCTCCTTCAGCCAGTGCGGTTCAAATGGCCGAAGCGATTATCCGAGACAAAAAAAGAGTTCTTCCGTGTGCTGTATTTTTAGAAGGAGAGTATGGAGTGAACGGACTTTATTGTGGGGTCCTCGCCAAGTTAGGTGCGAAAGGTTTAGAGTCAGTTCCTCTCTTGGAACTCAATGACGAAGAAAAACAGATGTTCAATCAATCAGCAAGTGCAGTTCAAGAGCTCGTTGATGCGTTAAAAAAATTAGATTATTAATAAAAGGAGTCTTTCGACATGAATATTCATGAATATCAGGCCAAATCATTATTAAAACAATTTGGTGTTGCAGTACCTGAAGGTCGGCTGGTTGAAGAAGGAGCAAATGTCGGTCAGCGAGCAAAGCAAGCTGCTACCGAACTTCAATCAGAATGTGGAAATCAAGTTTGGGTAGTTAAAGCTCAAATTCATGCAGGTGGTAGAGGAAAAGCCGGCGGAGTTAAGGTTTGTAAGTCCGTTGATGAAGTTGCCACTGCAGCCGAAGAAATTATGGGCAAGACTTTAGTCACCCCTCAGACAGGACCTGAGGGAAAGGTTGTTCATAAAGTATGGATTGAGGTGGGATCATCTATTGCAAAAGAATTTTATCTCGGAATCGTAGTTGATCGAGCTTATTCTCAGGTAGTGATGATGGCTTCCACTGAGGGAGGCATGGAGATTGAAGAAGTTGCAGAAAAATCTCCTGAAAAAATTATTAAAGCAGTGATTGATCCAACAACAGGTTACCAAGCTTTCCATGGAAGAAAACTTGCACATGCCTTGGGATTGGATAAGGATCAAACACGACAAGCAGTTCAGTTCTTTCAAGGGATTTATAACTGCTTTATGCAGAAGGACTGTTCTCTTGTAGAAATCAATCCTTTGATTTTAACGACAGATGGAAAACTATTTGCTTTAGATGCAAAGTTCAATTTTGATGACAATGCTCTTTATCGTCAAAAAGACGTAGTAGAAATGAGAGACCTTCAAGAAGAGAATCCGCAAGATGTTGAGGCTTCGAAGTATGACCTTGCATACATTGCTCTTGATGGAAGTATTGGATGTATGGTCAACGGTGCAGGACTTGCAATGGCGACCATGGATATTATTAAGCTTCATGGAGAAGAGCCTGCAAACTTTTTAGACGTGGGCGGAGGCGCAACGAAAGAAAAGGTCACTCAGGCCTTTAAAATCATTTTACAAGACCCAAAAGTAAAAGCGATTTTAGTGAATATTTTTGGTGGAATCATGAAATGTGATGTCATTGCCGAAGGTGTCATTGCAGCTGCTCAAGAATTAAAACTGACCGTTCCATTAGTCGTTCGACTTGAGGGAACAAATGTTGAAAAAGGGAAAGAGCTTTTGGCGGGAAGTGGTTTAGAAATTACTCCAGCAGATGATTTAGAAGATGCGGCAAAAAAAGTGGTTGCTGCGGTGAAAGGATAAGAGTCATGTCAATTTGGGTTGATTCAAATACAAAATTGTTGGTTCAGGGAATTACCGGATCCGCCGGTTCGTTTCATGCTCTTGGTTGTAAAGACTATGGGACAAAAGTTGTTGGAGGGGTGACCCCAGGAAAAGGGGGAAGTACTCATGAAGGTTTTCCTGTTTACGATACTGTTGATGAAGCTGTTTCAAAAACGGGAGCAAATGCAACGATGATTTTTGTTCCCCCTCCGTTTGCTGCAGATGCTATTTGTGAGGCAGCGGACGCTGGAATTGAGTTAATCGTCTGTATTACCGAGGGAATTCCGGTGAGGGATATGCTTGCGACAAAAAGATACTTAGCTTCCACTTCTTCACGATTGATTGGTCCGAACTGTCCAGGGATTATTACACCAGGACAGTGTAAAATTGGAATCATGCCTGGAAGGATTCATCAGGAAGGAAAGATCGGTGTGGTTTCTCGCTCAGGCACCCTGACTTATGAAGCTGTTTATCAACTCAGTCAGTTGGGCATTGGTCAAAGTACATGTGTCGGAATTGGTGGAGATCCGATTAATGGAACCAATTTTATTGATGTTCTCGAAGCGTTCAATGCTGATGATCAAACTGAAGGGGTCATCATGATTGGCGAAATTGGTGGAACTGCTGAGGAAGAAGCCGCTGAGTACATAAAAAGGGAATTTAAGAAACCAATAACAGGATTCATTGGAGGTGCAACTGCTCCTCCAGGAAAACGAATGGGGCATGCAGGTGCAATTATTTCTGGAGGAAAAGGAACAGCGGAAGAAAAGTTTCAAGCTCTAGAAGCGGCAGGAGCAGCAATTGCGCGAAGTCCATCGGATTTAGGTAAAACTATGGCAAAAGCCATGGGAATGAACGGATAAGACGTAAGGAGTCATAATATGTCAGTTGAAAAAACATTTTCTATTATTAAACCAAATGCTGTGAATAAAAATGCAATGGGTGAAATCATGTCTCGATTTGAAAAAGAGGGGCTGAGAGTATCTGCTGCAAAATTTACTCATCTTTCGAAAGAAAAGGCAGAAGGATTTTATATTGAGCATAAAGAGAGACCTTTTTTTCAGAGTCTTGTGCACTTTATGACTTCTGGGCCTGTTTTACTTATGGTTTTAGAAGGTGAAAATGCAATTACTCGAAATCGAGAAATCATGGGAGCAACAGATCCTTCAAAAGCTGAAGCAGGAACGATCCGAAAGGACTTTGCTGATAGTATTGAAGCTAATGCTGTTCACGGGTCTGATAGCCCTACCTCTGCTGAAAGAGAAATTGCTTATTTCTTCGATAAAGCAGAAGTCTTTGATCGATTTTAATGAATGAGGTTTCTTTCATGAAAGCCGCTCTTGCTCAGATTGATCCAGTTGTAGGTGATTTTGAAGGAAACTTTAAAAAAATTAAAAATGCATATGAACGGGCTTGTGATCAACAGGCCCGTTTTATTTTATTTCCAGAGCTTTGTGTCTCTGGATACACTTTATATGATCTACTCGATCACATTGAAATTTTTAACAAGACCCAGTCTGTTCTTCTTCGAATAGCACAGCTAACAGAAGGAAAAAAAACGGCGTTGATTGTTGGCCATCTTTCCAGAGAAGGGGGCTCTCAGTGGAATGAAGCCAGTGTTTTTGAAAATGGAGTATGTGTATTTTCTCAAAAAAAGACACATCTTCCTACCTATGATGTCTTTGATGAAAAACGTTATTTTGAACCCGCTTCTAGTCATGGAATATGGAATTGTGATGGAGCAAAAATTCTCATTTCTATTTGTGAAGATCTTTGGGAAAGTCAAAATTCTGAATTATGGGAAACCTATGAAGCTCTTCACCCAGATTTGATTCTTTCTCTTTCTGCATCTCCTTATGAATGGAATAAAAGAAAAAGAAGAGAATCTTTGCATTCTGAAGTTTCAAAAAAATTAAATGCACCTTTAATTTATGTGAATCAAGTCGATGCAACTGATGAAATTTTATTTGATGGAGGTTCTTTTTTCACTGATGAACAAGGTGAAATCAAAGGACGTTTTCCTTTTTTTGAAACCAGTTTTGGTGTTGTAGACCTTTCGTCAAAGACCTGGATAGAGCCTCCTCAAAGAGAGCCTTCTTCAGGAGAGTTTCCAAAAGAAATTCAAATTTTAATGGAAGGATTAATTTATGGAATTCGGTCCTATTTCAAAAAGACTGGATTTCAAAAAGCCATTATTGGTTTAAGTGGAGGAATTGACTCTGCTGTGGTTGCGACATTAGCAGTTCAGGCGCTCGGAGCAGAGAACGTTTTAGGAATTGCAATGCCTTCACAACATTCGAGTTCTCATAGTCTTTCAGATGCAGATACGCTTGCAAAGAATCTTAGAATGACTTTAGAGATTCGACCGATTAAGTTTTTAAATTCTGTTGCTTTGAGAGAATTTAGTGAAGGAAGAGGAAGTTTAAACGAAATTGCCCAGGAAAATTTACAATCAAGGCTTCGTGGATTATTGCTGATGACGCTTGCGAATCATATTCATGGTTTGGTGATTACTACGGGAAATAAGAGTGAAATGGCTACTGGGTATGCAACTCTGTATGGAGATATGTGTGGTGCGATTGCTCCACTCGGTGACGTTGTAAAAACTCGAGTCTATGAACTTGCTCATCAGCTGAATCATAGTTTTGGGTCTTGTATTCCGATTTCTTCAATTGAAAAACCACCTTCTGCGGAGCTCAGACCAGGACAAGTCGATGAAGAGAGTCTTCCTCCTTATCCACTTTTAGATCAAATTTTAGAAAGTTATTTGGAAAAAGAAATTCCAATTCATCAAATTAAAGAGCAGCACATCCATCCTGAACTTGAGGCACGACTTGGGAAAGATTGGTTTGATCAACTCATTCGAAAGATTCATCTGAATGAGTACAAAAGAGCCCAGGCCGCACCGGTTTTCAAAGTGACTTCGAAAGCATTTGGGATTGGAAGACGAATTCCAATTGCTCGGTATATTGAGTAGAGGTCACAATGAGTCGTTTGTTGTCTTTGCAGTCTGTTTCTCATTCTTTTGGAATGAAAACACTTTTTCAAGGTTTGACTTTTTCAATTGAAGAAAATGAAAGAATTGGGTTGATAGGTCCAAATGGAGCTGGAAAATCTACTTTATTAAAAATTATTGCAGGAAACATTGAAGCTGATTCTGGAGATCGAATTGTTCCAAAAGGTTTAAGGATTGGTTTTTTAGAGCAGTCTCCTTTAGTGAAGGAAGGAACCATTCGAGAGGCTATTTTAGAAAACACGCCTTTAGAAGATTGGGAAGCTGCTCAGCGAGCAGAGATTTGGATTTCAAAACTAGGGCTGGATCAGTGGGGCGCTGAGTTTAAAGTTAAAGACCTTTCAGGAGGGTGGAAAAAAAGAGTAGCTCTCGCAAGGGAGTTATTGATTGAACCTGAGTTATTGCTTTTGGATGAACCAACCAACCACTTGGATATCGCAGGAGTGATGTGGCTTGAGGAATTTTTAAGAACAGCTCCTTTTTCTGTTGTCACGATCACTCATGACCGTCTCTTTTTAAATCGAGTTTCAAATCGAATTATGGATTTAAATCCTCGATACGAAGATGGTTTTTTTAATGTTTCTGGAAATTATTCTTCTTATTTAAAGGCTTTTGAAGAATTTGTTGTTGCTCAAGAAAAGAAAGAAGAAACTTTAAAAAATACGTTGAGACGAGAGACTGAATGGTTAAGGCAAGGAGCGAAAGCAAGGACAACTAAACAAAAAGCAAGAATTGAACGAGCGGAAGCTTTGGGTGAAACAGTTCAACAGCTCACGCAAAGAAATCGCATTTCTCATACTTCATTTGAGTTTCAAAGCGGTGTCAAAAATCCAAAACGACTCATTGAAGTAAAAGACTTAAAAAAACAATATGGAAACCAAGTGATTTTTGAGGGAGTTCATCTTACGATTCAACCCGGATCGAGAATTGGTCTTCTTGGAAATAATGGTGCAGGAAAATCAACTCTTTTAAAGGTTCTTTTAGGGAAAGAGCCTCCAAGTTCAGGAAGTGTTTTTCTTTCTGATTTGTTAAAAGTGGCTTATTTTGACCAGCATAAAGAAGATTTGTACGATGAGTTAACAATTGAGGAAGTACTCTCTCCTCAAGGAGATCATGTCGTTTTTCAAGGGCGATCGATTCATGTTCGAAGTTATATGGATCGTTTTTTATTTGGAAAACATCAGGCAAATTTTAAAGTAAATAAACTTTCAGGTGGAGAAAAAAGTAGATTATGGATTGCTCGCCTTATGCTTCAAGAAGCAAATGTTTTAGTTTTAGATGAACCTACAAATGATTTGGATCTTGCGACATTAAATGTATTGGAAGATTGTTTAAAAGAGTTCTCAGGAGCTGTTTTACTTGTGAGTCATGACCGATACTTTTTAGATCAAATTTCAGATCAAATTTTAGCGTTTCCGGAAGAAGGGGATACCGATCGGCATTTGACTTCTTACGCTGATTTTAGTCAGTGGGAAGAAAATTTAAAAAAGAAGCAAGAAAACTTTAAGGCACCCCCTTCTCCCGATAAGAAACAGAAGAAACAAAATAAGAAAAAAAAACTTGGATTTAATGAAACCCGAGAACTTGCAACAATGGAAGAACGAATTCTTGCATTGGAAAGTGAGTTGGAAGGTTTGACAACAGAAAGTACGCTTCCAGAAAACCTGTCGAATGCTAAAAGGTTACTCGAAATGACCGATCGAATGGCCGAGCTCCAATCTCAAATTGATCAACTGTATCAAAGGTGGTCAGACCTGGAATCAGGTGATTTTTAAATTCTTTGTAGATTATTTTTTGGAGATTGAATCGTAAATAAAATGACGCTTATTGCCGTATTTATTTCTCATTAGACCCTTTTACTTTTGTCTGATCGAGGTACATTCTTAAATATGAAATCAAAAATCTTCGTGTGGGTAGGTGTTGCACTTCTTGTGGGTGCATGTCGAAATAATCCAGAAAACTGTGACTTAAACGATTTAGAGACGAGAGGAAATCAACGAGCAGTGGTTTCTCATAAAGCGCTCCAGTTTGAGTTTGTTGGCGGTAAATGGATTCCCTCTAAAGTCATTCGCTACACGGGATTAAAGGACCGCTCTCGTTCTTGGAGTGCGTCTGAAACTGTTGCTCTTTATGATCATCCAGGAGGACGTCTTCTTGGAGAAAAAGAGGTAGAAGGATTGATCTCTATTGAGCGCCATGCGATGGCAGCAATTCAGGCTTCCGTAGATTTAAAAGATATCAGTAAAGTGAGAGAGAAATTACTCGATGGGATGAAAGCAGAAATAGAGCTCCCAGAGGGAGAAGGAAACTGGATTCAATTAAAAGCAGATGAGGCAGAGCCAGGTTCTGTCGCTTCTTTGCTTCCGAATGAAACTCAGTGGATTGATCTTTCAACACTAAAAGTCGAAGATGAAGCAGAACAAGCAATCAGTCCTGGGTTGTTTTCATCCCCAGAGGGGTTAAGTGCAGATTTTCCGTTTGAAGTCCTTCAGTGGTCTGGAGATCCAAGGAAAAAGTTAAATCTCGTGTTTCTTAGCGATGGTTATCAAAAAGATGAACTAGGTGACTATAAGGAGACTGTAAATGCGTATCTCTCCGATCTTTTTGGTCATCAGGAACCGTATGGTCGCTATCAAAAGCTGATTAACGTCATTCGAATAGATGTTCCTTCACAAGAGTCAGGGGCGAGTTGTGATGATTACACATTTTCTCCGAGAAAAAATAGATACGGAAGTTCTTTTCCAGTGGCTTGTATTAACGCAATTTTTAAAACTAAACTTTCAGACCGTTTCCTCTACACCCTGAAGGGGTGGAGAGTGAAAAGAGATTCTCGTTCGTTACGATATGATGGGATTAGCATTGCTGATGAAGTCGCTGTCATTGTGAATTCTCCTAAAAGAGGAGGGACTGGCTTAGGGTGGATTGTTCAAACGAGTATTACTCCTGCTCATGTGATGGCCCATGAATTTGGACATACCTGGGCAAATTTGGGAGATGAGTATGTGAACGATGGTGATCTTTGTTTGTACTTTATGAGAAAACGACCAAATATTTCAGTAAAAAAGCGTTCAATTTCGAAACTTAAGTGGGGCCATTGGATGTTAGAGGATACTCCTCTTCCGACTCCTGCGACTGAATTATATGCGAATCGGATAGGAATGTTTCGAGGGGCTGCAGGGGGATGTAAACGAGTTCTTTATCGTCCTGCACAAAAATGTAAGATGGAAGGCTCTGCCAATCCTCATTTTTGTGCCGTCTGTATGGAAGCAAT
This sequence comes from Pseudobdellovibrionaceae bacterium, assembly GCA_002722705.1. Classification (GTDB taxonomy): domain Bacteria; phylum Bdellovibrionota; class UBA1018; order UBA1018; family UBA6935; genus UBA6935. Next base: position 96,369 of record PBMP01000024.1, on the reverse strand, counting down.
GACGCTTCGAATTTTAGATCGAGTGTGTCTAATTGAAAGTTCAATTCGTGTAGATGAAACAGGAACTCTTCAGGCAGATGTGGCTCTTCCTGAACGGATGGTGACTCGTTGGTTTGTTGATGGCAAGTTGTGGCAACAGACTCAAACGTATCAACCGCTCACAGGATTTCCAAGAGGTAGTCATGAGGTGCGTTTAGTGGTCGCCGATGAGTCTGCTCCTGTTCGAAAGGACCGTTGTCTTTTGGGGGCTTCTCAAGTTCGGACAATCACATTTTGAGTTTCTGACTCTGACTCAAAACTTACTTGATTTGCTCGATTCATCAAAGCTAAACTGAGCTCGCCATAAAAAACTAAGTAGTTTATCAGGAAGCTGTTTTATGTTTTTAAAAGGGAGGCTTATGAAAAATGTAAATGATGAAATTAACAAGGTCATTAATCGGATTAAAGTTGCTCAAACTAAGTTCCAGAAGTTGGTTAATAACCGGTCGGTGATTGTAGAAGATGCACGAAAATATGCAGTCAAGCAAAAGAAAGAAGCAAAGAAGCTTATTCAGTCAGATGTTAAAAAAGTAAAAAAATTCTTAGATCGAGAAAAAAGAGAATTAGAAAAACTTCAAAAACAAATCCCTGCTGAAGTAAAACGAATTAAAAAGTATATGGATGTCCAAAGAAAAGAACTGGACCAACTTTTGAAAAAAGTTACTAAAACTACGGCAGCGAAAAAGAAAAAGAAAACGGCTAAAAAGAAGACGACAAAAAAAAAGACTAGTAAGAAAAAAACAACTAAGAAAAAAACCAGTAAAAAGAAAGTAACCAAAAAGAGTTCTTCTTAATGACAGCACTTTTAGAAGGAAAAAAAGCGCCAGCTTTCACCGGAGTAACAGACTCCGGTGAAAAAGTTTCTTTAAAAGACTTTAAGGGAAAAACGGTAGTATTGTATTTTTATCCTAAAGATATGACCCCAGGTTGTACGACAGAAGCCTGTGACTTCAGAGATTCAATGACCCGTTTAAAGAGAAAAAAAGTCGTTGTGATTGGAGTGAGTGCTGATTCAGTTGCTCGACATGAAAAATTTCGAGATAAGCACGACTTGAATTTTCCTTTGATTTCAGATGAAGATTTAAAGATTTGTAAGGCATACGGGGTTTGGCAAAAAAAGAAACTCTATGGAAAAGAGTTTATGGGAATTGTTCGGACGACATTCATTATTGATTCAGAGGGAAAAATAAAAAAGATTTTTCCAAAGGTTAAAGTCAAAGGGCATGTTGACGAAATCATTGAATCTCTTTGAGGCGGTTTGTTATTCTGTTTGGTTGAAGACATAGAGAGCTAACTGCTTGTTATTATGATAGAATTCTTGATAAGTAAGTATTGACTCAAAGAGTCAAATAATGATACTACTGCTTTCATGGTTCACCGTATTTTTTTAATAGTTTTAGGGACTTGTCTCTTTTCTTCCACTTTATTTGCAGGGGAAACTTCATCAAATATTCCTGCCGCGTCATGCGCTCAGCTTTTTAAAGGAAAATATGGTCGTCATTTTAGCCGATTAAATCAGGCGTGGAGAATGTTTGTTCAGGAAGATAACTTTTCTGAATCTGATGCTCTTGAGTTTGAATCGGTAGTGAGAGGTTTTGGAGGGGCGGTTCGCATAGAATTTGAATCTTCATTGATCAAAGTGAATGCTCGAAGAGACACCATTGAATTTGATCTTATTGATGGAGCCTTAGCGCGTTTTGGCGTTCCGTTTGAGGTCAATGCAATTGTTATTCAAAAAAACGCTCCTTCTTCATCAATTGTTTCACTTGCTCATGCTTTATTTTCTAAAAGAAAAATTAAAGTATCTGAGCTTCCGGGGATCGTTATTGAAAAAGGATCTTATGTTTCTTATCACAAGAAAACAGGCTTTGTGCCAAAAGACTCTTTTCTACAGTGGTGGGAAAAAGTTTTAAGAACAAAAGATCAATCTGAAATAAAAAAGCTCTTAACAGAAAAAGAGAGGGATATTGACCTAGAGAGTTTAGGATACTTTTTAAAAAGGGTTCCGTCTAATTTACGCGAGACTCAGTTTTTATATCGAGAAATAAATATTCTTATTCGTAAAAAGCTTAAAGAAGCTTCACCTGAAAAAATCGCTCAGTTTCTTCAAATGCCTTCTCTAACTGCATTGGAATTAGAAACCCTTGAAAAAGTATCTGATGTTTCTCTCAAAAAAATTGAAGATTTTAATCCAGAAACTTTAAGTTCGGTATTCTGGCAAATGGCGAAGATACGTAAAGACTATCAGTCATTATTTGTTGAAGCTGTTGTTTCTAAAGTAAAAATGCAGATCAAAGATTTTTCTCCACTTGATTTAGGAAATTTGCTCAGAGGGTACTACCGATTTGGTCTTCAAGATCGAGTATTTTTGGATTTAATAATGAAGGAATCAATGAATAAGGGTGATTCTTTTGATTCGAGAAGTATTTCTCGCTTTATGGTTGCTTTTGCTCTAGGAAAGGAGTTCATAAAAAGAAAAGAAAAGTATTATTATTTTTTTAAGAAATTGATTAAAAAAACCATTTCGACTTTAGATTCATTAAAGAGTAAAGAGTTTGTAGACCTCACGTGGTCAATTGCTTACATGAAAATTCAAGATGATGAATTTTTTAAATCAAGTTTAGAGGAATCAAAAAAAAGAATTTCTACTTTTAATCCCTCTGAATTAACTCGCTTGTTATCTGCCTATACATATGCTGGGTATGAGAATACGTCTGTATTTCAGGCTCTTGCAGATGAGTGTTATAAAAGAATTTCTGAGTTTTCAGCAAAGTTTATGGTGGAACTGGTTTGGGGCTTAAGAAGGAGTGGTGTTGAAAATCGTGAACTTCTTGAGACTTTGGCTTTAAAATTAACTCCTCGATTAAAGAATTTAAAGCTTTATGAGGTTTCTAATGTCCTTTTTGCTTTTTCTTTAACGTCTATAGATTATGCTCCTTTTTTTCATGAAGCGGAAAAGATTTTGTTAGAGAAACTTCATCTCTTAAAAACTAAAGATTTAGTTAAAGTTGTTCAATCTTTTTCAAAATTTAAATATGGTAAAAGTTCCTTCTTTTTTAAAATAGTAGATTTAATTATTCCGCGTTTAAATGAAGTTTCTGCTCGAGTGCAAATCGAATTATTGAGGAGTTTAATGAAGAGAGGATATGGAGATAAAACTCTCTTAAAAGCTGTTTCTCAATCTTTGAGTTCTCGCTTAAAATTTTTGGATTCAGAGTATTTAGTCGATCTGATGTGGATCTATCGAAATTATGGGGTTGTAGAGGAAGCACTCTTTACTGAATTAGTAGAGGTCCTTCAAGAACGAGAGTATCGGTTTGAGCTAGGAAGTTTTATTCGTATTGCTCGTTCTTTTGCGACACTGGGTTACTTTAATGTTTCTTGGGTAAAATTGTTTCTCAGTCAATTTAATGAACAAAAAAAGATCTATTCAGATAAGGTTTGGTCTCTCTATTTTACTTTGTATACTTATGAGTTTGAACATAAAGATTCTTTACCTGAATCGCTTCAACGAGAGATCAAGGAACTCAAAAATCGAATAGAGCAGAAACGGAAGGAAAAAATGAAGCTTTTGTCTGAGGAAGAAATCTCTTCTAGATCTCATCTACAGTTTTCGGAATATCTTTCCCAGCTTGGTGTTGCTCATCAAAATGAAATTTTATTAGAAAAGATATTTTTAGTTGATATTGTTTTTGATTCTTTTAAAGCGATTATTGAAGTCAATGGGATTCATCATTACTGGGAGGACCGTGATGGGGCTTTTTATTTGAAAGGACCTGATTTAGCTAAGTATAGAATGCTAAAAAAACAGGGATGGGTCATCATTGAGTTGAATCAATTTGATTATATTGAAAGGTATGGTCAACTCGGAGTCCAAGGTGGCGTTGATGTTTTTCGGATGTGGTTTGAAAACCAGTTGCGCTCGCTCCCATCTCGTTAAAATTATAAGCTTTTTTAATCAACTCACGTAATTTGACCGAAAATATATTTTAACCTATGCCTTATGACAGAGGTGTCCGATGAGGTTTACTTTTTTTATTGGTTTATTATTGTTTTCAACGTCCCTTTTTGCAGAAACTCTGTCTCACCAAATGGATCGTTTTCGGGTTCAAATTTTGAAATCTACCGTAGAGCCTTATGAAGAATCGCTTGGTCCGATTGTCTTTATCAAAGCTCCAACAGTGTTAGAGCAGAGTGTTTGGTTTACTCAGCTTAAAAAAATGATGAATGAACTTCCTAAAGAAGTGAATGTTTCTGTCATTTTGTATGGACCTCAGACTAAACCTGAAGTGTTAGCATCTCCTCATCATTGGGTGAACACCTCACTAACCCCACCTTGGAGTATTCAAAAGAAATTTGAAGCAGTTTATCGGGAGAAGGTAGGAACCTCAGAAACTTCATTGAAGGAATTTTCTGAAGCGTTTTTTAAGTTTCATTTCATGCATGGAAATTTAAATTATGTTCGAATAATCAGAAATGAAATTTCAACTCTTGTCGCAGGTTTTTATTTTTCAGAAGATCCAAAAGAAAGAAAAATTTATTTTGATCGAATGATTCAACTAGACGGTTTAGTTACAGGAAGTATTCATGAGCCTATCGTTCATTTTGTGACTGAACATATGATTGAGGCATTGAAAACATCTATGAATAAAGCAATAGAAAGCTTCGTATTAGATTTATTGAAGAAATGGAAGCATACGTCTGCTTCAATGTATGTTGATTTATTAGAGTCGTTTACGAAAGAACTCAAGACTCGTTTAAAAAATAAAGGTTTTGAATCTGATTTATCTTCAAAAAAAGTTCGAATGATTGTGAGTATGCATAAGGCTTTGATCATTATCCAAGCTAATCAACCTTGTCCGACTCATTTTAAAGCACTTAAAGATGATTAAGGAATGCTCCAGTTTTAAGTCCAAGGAGTCCCAGTAAAAGTCCGCCGATGACTGAAGCTCCAATATAGAAAATTGCAGGGCCGTTGAGTCCATTTTGAAGAAGACGAAGAGTGTCGATAGAGAAGGTTGAGAAAGTAGTAAAGCTTCCAAAAAAACCAACAGTGATTCCGATCACGAATGGAGATGGGGACTGAAAAAATGAAAGTGCTAATCCTAGGCCAAAAGCTCCAATTAAATTAATGATTAAGGTTGTGAGTGGAAACTGAGAGGCGGGGAGGATAAACGATACTCCGTATCGACAGATTGCTCCCAAAGACCCAAACGTTCCGATAAAAAAAAGAGTTTTTACAGCCATTCAATTAACGTTTCGATCGATTTTTGAATTCCACTAAAAACATCTGAAAGTTTTGCATCATCATACATATATGCAGGACTAGAAATGATTTTATGAGATTGATCGGTATGAATTTCGTTTGTAAGACAAACATGGTGTTTGTGTCCCATGGAGACGAGTGCGTCTGCAGCTTCTCCTTGGGGACCAAGTGTCATTTCAAAAGATTCGTTTTTGAAAATCATTCCAAGAAGAGCTGGGGCAATGCATAAGGCAACAATTGGTTTTTTGTTTTGATAGAAAGTTTCGATTTTAGATTTCACCAAAGGATGAACGGAGCCTTTTGGACCTTCAAAAGCAAATGTACAGAAGTTCTTTGCAACCCCAAATCCTCCAGGGAGTACAAGTGCATCATAAGATTTTGGATCACATTCTTCCAGTGACTTAATTTGACCTCGGGCAATCCTTGCGGATTCAATGAGTTGATTTCTTTGCTCAGAAACAGCCTGCCCACTGAGGGTGTTGATAACTTCTTTCTGGTTTTCATTGAGGGCAAAAAGGTGGACATCGACTGGATGAGAGTCCAGTGCTAGTAGTGTACAAATAGACTCTCTTATTTCGGCTCCATCTAAATAACCACACCCAGAAAGTAAGACTGCAATTTGTTTCATGAAGATCTCCCTCTTTAGAAACGATCCTGTCTCGAAAAGAGGTGCGAAGCAAGGAAAACTCTGGTAATTGTTGCGAATATGGAAAAAAATTCGCAACACGATCACGGGGGAGTGAATGATCCAGTCGGATCTCATTCCGAATATTATCTTCACTTTCTTCAATCACAAAAGGATTCGGAAGGTCGACTGTTTTCTGATATTCAGACCGTTCTTGTTGTTCTCTCAGCGGCAGGAATGATTTTTGACCTTGAAGGCCTTCGGCAAAAAATTATCCATGCTTATCCTGGAGCGGCTGTTTTTTTTAAAAGTACCTCAGGAGATGATATGGGAACTCCTGCTCCACAAAAGGTTGATCTTTTAATTGATTTAACTGGGCCACGACAACGTCAAGGATGGTTCTACGCAAAAAAATTAAGAAAACAGGCAAAGTATGCTGTTGGTAGAAATGTGGGACTCTTTCGAAAAAAAATCTATGATCGCATTTACGATGAAAAGGCCCAGATCGGATTAACTAGAGATATTCTAAAAAGAGAAGAAATTGTTCAAAAAGAAGTTCTTTCCTTGGCTGGAATTTCTTTTGCTCCGGTGTCTTCTGCTACCCCTGATCGCTCAAAAGAGATTGCGAGGAATTTACCTAAAACAGGTTACCTTCCTCGATAGTAAGCCATTATTTCTGGAGTTTCTATGAACGCATTGTTTCGTTTTTTAAGTTCTTTGAAGCTCGCGGTGATCACCATCGTTGGGATTGCTATTGCACTGACAGTCGCTACTTTTCTGGAATCTTGGTATGACACTCGGACTGCGCGATTTTGGGTGTATCGGTCCTTTTGGTTTTATGGGATTTTGGCTTTATTAGGGGTAAATATTTTTGCGGTAATGGTTGATCGTTGGCCGTGGAAAAAACGACATCTTCCTTTCTTACTCGCACATATTGGAATTTTAATGTTGCTCTTTGGATCTTGGATGACCTATCAATCCGGACTCGATGGCTCTTTGATGTTGGAGGAGGGGCAGTCTTCTCCAAGAGTAGAACTCGAAGAAAACGTCCTCGTGCTTATTGATTCAATGAAAACCCAAATTCTACCCATTGAATGGAAGCCTGCTCATTATCCTTTTGAACCTTATTCTTTAGGTTCTTTCGATTTGGAAATGGATCAATGGATTTCTCATGCAGAACCTAAGATTCAATTTTCTAAAGCTCAGTCAGATGAACCTCCTGCAATTGAATTAGTAATTGAGGGAGGACCAATGAATTTTGAAAAGGCAATTTGGTTATTTGCTGGTGATCAAAATTGGAGCACTCTTTCTTTGGGACCGGCACAATTTACACTGTTTCCAGTCAGTGTTGGTGTTGATGTGAAACAGTTATTTTCAGTACCGATTCGTAAAAATCATGCCTTTTTTTGGAGAGGAAAGAAAAACGAACTGCATTATAGAATTTACTCAAAAGATGGAACTTATATGGGTGGAAGTCTATCTGAAAAATCTCAAGAAACTGTTTTGAGTACGGGCTGGATGAAGCAGATTAAAGAACTGAAACTACGCGTTCGTCAGTGGATGCCTCATGCATTAAACGAGACTTCCTATCATCCTGCAAGGGTTCAAAAAGGACCCGATGCTCCACCTTCAGCGATTCATTTAAGAGTGAAGGGAAAGTCCTCTGTGGGGGTATGGCTTGGTTTAGGAGATCGAGCAGTTTTAGATACGGGTGAAACAGAAATCCAAATTCAGTACCGTAGAAAACAAGTGATGCTTCCTTTTAGTTTGCACTTAGAAGAGTTTAAGATTCAAAATTATCAAGGAACTTATAATCCTGCGATGTACTCTTCATTTGTAAGAGTCATTGACGAAAATGCACCTCAAGAAAAAATTGAAATTAAAATGAATGATCCATTAAAATGGAAGGGGTTCACTTTTTTTCAATCGAGTTATGTTCCTGCACGACCTAGACCTACGATTTCGATTTTTACAGTGAATCAGGATCCAGGTCGATTCATGAAGTACTTGGGATCTATTTTGTTAGTTTTAGGTTCTGCACTTTTATTTATTCGAAAATACGTTGGAAAAAAGGGGAAAATATCATGAAAAGGTTAATTCTACTGGGGCTTTTAGTTTCTTCCTTTGTTTGGGCACAGCCCCAGCCTCATAATTTTAGTTTTTCACAAATAAAAAGAATTCCTATTCAAAATGGTGGGCGTTTAAAGCCTTTAGATTCATTTGCCAGAGAATGGGTTTTAGGAATTACAGGGTCTAGAACTTTTAAAGGTTTTGATTCGGTTGATTTAATTCTTTCATGGATTTCTTTTCCCAATGAATGGGAAAAAGAACCTTTTATCCGAATTAATCGTAAGGATGTAAAAAAACAACTTTTGTTGTCAGAAGACCGAAAATACTTCTCGCCACAAGAACTCACCCATAATGCGGCTTTTCTGCAGTATGCAGATCAGATTGCTAGTGAGATGGGAGGACAGGGAGTAAAAAAAGCTCAGGTGACAAAAACAGGAGTAAAAGAGGATGGTCGTCAGAGGGAACTGAAGACGGTATTAGGAAGACTCACCTCTTTTCGTCGAGTGACTTCGGGGGAGGTGTGGACTCTCGTTCCAGATCCCCAAAAGTGGAAGTCAATTGCAGACTCCTCGTCCGCACCTGAAATTGAAAAAAGCTTTAAATCTCTTATTCGGGCCTACGTCGCTTCTGAGAAAGATGCTTTTAGTCAGGCAGCTGTTTTGTTGAAAGGGGCTGTCGAAGGAAAAATGAAAACTCAAGGTGCCGATATACAGACGGTTCAGTCTCGAGCAGGACTTGAAACGCTTAGCAATGAAATTCGCTTTTTTCAAAAAGCGTGGTCTTTGTATTTACTTGCAGGACTTTGTTTTTTGATGATGTGGGTAAGTCAAAGAAAGCGTTGGAAAGTTCTTGCGTGGGGCCTTGTTAGTTTAGGGTTTGTTTTTCATGTTTTAGGTTTTGGAATTCGAGTTTTTCTTACACAAAGAGCTCCTGTGACGAATATGTATGAGTCCATTGTTTGGGTAAGTTTCGGAGTGATGGTTTTTGCTTTTATTCTTTATCGACTTCAGAAGAAAAAGATTTTAATGACTACTGCTTGTTTTCTTTCTGCTTTAGCGTTGATCGCTGCGGATGCCAATCCTACCATGTTAAATCCAGGACTGGATCCATTGGTTCCTGTTTTGAGAAGCAACTTTTGGCTTACCATTCATGTCCTGACCATTACATTGGGGTACGCAGCATTTGCCCTGACTTATGGATTAGCAAATATTAATCTGTTTCATTTTTTAGCTGCAGCTTTGAAAGCTAAAAAAGAAAAGGTGAAACCTAAAGTTTCTCCTAAAATGGCTGATTTAAATCAACTGACCTATCGTGCGATGCAGTTTGGTGTGGTCTTACTCGCCGCAGGAACTATTTTGGGAGGAGTCTGGGCTGACTACTCCTGGGGAAGGTTTTGGGGATGGGACCCAAAAGAAGTGTGGGCTCTTATTGCTTTACTTTGCTACCTTGCTATTCTGCATGGTCGTTATGCGGGCTGGGTGAGACCTTTTGGCTTTGCTGCTTGGTCAGTGCTTGGGTTTACTTCAGTGGTAATGGCTTGGTATGGAGTGAACTTTGTGTTGGGAGTTGGACTTCACTCCTACGGGTTTGCGTCCGGTGGAATGGAGTGGGTGGCAACAGCTGTTTTGATACAAATTATTTTGGTTCTTCTTGTCTCTTTTTTTCATAAAAGAGCTTCTTAAGAGAGTTTAGATTTCATTTGTTCTAAAAAAGAAGACACCTTCTGTTCGTGTGCTTCTCGAAGAACTTGGCTTGAAAGATCAGGTGTAGATGAGACATCTTCTGTGAAAATTAAGTTTCCGGGTATTTCTGATAGGAATCGAGAAGGGTACCGAGGTACTGGTTTCCCGTATCGAATTCTATTTTTTGCACGAGTCAGATAGAGTTTTTCTTTTGCACGAGTGATTCCAACGTAGCAAAGACGACGTTCTTCACTATAGTCTGTTGCTTCATCCATGACTCTTTGATGAGGAAGGTAACCATCCTCCATTCCCACTAAAAAGACAGTGGGGAATTCTAAGCCTTTTGAGCCATGTAAAGTCATGAGTGTCACTTCGTCTTTTTCCTTACTTTCCTCTTCTTCGCTTTCTTCTTCGGCATCAAGAGTCAATCGAGTGATGTATTCTCTTAAAAACATAAAGCTGTTTTCAGCAGGTTCTTCAAGTTTCATCTGTCCAAGGCCATGTGCGAGCTCTTGAACCATTTCCCATCGCTGAGATGCTTGTAGGGCATCATCAACGTCGTTTTCTATTCCAGTTCTCATTCCTATCCATTCAAAAGTTTGCCTTGCCCAGTCCGCCATAGCCGTTGGTTCAGGCTCAATCTTTTCTAATGCGTTTCTCATCTTTTGGATAAGAGAAGCGAAGGTCATGACCGCTTGTTTGGGTTTAGTCTTTAAGTCTGCATCAGGAATTGACTCAAAAAAAGAACATTGGTTTTCTACCGAATGGCTATGAATGGTGTCGATGGTTTTTTTCCCGATTCCTCTTGCAGGCCAATTAATGATTCTTCGAAGTGCAGTTTCTTCATCTGGATTTAAAATCGTTTTCCAGTAACTGAGGGTATCTTTGATTTCTTTTCGGTCTAGAAAAGAAAAAGATCCAACTAAACGATAAGGAATCCCTTTCATTCGGAGTGCTTCTTCGAAATGTCTACTTTGTGGATTGGATCGAAATAGAATTGCAAAATCACTCCAGTTCATGAGTGTTTTGACTTCCCCTCCCTCGTGTTTTTTTGCGAGATCAAAAATTCGCTCGGCTACGGTAGTTGCTTCGTCATGATCATCTTCAGTTAAGATGAGTGTTATCGGAGGTCCATCTTCTTTTTGAGACCAAAGCGACTTAGGGTGCCTAACCGAATTATTTTGAATAACTTGATTTGCGGCATCTAAAATAGTTTGTGTGCTTCGATAATTTTGATCAAGAGTTACTGTTTTTGCTCCTGGGTAGTGTTTTCCAAAATTTAAAATGTGGGAAGGATCAGCCCCCCTCCAAGCATAAATAGATTGGTCATCGTCTCCCACCACGCAAATATTTTGTTGCTTTAGGGTAAGGAGTCGAATGAGTTCAAATTGGGCTTGATTGGTGTCTTGGTACTCATCAACAAGAATGTATTTAAATCGATCATTATAGGCGTCACAGACTTCAGGGTGTTTTTTTAATAAATCAACAGCGTTGAATAATAAATCGTCAAAGTCCATCGCATTCATGGCCCGAAGTTGATCTTGATACTCCGGATAGGTGGTTGCCATTTCTAAAGCAATTGGAGAGGATGCCTCATTTCTAGCTGAATTCATAAAAAAAGCTTCAGATTGATGAGGGGGAATAAATCTGTTTTTTGCTTGTCCAATTCCAAACAAGATAAAAGAAGGATCGAACTTTTTATCATCCACACTATTTTTTCTTAGAATTTTTCTGATGATCTCAATTTGATCATTTTGATCTAAAATAGAAAATTGTGAAGTGTATCCTAAGCGACTCGCTTCTTGTCTTAAGATTTTAACGCAAAGACTATGAAAAGTAGAAACAGTTAGTCCTTGTGTTCTTTTTTGTGTGATTTTTCTCACTTCTGAATAAACGCGGTCTCTGAGTTCTCCAGCAGCCTTATTTGTAAAGCTAAGTCCTAATATTTGGCGCGGAGAGACCTTCTTTTGAGTAATCAAATGAATCATTCGATAGGTCATTGTGCTGGTCTTTCCACTCCCTGCTCCTGCTAGGACAAGAAGGGGACCTTCTTCGTGGAGAACGGCTTGGCGTTGATTTGGATTGAGTTTTTTTAAGTACTTCGTTTGCATGGACGATCTTTACTTTAAGGATACGCGGTGCGCTAATCAATCAGAATTCCTTGATTTTATAAGAATCAAAAAGGAAAAGTTTATCGTTTACTGTTAAAAGACAAAAATACACGATTGCATTTTAAATTTTCCCAGCTTTTTTGGTGATCTTGATAAGATTTCACAAGGTTATCCAGTATTCTGTTTTTGAAAGGAGCCTTTTCAGAGAAAATTCTTGTTACTTTTTTGCTTGTCATTGAAATTTTTTGAATCAATGTAAAAAGGGTTACCGAAGGCTGAACGTCTCTTAGAACAGTATTGAGAATGTTTTCAAATTCTTTAGAGGAGATTTTCTTGTTTTTTCGTGCTACGGCTGTTTGTTCAAGAACGAGAAGAGGGATCCAGCGGTTTTTATAGTTTTTTGAAATTCTATGATAGAATTCAAAAAATTTAGAAATATCTTGTTTTTTACTTTCTTTGTTGAATGGTTTGTAAAAATTAGCAATTTCAGAATTGATAGATTCAATGTTTATTTTTTCTTTTTCCATTTTTAAAAGTAAATCTTCTTCATAATTCTTTTTTGAGATTCTTTTTTTTGTCCTATTCTTGATTTTGAATTGGTAGCCTAGCGCTTGAGCTTTTTTTATGACTTCCGCTAAAAAAGAATCGCTTGTAACAAGTTCGTAAATCGCTTTTTGATATCTAAGGAGATTCATTCTTACATCCGAAGACTTGGGGCCGAGTGACTTGGCGTAGCTATGATTGTTTTTATCTGTTGTAATTTCTGCAAAGCTTTGATTCCACGCGCCTACATAATGTTCATATCCAACTTCAGCAAACTTTGTTGAGACTTGATCATAGTAGTGAAGAGGAACGATGTTTTTATGATATTCTGTTTGATCTGCTTGTTCTAAATTTTTTAATGTAGTTTCTTGAATTTTTCTTTTTTCCTTTAGTTCATATATGGATTCTCGAAAGGTTGGGGCAACTACGCCTATAAAATAAAGTCGAGAAATGATGTCTTTGAGGTTTCCCCCGGAGTTTTCGTAGAGTCGGTACATTGCAGCAAGACAAGCTCGTCCTTGTCGTCCATTTCCTTTAGAAACGGTGTCTACGAGTATGAGAGGTCTACCATTCATTCCATTTTTTAAGTCAAACCCTTTGCTTTTAAAAAGGCTATAGATTTGTTCGTCTGTAGGGTTGAATTTTGGACTAAAATCAGGATCCATTCCAAAAGTTGCTTTACTCATCCCCACTCTAATTACTTTATTGGGTTCTCCGATGCTATTGAAAAACCCTTCAATAATATCTGAAAATATTAGACTATCTCGACCTAAGAAGCCAAAAACTGCGTCTGGATAGATAAAAGATAAATGAGCGATAAATCTTGGTGCCTCTTTTTCTATAAATTGAAACCAATCAGGAAAAGGATTGTTTCCAGGAATTTCTTTTAAAACAGATTCCACCTTCTTCATAGATGGTCTTACGTTTTGATTGATTAAATTATTAATATCTTGGTCTTTTTGAGTCCAAGATAACATAGGAGAAAATAAGATAAGTAAGGCAATATATATTTTTGTTTTCATTTCTATTTTCCTCTCATGAGTGCAATTGCATCTTCTTCTGAATCAATAAGATGAATTCTTCTTTTTAACCATTCAGGGTAATGATCAGAGATTAAGTTTTTAAGTAACGGTTTATAGAATTCGCTATTTATAAAAGCTAATTGAGAGCGCTTATTTGGATTTCCAGAAAAATCAACAAAAGTTGTTGCTAGTTCTTTCATCGTTCCATTGCCTCCAGGTCCTACAAAAATAAGGTCTTTGTCGTGCAGTAAAAAAGGAATTCGTGTTTCATAATCCATTGATTCAATGACAAATCTTTTATTGCTAAAAGAATAAGATTTCCCAATGATAATATCGATGGCAGTTCCTCCATTATCAATGCTTGCATTTGCTGCGGCTTCCATGAGGCCACCCCCCCCACCGCTTGATAAGATATATTTATTTTTTGCAGAAACTTTAGCTACGAGTTGAACTAGTTGTCTCCAGCGATAGTCAAACGAACTAGACCCAAAAAAAACCGCTTTTTTATGATCTTTCAAACTTTCAGAAATATAATCTATATCTTCAATTCCAGCTAAGTAATTAGAGATGATTAATTTAAAACTATAATCAAATTGATGACTAAACTTTTCTTCGTTGAAAGGAATAATGCTTTTATATCTATTGGGACCCGGAGTAATAAAACTTAAGTCATTTTTAATTTTTAAGTATGAAGACTTAAATTTTCCTAATGCTTTGAAATTTAAAAAGTCTGAATCCCATTCATTTTTATAGTTAATGAGGAAATCTAGTTTATCGATTAAATGAAGAGCTAAGGCTGTAACAGAACGAGTATCACCTACTGACTTTCCTATAGAAAAAGCTTTAAGTCTTAAGTAAGGATTTTCAATTGCAATGATGTTTTCATTTAAATTTTCTTTATTTGGGTCCGCAGTAATGCCTACTCCAAGTTTCCCTAATGTTTTTTGTATATCTTTCGCTGATATTGAATCTGCATCGTAGAAAAATATTTGAGAAAAATTAGATAGTGTTTTTTTGAGTGAATTGAGATCGACTGTGGTTGGGTAATCGGTGGTTCCAAAAAGAAGAGTGTATGGATTCATATTGGAAAACGAATCTAACCACTTAAATCTCATAAGATCTGAAAGAAATGATTTTGATTGATCTTTTCTATCTAATTTAAAAATTTCCTCTATTGATAATTCTTGAGGTTTACTACTTTTTGATGGAAGTTTTCTATTCTTGTTTTCGTAATGACTATTGGAATAACCTTTATAAGAATATGGGCTGTCTGTATCTAGACTTGTAACTGGAGATTGATAATCAAATTGGTATGTGTTGTTAACAGCAATCTCACTTATATCAGGAACTTCATCAATTTTAGGTGGTTTGATTCCGTGAATTCCAAAAACTAAAGCGCATTGAGAAGAAAATAAATGGTCCAAATTAGAAGTAGCGTTGGATGTTAATGTATAGATGATACCTACTATAGATATCAAAAAAAGATTTTTCATTTTATGTCCCCAATAAAATTTTTCTCACATTTTTCCTCAATATCTCCATTAATTACTTCTTTTATAAATGTTTTTTTTATGTGAAGAGATTGAGCCCATTTATTTCCGAGTTCATCTAAATAGAGGAGTCTAGTTTCGGTATCTGTGGTTGTCGGAATGAGATGACCGTAGTACCAAAGGCTCCACGTTCCATTGTGAAAATATAAACTATCTGGAGTTAAACCGTGAATATATAGATTTAAATGAACTAGATGATCAAAAAAATCCGCAAGTGCTGTCCATGCAATTGTTTCATGAATTGGAACCGCTGCTTTATTTGAAAGCTCTCTTAAAGAAACTCCTTGTGGTTCATCTATCGCAACAAAATAAAGACTGTTTCTTATCTTAGAAACAATAATTCTATTCTCTTGTAGGTGCAATAGCTCATAGTATGAAGGTGTTCCTGGGTCAAACCTAAAGATCACTTGTTTTAAATTTTTTTCTTTTTGAATGATTTCATATTTTTTCAATTCTCCAATGTTCACTTTTTTTGGCGAAGAATTAATAAAAGGAGGCTCTTTTTTTATGTCATTATTTTCATAATTTAATTCATTACTTTTTTTTCGTCTTTTCTTTTTGGGACCTTTTGAATGATTTTGGAAGTTTTGTTTATCTAGTAATTCTTTCCAAAATAAATCAATTTCTTTTTTTTTGCTTTTAAGTTCTTCTCTTAACCATTTTGTTTTTAGTTTGTTTGAGTATTCATTTAGAGTTCTATGTTTGCTGAAAAAAGTTCTAATTGGTCCGCTATCAACTATTTGCCATTCTTTTCCATCAAAAATAAGATTGTCAGGGTTTAATCCGGAGACATAAATGTATTTTTCAGAAGCTTTAATGAAAAATTTTTCTAGTGCTAATTTTTTTGGGTTATTTTTTGTGTCTAAAATTTTTTCATCGAGAATCGCTTCTCTTAATCGAGTTCCTTCAATGAAATTCATAAGTAGAGACTTTTTATCTGTACTCCATTTCACATTAACTGAAGACAGACCGTTTTTTCTCCATTCTTCTGATAGCTCTATCTGTTTTTTGAAACTTTTTTGAATATCCGCACTATCGTTTACTGGAACTTTCCAAGCCCATAGTTCTCCATTTGAGTCCTTTAACTGATGAACTCTACCTGTTTTTCCAACGCCTACGGCTTCTTTTTCTAATGAGTAACCTTCCGGAATATCGACCTCTTTAACTGAGTTAATGAGAGCTAATAATTTTTCCCAGTTTTTTTCTTCAATCAAATCTTTGGCATTTTGTAAGAACTTTCTCCTTTGGCTAACTTCGGTAATGGTATTGGCTTTTTTTAGAACTTGAAAATGAATTGGTTCGAGATCAATTTTTGGGAAAACATACCGACTCAATCGCCTGAGAGTTTTTGTGTTTGCTCGGCTTGTGATAATCCAAATTAATTCAAAATCATCTCTATAAGAGGATAGAGGAAGGATATGTTTTGTAAAAGATTCTAATTCATCTAATGGTATGATCGCTGCTGTATAACGAAGAGAAGGAAGTAAATTTTTTTCATTACTTTGAGTGAATAGTTTAAAGAGTGTAGAAAAGTTATAAATTTTTTTGTCGCTTAAAATGCCAATTAGAACATTGTTATTGTTTTTTCCTTTTTCTGAATGCAAATATTGATTAATAATGATGTCTCTTAGACAGAAACTTTCTGTCGCTAGTTTAATATAAAATTTATCAGGTGGGTTGTTTTGTGATTTAATGATTTCATCAATGATAGCTATATTCATCGCTTTATATTCATTGCTTTTCGCCAAAGATAGTTTTTTTATAACCTGAGAAATCGCCTCCCACTGTTGATTTTCGATTAGTTTTTTGAGTCGATGTGGAACCACGGTTTGAGCATGTGCTGGTATGATAAAAAACAGACAAGCTAAATATAAGAAAATTTGTTTTTTCATTTTTTAAGGTTTCCAGGTGTTCCAAATAGGATTTGACATGTCGAAGTACTGTTAGAACTAAAGCTCTTATTTTTACGACTGTCATGATAAAAGAACTCTTTTAAAAAATTCATATCTGAAAGCATTTCAGTTTGAGTTTTGTCTGTAAAAAAATAAGTATAAAATCCTTTATTGAGACGTGGAGTGTAGTCTACATTAACAATTTGCTCAGCGTTATCGACCTGAAAATTTGCGGCTTTGAAGTCTAACCAAATGTTTTGTTCTGCTGCAATTTTTTTTGCGATAAGCCATTGTTCCAATACCTGGTTTTTTATTTTTTTCGGTATTTCTTCAATTGGATTTTGAGAATATTTTGCTTCTAAGTTTTTTCCGTCAAAGTAAGTTTGTTCTACAATTACCCCTGTTGGATGTGCATAAAGTATTTTTGCATGCCTAAAATTTGGATAATTTTTTAGAATTCTATCTTGTGTCCATTTTTGCAAAAGAGATTTACGTGCATTTTTTGGGTTTTTTGTAATTTTAATAACTCTATTTTTATCACTTAAAAATACTTGTACATTTCTACCTTCTCCTAGATATCCTTTTAACTTATAGAGGACTGCATTATTAGAGGTTAGAACCATTGGGTAATTTGGATCATCGCTTTTTTTGATTTCCAGAGATGAAAAAAAGTCATTTGCTCCCTCTAATGGTTCCAGATATTGCCAATCTTTCATAGCACTGAAGCCTTTTTGATGGACTTCAGATATTTCCTGAAATAAGAGTTCGTTTTTGTTTAAGTCTTTTTTGTTTTTTCTTATTTTTTCTTGATTTTTAGTGGTCTTCTTTTTTACTGGAATAATTGTTTCAGCAAGTCGTAGATCAGATACTAGTCCAAGGAGTGATATAACTTTTTGAGATAGTTTTATAGGTTTGTCACTATAAATATGAAGTGACGGTTTTGTTTTAAATTTTAGTCCTGTTTGTATAAACTTATGACGATGCTCTAGTAGATTGTGAACATGATCAGCATCCCAGTGATTAATAGCTCCTGGAATAGCGATTTGAAATCGTTGAATAGAAAAAAAATAATCAGTTTCGGTGAGTTTTTTAATAGTCTCTGAAGAGAGTTCTTCGTTGTTCCTGGTGTAATTGTTGATAATATCTTTAAAAGAAGAGTTTCCATCTACTCTTTTTGATCTCAAATATCTGAAATCTACAAGTTTCAGGAATTGAGTTGCTTCAGATTTATTTAGGTTTTCACAAATGGCTCTTAAAATTGCTCTGGGAATTTTTCCAGACATACTTGAATCCATAAATACTAAGCCATTTTTTAATAATCTCTCTTTTGTTAGTCCGATGGAATTTAATAAATGGTAAATTTCAGAAGTTTGATGGTTGAAGATTAAGTCTCTTATTTTCCTTGATACATTAAGGGTGTAAAGAAAATTTTTATCTATAGATTTTTTTAAAGAGATAAAAAGATATGGAGCAGTAAAGTCTCTTCCTATAAAAAATAAATTTTTATTATTAAAATCTCTTTTGATTTCATTTTCTATTTGAGCGATTACAGGAATGATGACTTCTGTTTCGTATTCTTGAGTGTAACGAATAAGTTGATCTGTTATTTTTTTAGAATCAATTGAATCTAAAGAAACAACACCGATTTTTTTGTCTAATTCAAGAGCACTATTTTTAAGTTTTGAGCGTTTATTTGACCAATGAAAAAAGAGTTCATTGAAAAACTGAGTTTTTTCTTGAGTCGTTAGAGTTTTAACTTCTTCTAAAATTAAATAGATGTCATTACGAATTGACTCTAAAATATCGGTTTGAATCCATTTTTTAAGAAATTCATCGTAGCTATTAGAGTTTTGGGCTTGAAGAGCTGATTCATAGTGATTTTCTATTACATCGCTGGAAAATACATTAGTCTCAGTAAAGCAAAATAATAGAATAAATAAAATTAATTTATTCATCTTTTATTCCTCTTTTTATTAAAGAAATAAATTTCTTCATCTAAAAGGCCAAAGCTGAAGAGGGTCTCTATAGTGATTTTTAATTCAAAATCGTTTTTGACAAAATGAATTCTATCTTTAATGAATTGCGGAATTGATGAGCTGTCGATTTGATTTTTTAAGCCACTGTAATAGTCATCACCCACAAAAATGATCTCTAATTTTTCTTTTGGGTTTTCTAGAAGTTTTAGAATCGTTATCCAAAATTCTTTCATGGTTCCAGAGCCTCCTGGAACAAAAACAACAAGTTGTTTTTCGTGAAGAAGGAGAGGGATTCGGGTTTCATATCCACTACTCGAAACGGTAAGAGAATGATGTTCTTTTTCTACTTTTTTTTCTGTTTTTAGAGTGTGTTTACCCGTGATAGGGATCCCAACTGATGGAACATGAGATGATATTGCTGCAGTATTTGAAGTTTTCATGGCACCGCCAGCTCCGCCAGTCGTGATGCTAATATCAAGAGATCCTAAGGCGAGACCAGATTTGAAAATAAGGTTCTCAAAAGGATTCTCATCCCTTCCCGTTCCAAAAACTGCAGCTCCTCTTACTCCTGTTAAATCTTCTTGTCCGATTAGAAGTTCAGTAACTTCTTTGACGATATGATCAATTTGATAATCAGAAAGGTCTGAAAGAGTTATTTTTTTTGGTTTAAATTGTTTTGTAATTATTGGGAAAATTTCTGTCTCAACGTGAGGAGAGGTACGAATAGGCTCTCCTGCAAGGTCAAATTCTTGATTAAAGTAACTTTTACTGTAGATAGGAGATGAAGGGATTTTTTTAATCGCTGTAGTAACGGTTGTAGCTTGATCAAAAATAGGTATTTCTTTAGTTCGAACTCCCATGTTTATGTTCATAAGATCTAAGTCTTGTTTCCATTGATGAAGAGAAAAGTTCCATTCTTTTTTTGGATCAAAAATAATGTCTATTTCATTATTGAATAATCCCGCAAATCCAGTTGTGGAGTCAGGAGTTGTAATTATTTTTTCCGAGGTGTTAAATAAAGCCTGTGCTCTTAAGTAGGTGTTTTTAATGTAAACTTGGCCTCTTTGTTTTGTTGGTTGATTAGAGATACCAAAAGATGATTTTTGAGCTAGAGATTGAATTAGTTTAGCGTAAGGACTATTTGATTCGTAGAGGATAAAATATCCACGAGAAATAAATTGAGAAACTAATTCGGTCAATTCAGTTTGCATTTGAGGATCAGGCTGTGTTCCAGAAGTCCCTGCAAGAATCGTCACTGTTTGTTTTGAATTTAGTTTTTTTAATCTTTCTAGGTTGAGGTGATCTTGAATGTACTGACCTTCAGTAGTTAATAATACCAATTCAAGTGCTTTTAGGTTTTTTTCTCTGTTTGTTTTTTTTAGACGTTGAATCTCTGAAGTTATTTGAGCTATTTGCTTTTTTACCGATTGATTTTCTTTTTTTCCAGAATTACTAAAAATTTTTTTTAGTAATCCTCTTTGTTTTTTAGAAATTTTTTTAGTATTTAAAGACGTTAATTTTTTTTCTAATTCTTTAATCCGTTCTGACTCCTGATTTAGACTAGTTAGTCGTTCTAATGTGGATAGACGACTTAAAAAATTTTCTTCACATCCGGCTAAAGAGAAGTGATGGGCAATTAAAGTTAAAATAATAATAAGTTTTTTCACCGTTTATTTAGTCCTTTTTTAAAAGTAAGATTTGCTTTTTTTAAAATGATTTATTTTTTATCTATTTGTGTAAAAATTCGATTACATCCAGTTTTTGTAAGATAATCTGAGATGGTTTTAGTGTGTTCCGAAATTTTCCCTCCAAATTTGTCGGAGTTTTTAAATTCATCTTCTCTTTTTTCAAACATAGATCTGAATTTTTCATCGTTTTCATAAAGCTCCCGAATAGCTTTTAGTTGATCGTCAGAAAGAGAAGGAGTGTTGCCTAGGACATAACGATAAAGTCGTTTATAATCTCTTCCTTTAATTTTCTGAGAAGCTCTTGCTCTAGTGATAGCCTGCATAAATGGGACAATGATTTTGTCTTTAAAATCTGTATTTTGAAATTGCTTTAACCATTGAAGGTAGTGATTTCCGTTGTTTGAGAGTTTGTTTGTGATTTCTCCGGGTTCATTTAAAGATTGTTCTATTTCAAAAAGGTTTTTTAGATGTTCTTTAAGTTGTTCTTGTTTTTTCTCTTCTTGAAGAGCTAATTCTTTTTTTCTTTGTTTTTTTCTTTCATTGATTTGTTGTGACGTTAGTGATTGATAAAGTTTTGAATTTCCATCTAAATCAATTTTATAGAGTTTTAGATATTCATCTAATTTGTCTTTAAATTCATTAGATTTAATGAGTTCGATAATTATATAAATTTCTTGTAAAACAGTTTTTTTTGAAATATTCGAAAATTGCACGCCAGAAATTGGAATAAGTTTTTCGTTTATTTCTTTAAAACCTAGCCATGAATCATGCCACTCTGAAGTCCTATGATTTATCCTAAAAAAAGTTCCATAACTTGTGCTTAATCGTGGAACCGGTACGCCGTCTATATGAGATAGTGATGATACGTTTTCGAAAAAGTTTTCCTGATCAAAGTCTTCGTTGATAGTATGTTTTAGGTTGTTGTCGCTAATATTAACAAACGCAATTTTTCCAAGAAGATCTTTTGGGTCTTTTCCTAGATTTTTGTAGGTTTCATAGAGATATCTCATCGTTAGCCTGGATTGGCTTGCTTCTCCTCCTCCTCCTCCACTGGTATAAGTTGGGCTATAGCTACTAAAATCATAGAGAACCCAAGGGGCACTTTCTGTAATGGTATCGAAGTTAATGCCTAGAGACTGAGCATATCGAACAATGGTTTCTGAGGAAGAGTTTTTAAAACTTGGAGTACTTGCGTTGAATCTTCCTGCGCGATTAGGCTCACCTCTCAGATAGTAAAACGCTTCCAGGGCTAGACTATTTTGGATGACATCTCTTCCAAGAGAAAAATATCTTCCTCCAGGAAAGGCTTTTTCAAAACTTACAATCATTCTGGCGATATTGTTTATAGCATTAGGGTAAGCATTAGCGATAAACTCTTGATTAAGCATTTTTTCATGACTCGGCCATGGGTTGAGTACAGTGAGCATTTCTTCGATTGTGGGAACTGTTTTTTTTTGTACTAACTCATCAATTTGATTTTCTAATTGTGTTTGATCAGAAAAAGCAAAAGAAATGAAAAGAAAGTGGAGGCTAAAAAAAATAGATTTATTTATGAGTTTCATTTTATTTAATCTTTCTGCGTATAAATAACGTTTTACAAAGTGGAGTCTTTTTTTCTCCTGAAAATACAGACTGTAAAGTTTCCGAAATTTCAAAACCTAAATTTAAAACTGATATATCTGGCTGAGTAATGTTAAATGAATTCGTCACAACCATGAGATCAATGTCTGGCGAGTCAATTGCTTTTTGAGCGTTTCCTGCAAGATGGCTAACAACACCAAATATCTTATTTGCACCATGCTTTTTAAGAAACTCTGCTGACTCGGCAAGTGTTCCTCCAGAGGCAGTTTCGTCATCAACAATCGCTACAGTATGCCCTTTTACAGAGTCTCCACTAATCCCGAGAATACGAGTCTCTCCAGTGAGAGGATTTCTTTTCTTATTGATAATTGCGAGGGGTAGGTGAAGTTCTTCTGCATATAAAGTAGCATCTTTTTGAAAACCAGCGTCAGGAGAAACGATAATAGAAACTCCCAGTTTCTTGAGTTCTTTATTGATTGTTTCTCTTCCGTTGATTTCAAAAACAGGGATAGAAAAAAAACCTACACTCTGAGGTGCATGCGGTCTTACAATTGTTATTGTTTTTACTCCTAGTCCCTCAATGAGGTCAGCAGTGAGTCTTCCTGTTACAGTAATTCCAAATTGATCTATCTTATCTGATCGAGCATAAGGAAGGTAGGGAGAGATCAGGTGAACTTGTTGCCACTTTGATTGAGTGCTATATATTTTATGTAAAGTATCAAAAAATGATTTGTTTATTGGAGACTCAAGAGAAGATACATAAAATATATTGTATCCAGAGAGCTTTTTATTGTTGGGGTTCCATTCAGATTCTTGAATGACTGGGATATTGAGTTGTTTTGATAAGGTGTCTCTCAATGAAGGGTTTGTGTCTCCTACAATTGCAAACTTTTTTTTAAAATTTTTTGTTTTTGTTTGATATTCTGGAAAGTCATAATCTTGGTTTGCAATACGGTAAGATTCCGCCCCCGAAATTTTGAAAAGTTTTAATACAAAAGTTGAAGGTAAGGATTCAGATTCAAAATGAACGGATATTGATAAGGCACCCATTGTTTTAGCGGTGCGAACTTTAATGAGAGCTTCCATAAGAAGGTCATCATGATCTTCAATGTTGTTTGGAATATACAGAGTTAGTTTCTGATTGATAGGATTTTTTAAAAATCGAACAAAAGTATTTCCGTTGCTAAACTCCGTTGTTTTTGTCGGAAGAATTTTACTTTCAATAGTTTCAGAATACGATTGAGTCTTTGCCTCATATCCACGAATTCCAACAAGCCATGGCTTTTTAGAAGCGATACAAACATTTGAAAAGCTAAAGCTTAAAAGAAATAAAAGTCCAAATTGTATTTTTTTTTGTGCCCCACCCATTAATACTTTTGATCCTTTCTTATGTGTTTCTAGGAGTCCTTAGAATTCGAATTGCAATGTGTCAATCTGTATGGTTAAAAAAATTATAAGAAGAATTTGCTTTTTATAATTAAAACCAACTTAGATTGTTGTTTATGAATAGATTGATTTAATGAGATTTCTTTATAGATAACCGGTTATTTGATTTTAAAATCGGTTTGTTAATGCCTATTTTGTTGTTTAGAAGAATCCAATGATAAATTAATGCATATTGCTAATCTAAATGGATGGAAGTTCTACAGTTTAATGAATAAAGACGAAGGATCTAAAGTTTATGAATGTGTCTGCCTTGTTCTAAATGAGGATCATGCTAGAGTACCATGCGATGAAAAATTATCTCGAATTGATGGAAAAGGTTTTGGTAGAGGGGACTCATAAAGAAGATCGGACAGGAACTGGAACAATAAGCTTATTTGGCCATCAGATGCGATTTGACCTCGAAGAAGGTTTTCCTTTGGTGACGACAAAAAAAGCTCATCTTAAGTCGATCATTTATGAACTTCTTTGGTTTTTAAGAGGTGAAGGGAATATTCAATATTTAAAAGATCACAAAGTCACCATCTGGGATGAGTGGGCGGATCAAAAAGGTGATTTAGGGCCAGTCTACGGTGTTCAGTGGCGTTCCTGGCCAAAGCCGGATGGTCAGGTTGTTGATCAAATTTCTACAGTGGTTAATCAAATAAAAACAAACCCGGATTCTCGGAGATTAATTGTCAGTGCGTGGAATGTAGGAATGCTTGATAAAATGGCTCTTCCTCCATGTCATGCTTTTTTTCAATTTTATGTCGCAGAAGGAAAGCTTTCTTGCCAGCTTTATCAAAGAAGTGCGGACTTGTTTTTGGGGGTTCCTTTTAATATTGCCAGTTACAGCTTACTCGTGTTGATGATGGCTCAGGTTTGTGGATTAAAGCCAGGGAGTTTTGTACATACTTTTGGAGATGTACATCTTTATACGAATCATTTAGAGCAAGCAAAAACTCAGCTCTCTCGAATTCCAAGAAAAAAACCTCTGATGAAACTAAATCCTGAAGTCAAAAATATTTTTGACTTTAAGTATGAGGATTTTGAATTGGTTGATTATGATCCGTATCCTGCAATCAAAGCACCGGTAGCAGTATGATTTCATTAATTGCTGCAATGGCGGAAAACCGGGTGATCGGCAAAGATGGAACGCTTCCTTGGAATATCCCTAGTGAAATGAAGTATTTTAGGGAAACAACTTCTGGATGTCCGATCATCATGGGAAGAAAAACGTTGGAAGAGTTAGGTGGAAAGCCCCTACCTAAAAGACGTAATATTGTAATCACTAGAAATAGAGATCTAGTTGTAGACTCTCGGATTGAGGTTTTTCATTCTCTTAAGGAAGCGATTGAAAATATTTCCTCTCAGATAGAAGTTTTTGTCATTGGTGGTGCTCAAATGTATAAGGAAGCTCTTCCATACTGTGATCGAATTTATTTAACTTCTATTCATGAGACTTACGAGGGAGATACTTATTTTCCTGAATTTAACGAAGAGAGTTATGAGATTATTCGTGAAACATTTGTTGAAGAAGATCCTTCTTATACGATTCGAGTCTACCAAAAAAAATAGTTCTCGTTTTATTCTGCAGACATTTGTAAACACATTTTTATGAATAGTCATTCATTTATGATGAATGGCTTGACGAAAAACGTATTTTTAGTTCTGATTTGGATGAATAAGTATAGAATTAAAAGTGGGGGCATTGTTAATGCGATTTCTTCTTATCGTATCTTTTTTATTTTTAAGTCAAAATAGTTTTGCTCATCCGATGATGATTCGTCATGGGTATACGACCTGTGTGACTTGTCATCGATCTCCACTGGGTGGATCTTTGTTGACTGATTACGGAAAAGGAATTGCAGCATCTCTTTCGATCTCTCCTTCAGAATATGATCCTGAAGAAAAGAGTTCATTTGAAAAAACGCTTACACTAAATGGTCGCATTCAGCATGGGCTCCAGTTTCGTGGTGTAGTTTTAGATAAGAATGGTGAATGGTCGGCCTTTCCGATGCAACTTGATTATTTAAATTTTATTGATTTTGGAAAAGGACATGGTTTTCAGTTCGAAGTAGGGCGAACTCCAAATCGAAGTGATGGGACTCGTTCTTTTTTAAATACGCTTTTATTGAGACGAGCGGTTTACTCTTATCGTTGGAAAAAGAAGAAAAGAGGAGATCAAATTACTATTGGTAGAGACTACCTTCCTTATGGAATTAGAATCGATGATCATCGTGCCTATATTCGATTTAGAAATCGACAGGATGTCAGTGATGTCGTTTCCACAATTAGATATGATTTTTGGAGAGAGAATGATCAATCTACCTTTTTTTTAGGGGCACCGAGTGGACAAGAAGTATCTCAAAATGGAGAGTGGTCTTTAGGGGGAAGATATGAGTATTATTTAGATTCTCACTTTTCTCTTGGGGGAATTGGTCTTTTTGCTCACTCAGAAGTATTAAATAGAACTCTGCTGGGTTTATTTTCTCGCTATGGAAATGAACAATATGGAGTTCTTTCCGAATATGATTTTAATTTTAGAAATATTTTAAATCGATCAGATGAATCTTTTTTTCAGCATTCGTTTTATCTCAGGCCATTTTATTATCCAGTTGAATTTTTGGAAATCGCTTTTATTGGAGAACTTCTTTATGTTCAAAGTCCTTTTTTGGAGTTTAATAAGCGACTTGGTCTGGGGTTAGATTTGAAAATTTTAAGAAATCTAACTTTTAAAACAGACTTTAGGAAGGCGTGGAATCAATCTCTTTCTGAAGATTTATTGATGGCACAATTGTTTTTGAATTTTTAGGAGGAATTTATGAAGAAGTTTTCTTTATTGCTTTTTTTATTCGTTGGAGCTTGTGCCAAAACGGGAACGGATGAAGCGTCTCAGTTTGGAGGACCTTCACAATCAGAATTATTGAATCGTCTGAAAGAAGTTTCCGCATATGAGAGAGTTCAAATGATTGTTCAGGAGAAATGTATTAATTGTCACACGGGATTTCATCGATCGTGGGCAAAGAATTTGCAAAAATCAATTTCAAAACGAATCAAGCCAGGAGATCCTATTCGATCCTCTCTTTATTGCAGAACAGACCCCAATTGTTCTCGGCGGTCGTTAATGCCTCTTAATTCAAGTCCTCTCAGTGATATTGAGAGGACTTATATTCGAGATTATATTTTGAGTTTAGAACAAACAGATCCAGATCCCGTTCCTCCTCCGGTTCTTAAGAAGGTGAGTTTTGTCGATTTGAAAAAAACGGTCTTAGATGTGAGTTGCGCTAAATGTCACGGAGATCCAAGTCAAAATACAGAGGGTTTTGACCCTCCTCTTTATACTTATGATCAGGTAAAAGAGAAAATTGAGCTTGTGATCGACCGAGTTCAAACGGCTAAAGACATGCCTCCAGAGTGGGATGATGAAGCTGTTTTCCCTTCGGAAAAACAGAGAAGTCTTTTCTTTCAATGGAAAGAGGGAGGATTTCTTCCTTAAGTCATCTCTTTGACGTTATTGAGCTCGGCTTAATTTTCCTACTTTCTGTATGAAAAAACGTAGTTATAATTGAGGGATGTCATTGCGAATTAAAATTTGGGGAGCGCGTGGCTCCCTCCCTACACCCCATCTTCCTTCTGAGTTAAATCAACGATTTACTCATTTGATGCATGACTTTTTCGAGTCCGGATACAAAAAGAAAAGTGATGTTCAAACTTTTTTAGAAGGACTTCCTCTTTATAAGTTAGGCGGCTATGGAGGAAACTCTCCTTGTATTGAAGTAAATAGTGATCGCGATCAAATGATTATTGATGGTGGAAGTGGTATTCGGCTTTTAGGATATCAACTGATGAATGGACCCTGCGGTAAAGGAAAAGGAGAGGTTCATCTTTTCTTTACTCACTTTCACTGGGATCATCTCATTGGCCTTCCTTTTTTTACCCCTCTTTTTATACCTGGGAATAAAATTCATGTTTATTCGGTTCAGAAAGATTTGCCTGAAGTTTTTCAAACCATTTTCAAAAAACCGTATTTTCCAGTTTCAATTGATAGTTTAGAAGCGGATATTATTTATCATCAGTTAGAGCCACGAAAACCTCTTAAGTTTGGGGATATGGTGATTACTCCTTATCAGCTAGATCACCCAGATCCATGTTGGGGGTACCGAGTTGAAAGTGGAGGAAAAGTCTATTCTCATTGTGTTGATACTGAAGCGACTCGCATTTCAGAAAAAGAATTGGGTCTTGACCTCCCTCTTTATCAAAATGTTGATTTGATGTTGTTTGATGCTCAGTATACGTTGATGGAGACGATCGAAAAAATCAATTGGGGTCATGCTACGGCTTCGATTGGACTTGATATTGCTATTCGAGAAAAAATCAAAAAAGTTCTTTTCATGCATCATGATCCAGCTTCTTCAGATGAAAAAATAGCAGCTGCTGAAGCAGAAGCCAGAAGATATTATCAAATTCAGAAAAAAGCTGAAGAATCAGGTTTTTTTGAGGTGGATTGGTCTTTTGCATTTGAAGGCCAAGAGATTGAGTTGTAGAAATAAGGACAATGAGTTCAGATGACTATTTTTTCTTAAGTCCAGAAGACACAGATCCAGCTCGGATAAAAAAAGAACGAGAAAAAGCAAAAAAATTAAAGAAAACACAGTGGTGGCAGAATCAACTGAATCAAGGAGTTTGCCATTATTGCGAAAAATCCTTTTCTGCTCAGCAGTTGACGATGGATCATGTCGTTCCACTCGCTCGAGGGGGGACGAGTTCAAAGGGGAATATCGTTCCTTGTTGTCGGGAGTGTAATCAAAAAAAGAAATTAGGAATTCCGGCCGAAGATTTGTTAAAAAATATACAAGATGAATAAGTTAATCCCTCTTTTTTTATTCTTAGGAACGACTCTTTTATTTGCAGGGGGAGAGCAAATTGAGTTTTGTCCCGCATGTGGACCAGAGTCTGAATATATTGTTTATCCTGACGAAGGCCTTACCTTAAACTTTTGTGCAAAATGGGATCCTGACTTTGCGTTTCGAGGAGGAAGATGTTGCGGAAAAATTCCTTGGAAATACCGAAGAAGAAGGATTCGGTGTAATCCTGCGAGGGCAAAAAGATCATTTTGTGATGAACAGACTCAAGAGCAAATGAATTACATTCGGTCTGTAAAAACAGGAAAAATTAAAGATATTTTAGCACATTTACTCATTGAGTCTGGAAAACGAGGTCCTCAGGCTTATTGTAAAGTGAATCAAGGGTTTTTGGCTTGGGGAAGGCCGATCGTCTCAACAGAAGAAAATCGACTGATTGTTCGTAGAGAGCATCGTTGTGTACATTTTGGTACAGATCGCATGGTTGGAATGCTTGAATGGGTTGGAAGAGAAATTTCGAAAACTTACTTTTCAGTTTCAGAAAAAGGAATCAAGCTTTTAGTTGGTGATATTTCAGCGCCTCGCGGAGGCTGTCTTTTTGGCCGAGGAGGAAGGAGAGGTCATGCTTCTCATATGACAGGGCAAGATGTGGACATCGGATTTTTACATGCAAACAAAGATCGAAAATCGCCTCTTTCCTTTTCAAGAAAATTTGATCCTGAGGCGAATTGGTGGTTAATAAAGAAATTTTTTCAAAACCCTTTTGCCTGTATTAAAGTAATTTTTATTGATCGAAGGTTGAAAAGAAGATTAAAACGAGTTGCTCAATCAGATCCGCTGTGGCCAAAAGTTTCTCGGTATTTGAGGCATGTGAGAAGTCATCGCAATCACATGCATGTGCGGATTGGGGATCGAGTGGGGGAGCCAGGGTGTGGGACTCCTGTTGATATTGAATATGAAGAAAGGTTCTTTGAGGATTTAAGAAAAGAGCTTTTAAAAGAGGGGAATGAGCTTGAAGAAGAAGAGTTTGATCAAGACTGAGGAAGTTTTGGTTGAGATCGAGTTGCTCGTTGTCCTTGCATCACTGGAGCAATTGGATGAAGAGAAATAGGCTTCAATGCTTCCCGACGATATCCTTTTGAAGTGCGAGTGATTCTTACGAGCTCCTGTGTTTTTCTCATCGGATCTTTTGCGACGGGCATAATCAGCCTTCCTCCCACTCGAAGTTGTTCTATGAGTGGACGAGGAATATGATCGGGAGCTGCGGATAAAATGATGACATCAAAAGGTGCATTACCTTTCCAACCCGCATATCCGTCTCCTGTTTTTGATATAATATTCTGGTACCCTAGTTTTTGAAAAACTTTTTGAGCTGACTGGGCAAGTTGAGGAACAATTTCAATCGTAAAAACTTTTTGGGCTAATTTTCCAAGAACAGCAACGTGATATCCAGAACCAGTTCCCACATTGAGCACATGATCCGTTGGTTTAATTTTTGCTGAATCTGTTAAAAAAGCAACTAGATAAGGATTTGCAACGGTTTGTCCAAAGCCAATAGGGATCGGAGTATCGTAATAAGCAAACTCCTGTCGAGCTTTTGGGACAAATTGTTCGCGGGGGACTTGTTTCATTGCCCGAATGAGTTTTGGGTTGTGAATTCCTCGTCCGACTACTTGGGATCGAATCATGCGATTTCGAATGGTTTGCATGGGGTCAGAAGGAGCGGGGCGAGCCTCGCTGATTGATGTAAATCCCATGAATATTAAAAAAAAGAAAAGTCCCCGGTCCATTGATTTCTGGATAACTTTTTTCTTTGCATGTGGCAATTGTTAAAAGAAGGCTTGGTTTTTATTTGATTTTAAAAATATCTGATGAAATTTGTTTTTTTTAAAAATTAACTTCATTGTTTAAAAAAGACTCATTGTGTTACCTTTGTGCTCATGAATTCAAAAAAGAAGATTTTCATTTTTCTCTTATTTTTTCTGGCTGCTTGTGAAGATCAAAAAACCGATGAAACCACTAAGAAACTATGTGAAAAAAAGGTGGGACCGGAATTAAAAACGTCACTCATTGAGAGTTGTTTGCAGGGATTTGCTTTCAAAAAAGAGCTCGTTTCGGCAGAAAAAGCGAAAGAAGAGTGTAGAAAACGATATCGAGATGTTGCTTTTCAGCAAACGGTTGATGGAGAGAAGGATTTGACTTTGAGTGTATTAACGAGTGGAGAGCTTTACCGAGCCTGTCTGAATGGGACAGATCTTTAAGATGGCTTTTCTGTGTACTTCGGAAACATGACAATTCTGTAATCTTTTAAAAAAGATTTTTTCACAAAAGCGGGTAGAGTTTTTGTACAATGCAAGTTAATAAAATAGCAGGAATCATCAACCATTTATGAGGCTCGTTGTATTTCTTCTTTAATTTCAGAGAAGTTGCGATGAGTTTCGGAAACTAGACGATTAACTTCGTGGAGATTGGTGCATCTATGTTGAGCATCCTTGGTAAGCTAACAAAATCCCAAATTCGTTTGGGTCTGTTTTTTGGTACATTGGTAGGACTTGCGATTGTGGTCGGAATTGTCTCGTTATTTCCGTCTGCGTCTGATCAGGGCTATTACCCTGAGCAACCTATTCCCTTTAGTCATAAGTTACATGCAGGAACAAATAAGATTGACTGTAAGTACTGTCACGTGGGTGTGACTCGTTCTCATCATGCAAGTATTCCTCCGATGAATGTTTGTATGAACTGTCATCGAGTTGTGAAGACGGATAGTCCTCATATTCAGAAACTTGCGCGGGCTTATCGAGATGGGAAACCAATTGAGTGGGTTCGAATCCATCGTCTGCCCGATCATGTTTTTTTCAATCATAGACCTCATATCTCTGCTGGAGTTTCCTGTGAAACTTGTCATGGAGATATTAAGGAAATGGACCGAATCTATCAATCAAAACCATTGACGATGGGGTGGTGTTTGAATTGTCACAGGGGTGAAACAACTCCTGAACAGGTCCTTGAAAATCTGGGTAAAAAGCGTGGAAAAGATGGTCGAGCGGATGTAGCTCCTGTGAACTGTTCCACTTGTCATTATTAAAAACAACAAAGACGCGATTAGAGAGGCAAATTCATGGCTCATCAGAAAAATTCAGATCAAAAAAAGTTTGAAAAACCACGTCACTGGGTAGCTCTAGAGGAACTTTCAGAGAGTTATTGGGGTGATGGAGGGTCACAGGAAAAGAGAGGGCAAGAGTTTCTTTTTAAACCTGTGGAAACGATAGCAAATATAGACAAAATTGATTCCAAAGGAATGGCCAGACGGGATTTTTTAACTGTGATGGGCGCTTCGATGGCCATGGCTTCTTTGTCTTGCGCAAGAAGACCGGTTTCAAAAATCATTCCCTACGTTAATAAACCAGAAGAAGTAACTCCTGGGGTACCTAATTTTTATGCTTCAACTTTTGTTGATGGAACAGCTTCAACTGGAATTTTAGTGAAGACTAGAGAAGGTCGGCCCATTAAACTCGAAGGAAATCCTGATCACCCTACAAGTTTAGGGGCGTTAAGCGCGAAGGCTCAAGGTTCGCTTCTTGGATTGTATGACCCAGATCGATTGAGAGCACCGCAGAAGGTTCAGTCTTTTCGAACCGCTCCGATGACGTGGTCTGAAATTGATCAGACCGTTGTTTCTCGATTAAAAAGTCTTGCTGTTGGAGATGGAGGGGTCCGTTTTTTAACTGCTCCACTGGTGTCGCCGAGTGCATCTCGACTGACTCAGGATTTTTTACAGGCGTTTAAAAATGCAAAACATGTGGAGTGGGATGTCGAGTGTTTCGATGATTTAAGGCTTTCACAAAAAGACAATTATGGAACCGACTCTATTCCAAACTATCACTTTGATCGAGCAGATGTGATTGTCTCTTTTGGTGCCAACTTTATTGATGGATGGCTTTCTCCAACTGAGTATGCAAAAGCATGGTCAAAAAATAGAAAAGTAAAAAGTGAAGATTCGGCTCAGGCAAAAATGTCAGAGACTTATGTGTTTGAGTCAACCATGACTCCAACAGGAAGTAATGCAGATCATCGTTATGCGATTGCTCCGGGGGATGAGCTGAGTGTGGCTGCTGCAGTTGCATATGAAATTGCTCGTAAAGCTGGAGTGAGCACTTCTGCTTTTTCAGAATATAGCCCTGAAGCGGTTGCTGCAGCGGTGGATGGTTTTTTAACGGCCAAGGATATTAAAAAAGTAGCGAAAACGTTGTGGGCTGCGAGAGGACGTTCTTTGGTTGTTGGTGGATCTTTGAATGCTTCAACTAAAAACGCTCATGCACTTCAGGCGACTATTAATTTTCTGAATTCGACGTTGGAAAATGAAGGAAAGACAGTCGATGGAACAGGTGATGTTTTTACTGTCGGTGGAAGTTCTGAAGATTATTTAAAATTAAAGAAAGAGATGGCTTCAGGGAAAGTTGATCTTTTAGTTATTTCTGGACTGAATCCGGGGTACATGGATCCGACATGGGAAGCTGCTGTTGCAAAAGTTCCTATGGTTTTGGTAGTTACTGACCGCGTTGATGAAACAGCAAAGTTAGGTCATTATGTTCTTGCTTCTCACCATGCTCTTGAGGCTTGGGGAGATGTTCAAGTTCGAAAATCAATCATGAGTTTGGTACAACCAACCATTGCTCCTTTAGGTGACACTCGTTCCTATGAAGATCTTCTTTTAAATTGGGCTTCGAAAGCAGGTTTAAGAGTAGGAACATTAACTCAATCTTATCTTTCTCAAGAAAAAGAACCGACTACTCACACTTACTTAAAGTACTTTTGGAAAAAAGAAGTTTACCCTGAGTGGGGACATTCTGAAGGATTCGAAATTTTTTGGGAGAACACTCTTCGGAAAGGTGTTGCGAATCGAACAACAAAACAAGGAGTTCGTAAGTTTAGTTGGGGTCGAACAAAAATTCCTTCATTGAAAAAAAATTCTGCAATGAAGCTTGCCCTTTATGAAATGGCACATTATGGGGATGGGGCTCATGCAAATAATGCTTGGCTTCAAGAACTTCCGGATCCGGTGAGTTCTATTACTTGGGATAATTTTGCAAACATTGCTCCGTCTACGGCAAAAAAGATGGGAATTCGTCAAGATGATGTCATTGAAGTGACTTCAGGTTCGCTTCGAATGGAGCTTCCGGTGAATGTCCAACCGGGGATGCATCCTCGAACGATTTCAGTGGCGACTGGTTATGGTCGATTTGCGGCTGGACGAGTTGGAAATGGAACAGGAGTGAATGTTTATCCATTTGCTTCTTGGGATGAGGAAGTTACTTTTTCTGGACGGGAGATTGATATTCGTAAAACAGGACGTCGGTATCAATTGGCTGCGGTTCAAGGCCACCACCGTACAGAAGGAAGACCGATCATTAATGATATTACTTTAGAAGAATTTCAAAATAATCCAAAAGCGGAAAATCATACAGACCCTCATTTGAGGTTAAAAACAGTCCCTACCATGTGGACTCAGCACAAATATCCTGGGTATCGATGGGGAATGGCAATTGACTTAAATTCGTGTACGGGGTGTGGAGCATGTGTTGTTGCATGTCAGGCCGAAAATAATATTCCAGTTGTTGGGAGAGATCGGGTTCGGGTAGGACGAGAGATGCATTGGATTCGTGTGGATCGATACTACGCGGGATCTGAAGATCAACCTGATGTCGTTTATCAACCCTTGATGTGTCAGCATTGTGAGAATGCTTCTTGCGAAACGGTGTGTCCGGTACTTGCCACTGTTCATGGCAGTGAAGGTTTGAATGAGCAAGCCTATAATCGATGTGTTGGAACTCGATACTGTTCGAATAACTGTCCTTATAAAGCACGTCGGTTTAACTTCTTTGATCATTGGAAGGATTATAAAGATTCAATGAATCTTGTGTGGAATCCCGATGTGACGGTACGTTCTCGAGGAATTATGGAAAAGTGTACTTTCTGTGTACAAAGAATTAATTCTGCTAAAGATATTGCGAAAAAAGATGGGAGACGAAAGTTGCGAGACGGAGAATTAAAAACCGCTTGTCAACAGACTTGCCCGACAGACGCAATTACTTTTGGAAATACCAATGATGCAAACTCAATGGTTTCTCAACAGAAAAAAGAGAAGCATGTTTTTCATTCTCTTGAAATTTTAAATAACTTACCGCAAGTGTCTTACCTTACTAAAGTAAGAAACAAAGAAGAAGGGGCTCATCATGGAAAGCACTGAGAGATTTCATCAGGACGTTCTTGTCACCGGTGGAAAACAGTACTCGGATTTAAATGACGATGTTGCAAAACCGTTGGAGAGTTTTCCTACGAAAAAATGGTGGGTCTGTTTTATTACAGCGGTACTTGTTTTTGCTTTTGGGGCGATGCTTGCAGCAAATATGTTTATGCAAGGACTAGGTGTTCTTGGATTAAACCAGCCTACCGGCTGGGGAACATTTATCGTAAACTTTGTTTTTTGGGTCGGTATTGGACATGCAGGAACATTGATTTCAGCAATTCTTTTTCTTTTTAGACAAAAGTGGAGAACGGCAATTAATCGTTCGGCTGAGGCAATGACAATCTTTGCGGTGATGACTGCATTGTTATTCCCTTTGATTCATACGGGGCGACCGTGGTACGCGGCGTTTTGGTTATTGCCCTATCCCAATCAAAGAGAGTTGTGGGTGAATTTTAGGTCACCACTTTTATGGGACGTTTTTGCGGTATCCACCTATTTTACTATTTCAGCTATTTTTTGGTATGTGGGTTTGATTCCAGACTTGGCTTCCATTCGAGATCGAGCAAAGCATCCAATTCGAAAATTAATTTATACTCTTTTGTCGATGGGATGGACGGGCTCCAATAAAAATTGGAGGCATTATGAAGTGGCTTATTTGTTATTTGCTGGACTTTCTACACCGTTGGTTCTTTCTGTGCATTCAGTCGTTTCGTTTGACTTTGCGGTTTCAAATCTTCCTGGTTGGCATACGACGATTTTTCCTCCCTACTTCGTAGCCGGAGCTATTTTTTCTGGCTTTGCGATGGTGGTGACTTTGTTGACAATTGTTCGAGAAGTCTTTGAATTGAAAAACTATATTACTATTGACCATCTGGAGAAGATGAACAAAATCATCATGGCGACAGGGATGTTGGTCGGTTACGCATATGCCTGTGAATTTTTCATTGCCTGGTACAGTGGTGCGGAATTTGAAAGATTTGCGTTTATTAATAGAGCTTTTGGCCCTTACTGGTGGGCTTATTGGACGATGGCGATTTGTAACGTGATTATTCCTCAGATTTTTTGGTGGAGACCTGCACGAAGAAATATTGCAATTATGTTTGTGATCTCCTTGTTTGTGAATATTGGGATGTGGTTTGAACGGTACGTCATTACCGTCACTTCACTTCATCGTGATTTTATTCCTGGAAATTGGAATATGTATATTCCAACTTGGTATGACTGGGGAATCACCCTTGGAAGTTTTGGTTGGTTCTTTATTTTCTTCTTACTTTTTTGTCGATTATTACCAGCGTTGGCAATGTCTGAAATTAAAGGCGTGATGCCAAGTCCAAAGGGAGGAGCCGCTCATGTCGAGTAATGCTCAAATATTAGAGGGAGTTGTTGGATTTTTTGATGATCCTGAAACAACTCTAGAGGCGATGAAAAAAGTGACGGAGGCAAATTATGAATCTTATGATTCTTATACTCCGTATCCAATTCATGGAATGGACGATGCGATGGGACTGAAAAGGTCTCCTCTTCCTTGGATTACTTTAGCGGCGGGTATTGCTGGAGTGTCCTTGGCTTTTGCGCTTCAGTATTGGACTTCTGTCGTTGATTGGCCTGTGAATGTAGGAGGAAAGCCTTTTAATTCTTGGCCGGCATTTGTTCCAGTGATGTTTGAGTTAACGATTTTGTTTTCTGGGATTTTTACGTTACTTGGACTTTTAGGGCTGTGTCGACTTCCAAATACTGGAAGGAAAGTCATTGATCCTTCGATTACTCGAGATCGATTTGCAATTATGATCGATTTACCTAAAAAAGTAAGAAATTCTTCTTGTAAGCCATTTGAGGAGAGTGAAGTCACTCAATTCTTACAGTCTTTGGGAGCCAAGGATGTCCGAAAAGTTTATGAAGAAGGGTGGTTCTAAGTGAAGGTTTTTTTCAAGAAATCACTTTTAGTGGCAGTCATGTTAGGAGGGTTGACCTCTTGTCGGCACGATAAACCGAATATGACCTACATGCCAGATATGCATTACAGTCCTGCAGTCAAAGCTCAAGAGCAGACTCGGTGGAATTCAAAAACCCGGGTTCCTGTAGAAGGAACAATACCGAGAGGATATCATCCTTATCGGTACTCTGGTCAGCCAGAAAAAGCAGGTCAAATGTTAAAGAACCCACTTCGAAGGACAAAGACGGTCCTCAATCATGGGCGGGATTTATTTAATACCTACTGTATTGTCTGTCATGGGAAGTTTGGAGAGGGAGATGGTTACATTATTCCTAAGTATCCACGTCCACCAAGTTTACAGTCAGATAAAATTAGAAACTACCCTGATGGGAGAATTTATCACATCATTACAGAGGGTCAGAATTTAATGCCAAGTTATGCTTCTCAAATTTTACAAGAAGATCGATGGGCAATTATTCATTATATCCGAGTGCTACAACGAGCAAAAAAGCCAACCGCTTCGGATTTAAAGAAATTGGAGAATTGGTAAGATGAGTGCACATTCACACGTTGAAAAAGAGTTAGTGAATCCTGGAAGTTTTCATGCATCGGGACGGCTCAAAGGAGTTTTATTTTTGTGTGCCTTAGTTGGCTTAGCGGCAACTGCGGGAGCTTTTTTTACAGATACACTCAGAGCCTGGCCAAGTTTTTTAATAAATCACTTTTATTTTCTTTGTTTAGGTTTAGGTGGGCTCTTCTTTGCAGCGATCCAGTGGTTGACAGGAGCGATGTGGAGTGCACCAGTGCGTAGAGTCAGTGAGTCTTTTACAGCTTATCTGCCTGTAGCCGTCTTAACGACAGTTGTTATTTTTATTGGAATGCACGACCTGTTTCATTGGACGCATCCTGAGGTGGTAAAAGGAGATATTGTTTTAGAAGGGAAAGCTCCTTATCTCAATGAAGCTTTTTTTATCGTAAGAAACTGTGTCTTTCTTTTGGCCTGGTTGTTTTTTTCTCATAAAATGATTGGGAATAGTTTAGCTCAAGATCAAGATCCCGGGAATTATCGATTTAATTTAAAAAATAGAGTGTTAGCGCCTATTTTTCTTGTGGTATTTGGTTTTGGTTTCACTTTTACTTCGTTTGATCAGCTCATGTCTCTTGACCCTCATTGGTTTAGTACAATGTTTGGAGTTTATGCTTTTGCGGGGCTTTTTTATTCAAATCTTGCGATCACTTGTCTTTTAACTATTTATTTGAGAAGAAAAGGACATCTTAAAGAATTTGTAAATGAAAACCATTTACATGACCTAGGGAAATTTATGTTCGCTTTTACAGTATTTTGGGCTTACATCGGATTTTCTCAGTTTATGTTGATATGGTACGCAAACCTTCCTGAAGAAACAGGATACTTTTTAAGAAGAATGGATGATGCGTGGATGGGGTTCTCCCTGGTTTTGTTCTTCGGAAAATTTATTCTTCCATTCTTTTGGTTGCTTCCACGAGCAGCGAAGCGATCAGAATCAAGATTGATGATCGCTGGAATTTTTATGTTGATTGCTCAGTGGGTTGATTTGGCTTGGCTTGTTCAGCCTGAGTTTTTTAAAGATGGCCCTCATATTGGATGGATTGAGATTGGTATGTTTGTTGGATTCGCAGGTGTTTTTGGGCTGACTGTTTTACGGTTCTTGTCTAAAAATAACGTGGTAGCGATTGGTGATCCACGGTTACAGGAATCCGTTTTTCATCATCATCAATAAGATAAAAGGGTAAAAGAATTAAAAAAAGCGAAGAAGATTTTCATCTCTTCGCTTTTTTTATAGAGTCCTGTTTCTTTTTTCTACTAATTTAAAATGCAAACTGTAGTTTTGAAGTGAGAGACCGTAAGATCCTGAATTTGCAATATATCCTTCTTTGTAGCGAATGCCACCTAAGTTTTTATGGACTTCTGGATTGAGTTTGTGTCTTAAAACACTGTGCCATTCTCCATTTTGATCTACAATTGCACCGGTCTGACTTTCTTCATTATAATAAGTTCCTTCAATTTTAGGCCCTCGATAAAAGAGAATGCTTGCTCGAGCACCAATACCGACGCGAGAATGAATTTCAATCAAGGGTCTAGCGTTAAAAGTTTCTTTCATTTTTTTGTATTGTTCTTGAATTTGTTGAGAGAAGTTTTCGACGGCGGGTTGATTGGCGAGTACCTCACTAAGATTTTTTTCTAGTGCTTCATCGTATCCACTTGAGTAAAAAAAATGTTCTAAGAGAAGTTGAATTCTTGTAGAAGAAGTCTCAAAGGAGTGTTTGATCACTTCAAAAAGAACTGGTTTTTGAATGTCTTTTGGCCATTTTAATAGTTTGGATACAAAATCAGAGGTTGTAGTTCTGTTCTGAAACTCATAGAGATCAACAGAACGAATAACAAATGGAATTAATTCTTCACTTGGTAAGCTGAGTGAAGCTTCTCCAATTTTTTCTAAATAGTTTGAAAAATAAGAAAGATCATTAATTGAAGCGTCATGAGCTCTTGCTAAGTTCAGTCTTATGTCACCGAGAAGTTTTTGTTTGATTCCTTTTAGGCCTGAGAATTGATAACGGCAAGTAATGGGTTTCGGTGGCTGAGCGTATGAATATAAAGAGAAAAGAGAAATAAATAGAAGAAGCAGTTTCATCGTTTTTTACCCTTTTTGTCGTAAAATTCAGACTCACAGTGACCTAAAAGTCCACGGTGGAGTCGTTGAAATCCATTGAGTGAAGCACGGGTTGTTTTTCTAGGGAAAAAGAGGCGAACTCCTGTTTGATCAAGAGATGAAAAAATGGAAAGAACTTTGTTTTCTGTAGATGGTGAGAGACTTGCTTGAAAAAGAACGCGTTCTCGTTGATTGATATAAATTTCAATAAGGTTTTCAGCAATGAATTGCTTTTTTTTCATTTGTTCTGAAGCTTTTTGTTCTGTCCTTATTTTTTCTAAAATAGAGACTTGTCTTCGAAGGATTTCAGCAATTTTCAAATGAAAATCTTCGACAGGACGGAGTTTGAATTCTGAAGTCAACTCATATCCATGTTGAAGGAGTATAAGGGTATCATTAAAATAGCGAATAAAGCGACGACCATCATCTTTCAGAGCTTCTCGCTCAAGATGATTTAAGTAGGAGGGATCGCTAATGGGGAGGCGATTTCGTAAAGTGAGTCGACGGAGATAGTTTTTTCTTTGGATGACCTCTTCTTGAAGCGTTTCTTTTACCATTGAAGAAAAAGAGGGGGAGTAATCATGAATCGCATTAAGCGCAGTGATTGCTTGATTTTGTTTTCTGTGTTCAAATGCATTCATTATTTCATTTCCCATTTGATAGAGAAGAAGAACTAATTTGTCTTTTCTTGTTTCACGGCGAATTTTTGGATCTAAAAAAAGCTCTGTAAATTCTTTAGATTTTAAGGACAATGCAATCGGATGATTTGTGAGGACAGCGTAGACTTTTTCTTGCCATTGAATTTCGTATTCGATTTCAGGATGGGTTGAGTGTGCATGTAAGGGGAGGAGAGAGACGATGATACCGGTAAAAAAGAGTGTTATCGTTTTCATACCCTAGTGGATAACACGTCTACTTCATTGATTCGAAGCAAAAAATGCTTAGCGTTATATTTTTCAGGTATTTTTGAATTCTGCAAGTAACTTATTGATTTTTAAGATTATTTGCAAAATATAACTCAATGAGTTAAAGAAAGGGCTGGGAATTTTAGGTGTGAATTGAGGAGTTTTTGTGAGATTTTACGCTTCGTTTTTGACCCTTCTTTTTCTGAACCTGAATTTAGCAAATGCTGCAAATTCTCAATCTTTCGATCTTTCTTGTGACGATTCAAATAAAGTTTTAGCTTATTCTTATGCAAAACATGTGAGAGATCGAGACGATCTTTGGGTTCTTCCAAGAGATTTAAAGAGAGCAGGGCTTCATATCATTCAACGTGCTGATCCTCACCGAATTATTTGGTCACAAGCTGATGTTGATCACTTAATGAAAAGTCTTTCTTTTCAGGAATTTGAAAGTGAAGAGCATTGTCAATATAGGAATAAGTGGCTCTTCAACGTTCTTGAGATAAGGAAACTATGGGTAGTTACTCCGGAGTGGCTTGAAAATCATAAAGCAATTCTGACATCAAATACGCCTTTTGAATTTATGGTCGATGAGGTTGAGGTTTCAAAAGAGCGTCCTTATGTTGCTTCAACTGACCTTTTAGAGAAGAGAAGACTTTGGATCCTGAGAAAAACTTATCGGGAACGATTAGCGAGCAAAAAGAATCCAAAAAAAGCGTGGGAGTCTCTGGTTCAATTAATTACTAATTATGCGGATCTGGATTTAGGAGATCCTGAGAAAGTCTGGTTAGATGCATTGCTCGCAGAGCTTGGTCCTCATACGAACTATTTTCCACCAGCTCAACAGAAAGCGTTTTCTGAGAGTACTTCAGCAACGATTGGAGGTGTTGGTGCCTTATTAACGCTGGATCACGGAAAAGTAAAAGTAAAAGAAACAACGGAAGGTTCATCATCAACTGCTGAGGGAGGCTTGGTTTCCGGGGATCAAATTCTGGCTGTTGATCAAGTGAAAGTACAAAAGAAGTCATTAGTTGAAGTAGTCGCTATGATTAAAGGAGAGGTGGGAACGACCGTTGCTTTAAGTATTTTACGGCGTAGCAAAAAACTTGAAGTGAATTTGGTTCGTCAGAAAGTAGATACCTCCTCTTCAGAATACAGTGTTCGTTTTATTCAAGAGGAAGGGAAAAATTTAGCATGGATTTCTATTCATTCTTTTTTTGGAAATAGAATGAGAGGAGTGTCTAAATTGGTTCGAGAAGAGTTACAAAAAATTCAGGAGTCTCATAAGATTGATGGTGTGGTTTTTGATTTAAGGGGAAACCCTGGAGGCCTCTTACTTGAGGCAGATTTGTTGCTTGATCAGTTTATTTCTACTGGAGTATTGACCGTTTTAAAGTCACGAAGTGTTGATCCTATTACTTTGAAAAAAAGTTGGCGATACGAACCTTATATCTCTGGAGATCAGGGTGCGATTTTATTTGATTTTCCAGTGGTAGTTTTGGTGAATCGATTAAGTGCAAGTGCTTCAGAAATTTTAGCCGGTGGACTTCAGGCGTATCGAAGAGCAATTGTAGTGAGTACTGATTCTCAAACTTTTGGAAAAGGAAGTGCCCAGGTCATTGAAAATGTGGGGAATGTTCCAGGTTCATTAAAGTTTACTTCGTCGTATTATTATCTTCCAAATGGAATGAGCCCTCAAAATGTTGGAGTGGTTCCTGATGTTTTATTGGAAACTGATTCAGAAGTTCAAAAACGGAAAGAAAACTATGATGAGATGTTTTCTAAAAGAATATATAAAAAACTAAAAAGCCCAGAACGCATAAATGTATTTGTAAATGAAAACAACGAATATATGAATGGAGAGGATTGGGGGCTTTTAAAAAATCAATTGAAGCAACGAATGAGTCAACGACTCCAATTAGATGAATCTCAGTCTCATGACCATGGATTGAAGTTTTCTTCAGTGCCTGGAGTAGCTGAAGCAAGAGCGTTAGAGGTTTTATTAGACTGGGTTTCTGTTGATTCTCAAAAGAATGTCACTCGTGAATTAAAATCAGTTTGGTCTCCGTAAGTTTATCATTCAACCGGGATCTATTTTGTTGTGAGAAAGAATATTCTCATAAAAAGCCGGAGTTTTTTATTCACTGTGTGAGAGGGATCCAAAGATAAATTCCCCAGTAATCGATTAGTGCTGCGGCAAGAATGAGAATAAGGCTGAAATTGACCCAGAGGAAAAATCTAAGCCATGACTTTTCTAGATCTTTGGTTGAAAATCGTTTGAGTTCAAAAAGAATTTTTACTCCAATGAGAACGGAGGCTCCCATATAAAAAGCACCGACGTGTAAAAAAAGAGGACCAATTAATAAGAGTGCAATATAGCCAAGGGACCATACGGCGATTTCTTGCACGGTGGTTTCCTCTCCTTGAGAAACAGGAAGAGTGGGAATGTTTCCGAGTTGATAGTCTTTTTTAAATCGAATTGCTAGTGACCAAAAGTGAGGCATTTGCCAAAAAAATAAAATAAAGAAGAGGTACCAACCTGCAGGATCAAAAGGATGTCCTGAAGAAGAGAGGTGTCCCATCAGAATCGGAAGGGCTCCTGGAATAGCTCCTGGAATAGCGGCGTGAGCCCATCTGGGTTTCCACCAAAGGGTATAAAGAAAGTTGTAGGAGAGTACTGCAAATAGTCCAAAAATAAAAAGGGATCGGCTGAGAAAGAAAAGACATGATGCTCCAATGATTAAAAGTGTGGTGGCTAAGAGTTTCGCTTGCGTGGGAGTGATCCGTCCAGAGGGTAAGGGACGGTTCTGAGTTCGTGGCATTTTGGCGTCAATGATTGCTTCACTGATTTGGTTCCATCCAGAAGATCCGGAAGCTAAAAAAAAGATCCCGATGAACGTTATTGAAAAACGAAACCAGTCAAGTTTTTTTTCAAGAGGATGACCTAGAAAATAGCCACTAAGAACACTAATGAGAACAAGGGAGACGATTCCTCCTTTTGTAAATTCTCGAAAAGTTTTCAGTAGGTTTTGTTGAGGAATTGCTGTTTTCGTGGTCATTGGAAGGCGACTATATAACAGTTGACCACAATGAAAAGAGAATTTCTCATGCGCTTTTAAAGAATACAAAAAAGTCATCATTAAAAAAAACGACGTAAAACGTTGACTTAGAGAGGTTTAAAAAATAGAAAATGAGTTCAACCTAAAAAAACTAAAGAAAGTTTTAGAAGATGGACGTCTTGCAGACAATAGAGCGCGGAGTAAAAGTGATGGGGATACGAGCGCTCGTCGTCTTTTTCTTATTTAGCAGTTTATCTTCTTTTGCAGCTTCAGAAATTCCAGGTGAATTAAAGGGAGTTGGAATTGAGGAGAAATTAGGAAATCAAGTTCCAATTACCGAGTTAGAATTCAAAAACGAGGATTCTCAACCAGTTCGTTTAAGTCAATATTTTAAAAGTGGTAAACCAGTTGTTCTTGCTCTTGTTTATTATAACTGCCCTAATCTCTGTAATTTTCTTCTCAATGGCTTTTTGGATACGCTGAAAAAGTTTCAATGGTTACCTGGACGCGAGTTTGAAATTGTAACGGTAAGTATTAATCCCAGAGAAGGTTCTTCTTTAGCTAAAGAAAAGAAGAAGCGATATATAGAGGCTCTTGGAAGAGATCCAGAGGTGGTTGCTCAGGGTTGGCATTTTTTGACCGGACAGGAAGATCAGATTAAGAAGCTGGCTGATTCTGTAGGGTTTGGTTTTCGGTTTGATGAAAAAAGTGGCGAATTTGCTCATAGTTCGGCTCTTTTTGTATTAACTCCTTCTGGAAAGCTTTCTAGAAATCTTTATGGGATTGAATTTCCTCAAAAAGACTTTAAGCTCGCTTTATTAGAGGCATCTGACGGAAAAATTGGTACTATAGTAGACCGAGTCCTTTTATTTTGTTTCCATTATGATCCAGATTCACGGGGATATTCCCTCTATGTCTGGAGATTAATGCGTCTTGGCAGTGCGGGAACCCTCTTTGCTGTAGGTGGTTATCTCGCTGTTTTTTGGAGACGTCAGAGAAGGAAAGAAGAAGAGGACGAAGAGACTGTGAATGAAGGAGATGTGTAAATGATATCCATTGCGAATGCCGCAGATAAATTTGCTGGAACCCTACCGATCCAAGGGACAAATGTCGCTACAGGTTGGGACATGCTATATTGGTTCTTAATTGGCGTAAGTGTCTTTTTCTTTGTGGGAACCATGGCTGCAATGGTTTTTTTCGCTTGGAAATATCGAGCAAGTTCGGGCGCAAAACCAGTTGATTTTCGAGGAAATCACCTTATTGAGATTATTTGGACGGTTATTCCAACTGCACTGGTTCTTTTGATTTTTGCATGGGGATGGGTTGTTTACAAACAAATGGTACA
Organism: Pseudobdellovibrionaceae bacterium; assembly: GCA_002722705.1. Classification (GTDB taxonomy): domain Bacteria; phylum Bdellovibrionota; class UBA1018; order UBA1018; family UBA6935; genus UBA6935. Next base: position 51,861 of record PBMP01000024.1, on the reverse strand, counting down.
TGTTCCTGGTGACGCGATGGAAATTCGAGTCATTGGAAAACAGTGGCTTTGGCAGTTTATTTATGACGATGGTCGTAAGACAGTCGGTGAAGTTTATGTTCCTGTGAATCGTCCTGTTAAACTGATTCTGACTTCAGATGACGTGATTCACGGATTTTTTATTCCAAACTTTCGAGTGAAAAAGGATGTTGTTCCTGGGATGTATACTTCTGTTTGGTTTCAGGCAAAGGTACCGGGGCGGCATCAGGTTTTTTGTACTGAATACTGTGGAGGCGCTCACTCAGGGATGTTAGCTAAAATTTATGCACTTCCAGAAGCGGATTTTCAGGCATGGAAGCGTGGCAAAAAAGTGGAAGTCAAAGGATTTGATGCCGAGCTTGCAAATAAAGAAATTTCTGGTGGGGCTTCTTCGGGAGGTCAATTAAAGAAAGTTTCTCTTGCCGACCAAGGAAAGAAACTCACTGAGACTAAAGGATGTATTGCTTGTCATAGCTCAGATGGTTCAAAATTAATTGGTCCTTCTTATAAAGGGCTTTTTGGTAGTAAAAGAGTCTTTACTGATGGGAGCTCTGTTGTCGCCGATGAGAATTATATTCGTGAGTCCATTGAGAATCCCGGTAAAAAGGTGGTTCAGGGATTTGCTCCGTCGATGCCAACCTTTAAAGGTTTAGTTAACGAAGAAGAGTTAAATGCGATTATCTCTTATATTAAGAGTTTGAAATAAAGGAGACAGATGTGAGTAGTGAACACCACGGAGATGTCAATTACCTGAATCATGAAAAAGGATTAAAATCCTGGTTGACGACTGTTGACCATAAACGGATTGGAATGATGTATCTTTTCACCGTTTTGTTCATGTTTTTAATTGGGGGGATTTTTGCCCTTTTGGTTCGATTGGAGCTATTTTCAACAGGCCCAACGATTATTGATATGAATACTTATAATCAGTATTTCACTTATCATGGGACGATTATGGTATTCATGGTGGTCATTCCATTGATCCCTGCCGCGATTGGGAACTTTGTTTTACCAATTATGTTGGGGGCAAAAGATGTTGCCTTTCCAAGATTGAATCTAGCTACTTATTATATCTATCTTGTAGGTGTTTTGGTTGCTTGTACAACGTTGTTTTTAAATGGAGTAGATACGGGCTGGACTTTTTATACTCCTTATTCGATCCGAACGAGTACTTCTACAACATTGGTTATTTTAGGCGCCTTTATTCTTGGGTTTTCTGGAATTTTTACGGCACTTAATTTTATTGTTAGTATTCACAAGTTAAGAGCACCCGGACTGACATGGGATCGACTCCCTCTTTTTGTTTGGGCATCTTATGCCACAAGTATTGTGCAGATGTTGGCAACTCCGGTTCTTGCTATTACTCTTTTCTTATTAATTTTTGAGAGACTAACTGGGATTGGGATTTTTGATCCAAAGCTGGGTGGAGACCCTGTAATGTTTCAACATTTCTTTTGGTTTTATTCTCATCCTGCGGTGTATATTATGGCACTTCCTGCCATGGGAATTGTTTCAGAGGTCATTCCCGTTCATTCTCAAAAGCCGATTTTTGGCTATAAAGCGATTGCGATGGCAACTTTTGGGATTGCTCTTGTTGCCTTCATTGTTTGGGGACATCATATGTTTGTTTCTGGACAGTCTGAGTTAGCAAACTTTGTATTCTCTTTGCTAACGATGTTTGTGGCGGTTCCTACAGGAGTGAAAGTTTTTAGTTGGATAGGGACAATGTATAAAGGTTCGATCCGATTTAATGCCCCCATGCTTTACGCAATGGCATTTTTGTTTATTTTTACGATCGGTGGTTTGACTGGAATCTTTTTAGCGACCGTTGCAACCAATGTTCATTTAACGGATACGTACTTTGTTGTGGCTCACTTTCACTATGTAATGGTGGGTGGAACGTTGATGGGCTTTATGGCTGGATTCCATCATTGGTTTCCTAAAATGTTTGGAAGAATGTACAACGAGTCTGCCGCATTAGTTTCGGGTTTTTTAGTATTTGTTGGCTTTAATGTAACTTTCTTTCCTCAGTTTATTTTGGGGGCACAGGGAATGCCGAGAAGGTACTATGATTACCTTCCTGAGTTTGAAGCTCTTAACCGGGTTTCTACCGTTGGTTCAATGATGATTGGGTTAGGTTTTGTTTTTTCAGCAATTTACTTATTTAAAGCAATGAAATCAGGACCAAAAGCTTCGGCGAATCCGTGGAATGGAAAATCGTTGGAATGGGAAACGACTTCCCCTCCACATCCTCATAACTTTCATGATCAGCCTGTTGTGACTCATGGACCTTACGACTTTATTGAGCAGGGAGAATAATCAATGGCAATAGTTGCAAGTGAAAGAAAACATTCAGAACACTTTAATAGTGCGGAACATGAATTTGTTTCGAGTAAGCAGGGAATGTGGTTATTTCTGCTTCAAGAGGTCTTGTTTTTTGCGGGTCTTTTTGTTGCTTATGGAATTTTTAGGGCTCTAAACCCGGAAATGTTTCATGCAGCATCACAAATGCTCGATGTAAAAATGGGTGCTTTGAATACTGTGGTTTTGATTTGTAGTAGTTTGACGATGGCTTTTGCCGTTCGTTCTGCTCAAACAAATCAGACTAAAAAGACAACGATGTATTTGATTGTCACTTTTCTACTCGCATCCGTTTTCTTGGTGGTGAAGTATTTTGAATATAGCCACAAATTTCATGTCGGACTTCTTCCTGGTCAATATTTTACGAACACAGAATTGACGGATCCAAAGTCAGGACTCTTTTTCTCATTGTACTTTATGATGACGGGGGTTCATGGATTGCACATTATTTTAGGAATGCTTGTGATTCTTTGGTTGGTTAGAAGATCATCCAGAAATGAGTTTGGCTCGAATTATTATACACCTGTTGAACTATTTGGTTTGTATTGGCACTTTGTCGATTTAATTTGGATTTATTTATTCCCATTATTGTATCTTATTGATTAAGGCGAGGAAAAGCATGAGTAATCAACACGAACATCATGAACATTTTATTTTACCAGTGAAACTAGGAATTTTTGTTTGGTTCGCTTTGATCATTGGTACGATTATTACGGTATTAGTCGCTCAGGTTCACTTAGGTGAGTGGAATTTTGCTGTGGCAATGGCCATTGCAACTGTAAAGGCGGCGCTTGTCGTTACTTACTTTATGGGAATGAAGTATGAAACAAACGATAATAGAGTAATTGCAGTCAGTGCGATTATTTTTAGTGTCATCTTTTTCGTTCTTACAGCAACAGATCTGTTTTTTAGGAAAGATGGGGTCTATGTTCAAAAGGGTGATCTAGAAGCATGGGCCGCTTTGGGAGCAGACTCTCAAACTCTTAAATTTAAAAAACCTTGGGTATCTAGCGATGAGCTCGTTGCTCATGGGAAAAAGTTATTTGATATGCAATGTGCCACTTGCCACGGTTCTGCTGGGAAAGGTGATGGTCCTGCTTCAGGTGCACTTAATCCGAAACCAAGGAATTTCACACAGGCATCTGGATTGAAAAATGGACGAAAACCCGCACAGATTTACGGAACTCTTCAAAAAGGGTTAGGAACAATGCCTTCGTTCGGATCTCTTCCTAAGGATGACCTTTGGGCATTGGCTCATTATGTCTCGCATTTTGGACCAGATGTCTTAAAAGATAGCAATGCAGACTTGAAAAAAGTTGGAATTGACCCATCAAAAGAAGATGGTGGTCTTGGGGGAGCAGGGTCTAAGGTTCTTCCAATTGACTTCGCAATTGAATTGATGTCAGAAGATTCATAAAAACTAGAAAAAATTAAAGAGGAGATTGATTACTTTTCATCTTCGGGTGAACAGTGTTCTTCAAAGCTTTTCATCATGATTTGTTCGGATGGGGATGAAGAGTAATCAATCTCCTCTTCTTTTTTCTTTAGAATAATTTTTTTATTTTTAACCATTCTCTAATCGCTTGATCTTTAGATCCTCGATTAAACATTTCTACTTGATGATCTTCCCCTCCATAACGAAAAGTGAGAACGTCTAAAGATGGATCGTTCTTTAACGCTTTTGCTACTCCATCGCAGTGATGTCTATGGTCATCTATAAAGAGGATAGATTTAAGCTTTTTTTTCGCATGATTTAAAAAAAGCTTAAGCATTGCTCCTTTATGTTGTCCTTCTGAAAAAAAAATACCTTCTCGATAAAGAACTTTTCGTGGAGAGGTAAGTAGATGAAAATTTTTAATTTCTTTTAAAGAAAATCCTTCTTTTTGAAGAGTTGAATATTGATACGGTAAAAAAGTATTTTTTGGAAAAGATGAAGGTATTGCGTTTTGACTTAAGTCCACTTGAATTGAAGTCAGATGCCTCATGGTGTACGGGTAAAAACGAGGCCCCCGACTGGTTAAAATGAGAATAGGGTATCCTTGATTTTGAAGGGAGCGGATGAGAGTCGATGTGTTTTTCTGAGTAGGTCGAGCTGCGGCGAGCGCATGCAGTTTCCCTTGTACTTCTAATAGCCCCATAAAAGACTGAGCGACAGCAAAAGGAAAGTGAGGCTGATTTAGATGTTCATATTGCCAACGAAACCATTGATCACTTCCAATCGATTGTTGATAAGCAAGTAGAGTATTGTCGAGATCAAAAACGACAAGAGTTTGAAAAATACTGTGAGTGTTTGACTGTATTTTGGAATATTTGACGACTTCTTCGAGATGGTTGATTTCATAGTGATGAGATGAAGCATATGAGAGTTGAAAAATAATCTGAAAAAATAAGATCAAGACAAATTCTCTTTCATTTGTGGCTCCCATTTTTTTTGTACTACTTTAGCTAATACGAATGCCAAAAGGAGAACCCCAGAAGCTGCTATAAAGGGAGTTCCTGCACCTAGATGATCAAAAAGGTATCCACTCATGGGAGGTCCTACAATTCTGGCTAGGCTTGACGATGAATGAAAAATTCCCATAGTGACCCCTCTTCTGGAAGGGGCTGCGCCTTGAGAGCAAAGACTTGAGAGGGTTGGGTGTAAAATTCCATGTCCGAATGCCATAAGAATCATTGCATAAATAAGGTGAGTATAATCAAATGTTTGACCAAACCAACTCATTCCGGCTGACATTAAAACAGTACCGATTAAGACTAATCGAATATCTCCAAATAATTTTGAGAGTTTTCCAATCAGTCCTCCTTGAATAAAAGCCATGATCAGTCCCATGGTACCGAGCAGGTATCCTGCTTGTAGAGCTGTTTTAGAAAAACGAGTCTTTAAGTAAAGAGCAAATGACACTTCCATTTGAACAACCGCTAAGGTGAGAAGAAAAAATAAGAAAGTTGTACTTCCAGTGAGAGGATGGCTTAAAACTTCTTTTAAGGTTGTTCGGTTGAATTTACGATCCCGATTTGCTTTTCTTTGCTCGTGAGTGAGGGGAGGCTCTTTTAAAATAAATATTGCTAAGATCAAGTTTAAAGCAGAGAGTCCAGCCGCAAAGAATAAAGGAGTGGAGTATCCATGTTGGGACAGAATCCCTCCAATGGCGGGTCCAAAGATAAATCCCAATCCAAACCCGGCACCAATCAGTCCCATTCCTTTTGAGCGGTTCTCTTGAGTAGTTACATCTGCTACGTAAGCATAGGCTGTGGAAATATTTGCCGTCATGATTCCTGCACAGAATCGAGCAATAAATAGCCAAACGAGAGAAGATGCAAATCCTAGACCGGTAAGACTAAGGACCGTTCCAAAAATACTGATTAAGAGAACTTTTCTTCTTCCGATTCTGTCGGAGAGTTGCCCCCAAAGGGGAGCAAAAAGAAATTGCATAAGTGAGTAAATAGTCATTAACCAACCGAGGTCCCAGGCGGTAGCTCCAAAGCTCTCCGCATAATAAGGGAGAATTGGGATGACGATTCCAAAACCGAGAAGGTCAATAAATAGGACCAAAAAAAGAGTAAGTAACATGGGAATAAGGTTTATCTTGATTCAGGGGGGCCATGCAAGAACGCAATGAGTGATGCGAAAAAGAATCCAAAAAAACCGCCAAAAACTACATCAGTCGGATAATGTCGCCCCGCCCAGACTCGAAGAACTCCTGTTGAAATGGTGAGAAAGAGGCTGAGAAAGAAGATCATTTTTTGCGCTCTTGAGTTTAGATTCCGCCTTACACCAAAATAAATGAGGGAAACACAGGAAGCCGCAGCAAAACTCGTATGTCCTGAGAAAAAGGAACTATAATCGTGAACGTTATTTGCTTGATGCCACGGTTTAAGAAATAAGTAAGGGCGAGGACGGTTGGTTACGATTTTTGTGATCTCTGTAAACATTCCTGTGATGAGAACAGATTGAGCAAAAATAGTGAAATCAAATAAAAAGTCTTTTGAGGTACTCTTTTCAAAAGGAGGAAGTTTTTGGATTTTTCGGTAGAGGTGAATACTTAAAGGAATAAATACAGCACAAAGACCAGCAAGATCTTGAGTCCAAAATGATGCAATATCAGCGAGATCATGAATGGGATGAATTGCAAGTTGATCAATGAAATTAATTTCTGAAGCTGAGCATGCTCCTTCTTTTGCGCAGGGAGTGTTCATCCATTGATCTCTATTTTTGACTAGAAAAATCCAGAGCAAACCTGGAATCAGAATAAGCCATGCATCTACTTTAAAAAATAAGCTTCGTTTCATTTTAAGTCACTTTAACATAATTCGTTTTTGACTGGTAAATTTCATTTATTCAAGCGCCCAATCAAAAATTCCATGGATTCTTAATCTTCTGACTTCTTCTTTGAGTCGATCTACTTCAATTTGAAGGTCTTCGATTCTGTTGATGAACGTTGAAGCCGTAAAAAACAGGGTTTCAACGTCAATGCTTATTTGAAGAAGTGCTTTTGAGTGATTTTGCAATAACACTCGATAGTAAATTCGGGCATTTTTGAGTTCATCAATACGGTAGTTATCAATACTTAAGGCGAGATCAAAAAGTTCTTTTTCAGTAGATTCAATAATGTCGAGTTGAGTGCTTTCTAAGAGTTCAAATGGGTTGAGATAGTTTCTTCTTAAATGTTCAATGATGAATGCGTCAATTCCCCCAATGATTCCACCTGTAAGATAGACTTGAGTTCTACCAATGAGGGTTTTTGGAAGCTCATGAGAGACAACCTTCAGTCGTCGAGAGAATTGCTCTAGGTTTGTCTTTCCTGCAGAAACCCAAGCAGATTTTTTAAATAAACCACGAGTCCATTTAAATCCATAAAACAAAGTCCAGTATACAGCAATATCTTTAAAGATAATCATGACGGGATGACGTTTCTCTTGTTCATCCAGTTCTCTTTGAATCATTGATTGTATTTGAGAGAGAAGTAAAACGGTATTTGCTCGGTCAATCGGATTCCAGCGATAATGACTTATTAAATTAAGAAGCGTTTCATTAAAATCTTCTTTTGAAAGAGATTTAATTCTTCTGGAGAGAGCACGGGCATGTCTGAGTTGTAGATCTTCACTCGAGGGAGAGTCGTTTTCATTTGATGAATAAGTATTAAAATAATCTTGAATCATTTGATCTGACCAAGGAGCTGCATAAGAAAATCCATGAAATAAAAAAATTCCTAATAAAAATTGAATCATGGGGTCTCTTCTTTCCATTCATAAGTCATTTGAAGAAATTGATTAAGCATTTGATTGATTGAATGCATGTCTTGAGTCAAACGAGTAATGAGAGTTTGTTTACCTGGGAATGTATATTGGTGAAGATTTGCTATAGCATGAAGAAAAACCGAGTTGGGATGGGAGAAGCTAGTTTGAGGTAATAAGCTATTTAAATAGCGTAGATTCATTTTTTCTACCCACTTCGAATAAAGATCTTCTTTTAGAGAAAGAAGCATGGATGATTGAATTTGTTCTTCTTGATGGGGTTTTATTTTTTGAAGGTAAAAATCTCTATAGAACCATGCAAGTTCCTTTAGGTGAGGTTCAAATGCGGCTAAAGAATACCAGTCTTTGTGAATGATGCGTTCTCGAGTTAAAAATCCAGAGTAGCCAAAATGTGAGAGCATTTTATGTTTATTAAATACATGAAGGAGTTCTAGGAAAAGCTCATTTGATTCCTTTTTTGAAAGTTCAGTGGGGTTTTCAAATGCCTCACTGGTGAGCTCTATGGTTTCTTCATAAACAGGTTGAAATAAAAAATAAGCAAGTTTTTGAGCGTCTTTGGCGATTCTGTGTCCATAAATGGCTCTTTGATGTGGGGTAGTTGCTAATTTAAATTCATCAATTGAACTAAGGTAATCTTTAGTGTGATTTGATTTTTTATGTTTTTGATAACGGGCATATGCTTGTTCTTCTACGAGTACGCCTGCAACAATGCTTCCAGCAAAAACAAGTGGATGAGCTTTTGCTGGTGTTGCAGCTCGATTGACTCCTCCGAACAGAAGAGCACCTCGTTGAATCATTTTTCCTATGAGTGCTTCTGCTAAGAAGCTACCGCTAACAAAACTTCCTAGTTTAAAAAATAAGTCTGTCGTTACAGGGCCATTAAGAAGAGGAAAGGGATCAGAGGGAAGAGCTTCTAATTGAATGAGATGAGAAGGGGGGGCTTTCTCTGTTGCAGATCGAGAAAGAAATTCTCCAGTAGATTTTCCAGCAACAAAGCCAACAACTGGGAGTGTGCCTCTTAAAAATTTAAAATAAGAACTTATTTTTTCTGGGTGTTTTTTTAGAATGAAGTAAAAAGCAAGGGCAAGTCCTATTCCACTTACAGTTCCAATTCCCGCTCCCGCATCGATTGTTAAATTTCGAATTCTTTGAGAGCCTTTGGCACAATGACTTTCCCAGTGTGTTTGTAGATCGATAGCAATGGATGGAAGTTTATTGGGATCTATTTTTTCACTTAAAATGAGTAACGCATTTGAGTAGTTTTCATTGTCTAGTGAGAATACTTTTTGAATAAGTAAATCAGAAGAAATTAAGTTTTCTGTGGTTGTTTGAGCTGAGTTTACTCTAGTTATGATTTCTTCAAGTGAGTTATTAAGTGCTTTAGTTTTACAAATTCCGAAAGCGAGTTGTGGAATAAAAAAAAGAAAAAATAATTTCATAAACTGGCCTCCAGAGTTTTTAGAGTGCCCGGTTGTTTTAAGATCCATCTTTCATTTAAAAGAGTTTTTTCACTGAGTCTAAAATAGGCCTTTTCAATAGATTTAAGTTCTTCTTGAGTTAGGTTCTGAGGTTTTTTTCTGAGGTGATCAAGTTGTTTTTTTAATTGTTCTAAATTCCAGCTTTTAGAATTTCCTGGTTTTATTTTTAAAGTTTTAAAAGCTTCAATATCTTTAATGATTTCTTTGAATCTTAACGCCGATCCAGATTCAAATTCAATAAAATGAGCAATGGGTTTGTATCGAGATACTTTGATCCACTGTAAAAGTCTGCTAGCCCAAGATAAGCCAAAAAGTAATCCAATATCTACGATTAAAAATTTTATTTTTTGGCTTTGGTATATTTTCTTTGCTGAATCGAGATTAATAAAGCTTATAAAGGCATCTTTTTTAACTTGAGAACGATATATTTTTTTGATCTTATTTTTCTTTATTCGTGTGTCATAAAAAGTGTTTTTTGCTTGATAAGCGATTTCTCCAATGAGCATCCAAGCAATTACTTTTTTTAAACGTTCTGTAAATGGCATTTTTAAAATCAGTTTAGAGAAAGGACCTAGTTTTTTTGAAAAGAAACTCACACTTTCAAGGATGATGAGTCCTGTTGCTAAGTTGATCATTTCATCGGAAAGAGTTTCTCCTGCAATTTGATCTAAAAGGGTTTGTTCTTGAAGTCTTTTTTTCTCGTTTTGAATGATCTTGTTATAGTTTGGGTAATTTTCAATAAATGATTCTGTGATTTGGGATTCTAAAAAAATGATTTTTAAATCATCTATTTTTTTTGCAGATTGAACTCGATTGATGAGTTGAAATAGGTTTTTTTTAGCGATTTCAATCGATGCTTCAATCGGAGCCCAAGGGGTATAGGCTGCGAGGTTTTCAGATAAATATTTTCCTTCAGAAGTGTTTGTGTTTAGAAGTGGATGTCTGAGTCGAGTATTTTCTCTTTTTTCTTCATAGTCTTCTGTAGAGAGGTTTTTAAAAAAATCGAGAGAAGGGCTTTGTTCTGGATGAAACGGTCTAAGAAATCCCATCCATTTTCCGAAATGGTAAAGACTATAAAGGTCTCTTCTTATTTCTGATTTAATTTCATGAATCATTCGATGTGTTTTTAAAGACTCTTTTTGGGACTTTATTTTAGCAGGAAGTGAAATTTTTCCGTTCTCTAAAAAATGAATAAATCTGACTTTGTCAATTTTCCCTTCGTAAAAACACCATGGAGGAAGAAATAGTTCTAGAGATGACTGGTAGTTGTTGAAGGACTCAGAATAAGAGTTTGATTGAACGATTTTCTGAAAAATTTGTTTTGCAAATAGTGATGGGTTGTCTTTTAGAAAAAAAGGAAGATAGTGTTTTCCCAGAAGAAGGGGTTGGATAAAGGTTTGTCTTGCAAATGATTTTTTTATTTGGATTAATTCAGATTTAAATTCTTCTCTTTTTATTTGTGTGTTGTCACTTTTTAAAGTTTTATTTGATTCATTAATCCAATTTTCAATTTGATCAGAAGGAATTTTTTTTAAAAAATTGTTACTGATTTCATGTATTTTTTCAGTAAGAGATTCTTCGATAGATTGATCTAAATCAAACGCGATGTGGGTAAATGATAGTCTTAAGGTTTCTTCTAATGCGAGGGCAATCCACCTTTTTAGTAATGGGATCCACGTTTCTTGCGGGCTTTTAGAAAATAAAAACGATGTATTGAAGATTTGAGTTTTTGTAGCTTTTATTGCCACATCTTGGATGTATTTTATTTTTTCTTTTTTAAAGAGATTATTTACTCTTTTGTCTTGTGCAATGCGAATAAGGTCTGCTCTGTCTTCTTCATCTAAAAAAAGAGGTAAATTAAGTGTGTCAATGCTCTTTGACAGTGCATTACGTGTTTCGTTTTCTTTATTTGATTCGTTTATTTGTGTAAAATAAGCTAATCCATTTTGTTGTGGTGAAACGTTTATAGATTTTAAAGTGTCTTGAATGTCTCTTTTGTTTTTTTCAGAAACAATTTCATTCATAACAAATAGTTGCTCTATTGCCTGTTCTATAACTTTTTGTTTAAAAATTTTGAAGAAGTTTTTTTTATTTGGATTTTGTTTGAGTTTATAATTTTTTGCTTCTTGAGAAAAGTCACTAAGGAGTTTAAGTCGATATTTGTTGTCTTCTTTTTGAATTTTTATTGGAAAGGGCCGGTCTTGGTTTGCTTGAAATTTTAACCAGGCAAACAAGCGTTCTTCAGAAAGAGGGATGCTCCAATCAATACTGGAAGGGGAGGAGTGGAGCTGAGAGGTGATCAAGAAGATTTCAATGATTTCTAGATATTTTTGTAACGGATCAGATTCATCGCTCAGTGGATCTTTAATGATTTGAGTTTTCCATTGGAGCAATTCCGATTCAATTTCTACAAGGGAATGAGAGGGAGTCATTGAAGTCCAGCGATCAGGGTGAATTACTTGCTTCATTTGAAGCACAATTTGTCGATGAAGCTCATTTGGAACTAATGCTGCCATTGAATTCAAAGGAAAAACAAAGAGTTTTGCCAGAATCACAATTGTGAAGCGTGTACCCCAAGGAAGTCTTTTCATGGAGTTTTTATAACGCAATAAGTCATTGTTTTCAATGAAGAAGGTTCGTAGGGCCTTTGATTCAAATTTCAGGTTCGACCCATGCATTTATTTGAAATTACTATTAAAATTGTAACGATTTAGTCTGGAACTTCGAATAAGTTCTATTACAGGCGAAAAATAGTACTTCTAAAAAGGAAAGTTTGTTTCGATTGACTCGATTATCAATCTTTTTAGACTTTCCCTTCTTTAAGCTCTTCCACAATCTGAGGGTCCAAGAGGGTACTGGTGTCACCGAGGTTTTCAGTTTCTCCAGAAGCAATTTTTCTTAAAATTCTTCTCATAATTTTTCCAGACCGTGTTTTTGGAAGTCCAGAGACGATTTGAATTTTGTCTGGTTTTGCTATGGGACCGATTTGTTGAGTGACCGTTTTTAAAATACTCTTTTTTATTTCTTCTTGATCTAAAAGAGTTTGATCACAAATTAAAAAAGCATAAATTCCTTGTCCTTTGATGTCGTGAGGATATCCTACCACCGCACTTTCAATGACGTGAGGGTTAAGGTCAATCGCATCTTCAACTTCAGCGGTTCCAATTCGGTGACCAGAAACATTAATGACGTCATCCACTCTCCCTGTAATTCGATAGAGTCCATTTTCATCTTTTTTGCATCCATCCCCTGTAAAGTAATAACCTTCGTAGGTGGAAAAATAAGTTTGTTTAAAGCGGTCGTGATCTCTAAAAACGGTTCGAGCAATTCCTGGCCAGGATCGTTTGATACATAAATTTCCTTCAATATTATTTCCAGTTAGGTCTGTGCCCTTGTCATTTTTAAGAACGATTTCGACTCCGGGAAGTGGAAGGGTTGCGTAACTGGGTTTCATTGGCGTGACTCCCGCAAGATTAGAAATCATGATTCCACCGGTTTCTGTTTGCCACCACGTATCGACAACAGGGCACTTTTTTCTTCCTACAATATCGTGGTACCAAATCCACGCTTCTTCGTTGATAGGTTCGCCTACAGTACCTAATACTTTTAAAGAACTGAGTTCGGCTCTTTCAACCCAGTGGTCTCCCTGTCCCATAAGGGCTCGAATTGCTGTTGGAGCAGTGTAGAAATGTGAGACTTTATGCTTTTCAATCACATTCCAAAACCTCCCTGGATGCGGATAGTTTGGAACTCCTTCAAACATGACTGTTGTGATTCCATTAATTAAAGGAGCATATGTAAGATAGGTATGACCAGTAACCCATCCGATATCTGCGCTACACCAGTAAATGCTTTTGTCATTGATTTGAAAAACATTTCTAAAAGTATACGCACCCCAAACCATATATCCTGCGGTAGTGTGAACGACGCCCTTGGGTTTTCCTGTGGAACCAGAAGTATAAAGAATAAAAAGAGGGTCTTCGCTTTGCATGGGTTCAGCAGGACATTCGGAAGCAGCGGAGCTTTGAAGATCATGCCACCAAAAGTCCCTTCCATTTTGAAGTGAAATATCAGAATAGGTTCTTCGATGGATGATCACTTTAGAAATAGATGGGCAAGTTTTTAACGCCTCGTCAGCAATTTCCTTAAGAGGAATAGTCTTTTCACCTCGAAACCCACCATCATTAGTGATCAGTAGACTACATTCGCAGTCATTGATTCGATCACTGAGGGCTTTTGCTGAAAAACCACCAAAAACAACAGTATGGACTGCTCCAATACGAGCACATGCAAGGAGGCTGATTAATAGTTCAGGGACCATCGACATATAGAGACAGACGCGGTCTCCTTTTTTTACACCACTGCTTTTTAGCATATTTGCGGTCTTACAAACCTCAGTATAAAGCTCTTGAAAGGTATATTTTTTTGTTTCAGAGTTTTCTTCATTTGGTTCAAAAATAAGAGCAGTGTGATTTCCGCGTTTTTCTAAATGACGATCGAGTGCATTTTCTGTGATATTTAGAATTCCACCTTCAAACCATTTTACATCCACTTTTTTGAAGTCTCCACTTTGAACGGAATCAAATTCCTTTTTCCATTGAAAACTTTTGGCAATTTCTCCCCAAAATTCTTCCGGTTCGGAAAGACTTTTTTTGTAAGCGTTTTGATATTCTTCGTAGGATTTGATTTGCCAGAACATAAACGAGCCCCTTTAGCGTTTTGTTTGTGATTTCAATAGTTAACCTATCAAAGCTTAAAGAAAAGCAAAAGGAGTGGGGGTGTTTTGAGGTATTTATTATAAAAAACAATAAGTTATATGAATACTGTTGAAAAATAACCTTAAAAGTCAGATATTAAGGTTAAGGATCACTTCTATTACTCCGATAGGAAGTTAAGGTTTTATGGGCTTTTTGGTGTCCATGAATCTAAAAGTAAAAAAAAGGTTTAAGATCATGAAAATACAACATTTCATTTTACCGCTCTCAGTGGTCTTTTTTGGGTTGATGGGAATAAGTCAGGCTTCTGGTGGACCTGCAACCCAAGAGGAAAAAGAAGCTCTTGTTTTTTTCAAGAACAATGGCCTGGAGTTAACTCTAAAAGAACTACGAGAAAATGAAAAAGATGCACAAAAAATAGCAGATATGTGCACGAGCATTAAGGAAGACTATCAGCAGATTCCAGAAAGAGTAAAACAACGCTGTATTCATAGTGGGTCTGCAGGAACTTATATGCGGAATAAGTACATTGTTAAATACACTCAAAGATTATTTAAAAAAGCAAACTGTGAAGGTGCAGATACCAAAGAATCGGTGATCGACTGTTATCAAAACATCCAAAATAAATTGATTGATAAAAAAAATAAGTCAAAAAAGTCAGGGATTACCGGATATGGAAGACATTTCTCTAAGGTAAGACCGACTTTTAAAGAAGTTGCAGTGGATAAGTACTGCCATTCGATTGCACGAAAAAGAAGTGAAAACGGGGCTGCATTGCCTCCAACGTTTGTTACGGATTGTGTCGCTCTTGAGTATGGGCATTTAGCGGTCCTCGTAGAGGGACTTGATGTTAGAGATGATGAAAGTCTTTCTGGGACAAATATGATGCAAAAAAATGTTTCTCGTTTTGTGAGTCATTTACAAAATCCAAAAGCATTTGAAGAAATCTTTAAAAAAGCCAGAGAGAAAGCAATTCGCCTTTCTAAAACTCCAGGGCAAAGTTTTCAAAAAGCTAATCTTGAATATCGAAGATTGGCTCGAATAGGTGCAGTCTTAAAGGAACTTGATGCCGTATGTAAAGGACTCAAAGGACAAAAGGCAAGAGCATGCGTACGTGAACAGCTGGGAGATATGAAGTATGAGCTCAGTCGTGGAGTGATGGAAAATGGTCTTGGTAATGAATTAGATTACGCAACCGCATGGGATTGGGCGAGAAGAGATTGTGTCGCTGCTTTGATTCAGCTCGATGGAAGTGAAGTTTCAGATACTAAAATAAGACAAAAAGAACTGAGAGATCAGTGTACTTCTCCTAAAGTGATTCAAGACAGGCTTTGGGAAGTTCCGAGCTTAGCTTTTGTTCCTCTAAAAAAAGGAGGAGGAGCAGGAGGTTCTGATGAGGACGGTGAGGGCTCAGGAGGAAGTGGCTCAGATGGGGAAAAGGGCGGAAGTTTTGGTGGCGTTGCTGGCGGTGGAAATGCAGACGCAGCTTCTTCCTCTGGTAATGTCGTTTTAGCTGATGATAAAGATCATTGGAGTATTACCAATGATATTGCTTCTTTAAGAAATTTAATCAGTGAAAAAGTTTTTGACTCTAGTTCAGTTTGCCAAAGAGTCGCTTCAAAAGATGCAAACTTAAAGTATAAGAAAGAAGCAGCGTCCAGTCTTGGTGTTCCTGATGATGGCGTTTGTGTCGAATGTAAAAAAAGTGGAACGGGATTTTTAGGTACCACTGTAGGTGACTTAGCTGAACACCTTGCTCATGAAAAAGCCGATGTGACTGTGGGTGAATATGACCGAATGCTTCGAAGGAAGTTTTTAAAAGTACTTTCCGATTCCTATAAAGAAGATTTTTTAG
This sequence comes from Pseudobdellovibrionaceae bacterium, assembly GCA_002722705.1. Classification (GTDB taxonomy): domain Bacteria; phylum Bdellovibrionota; class UBA1018; order UBA1018; family UBA6935; genus UBA6935. Next base: position 36,178 of record PBMP01000024.1, on the reverse strand, counting down.
AAGATCTTCCTATTGAGAAAGAGGGAGCTTTTCCTGCTTCGAGGAAGAAAACATTTGGATCCTTGGGGCTTGATGGATCGATGTGTGAAATTAATCCAAGTCTTTTAGATGCGATGGGTTTTGAGAAAGACGAAAAAGGGAACATTCAACCTGTGGTTCCTTTCCGAAAAAACCAACTTGAAAAAGAGGATAGAATCGATCCTAAAAGAATTCGTTCATGCGCAAAAAGAATTTCTGATGCAAGAAATGCAGTGAGGACACGACTGTTTGGAAAAGACCCAGACGCTCTTCTTGACATGGTTTCTCAAGAAGATAAAGAGTTTGTGATTCAAAAAACAAAGCTTTATGAAGAAGTTGCGCAAGAGTGTCCAGAAGTCAAATGGGGTGCTCCTGGTGCTTCTCAGTTTCTTGGAAACCCTGGAAGCGAAGAAAAAGCGATGAAGTGGTATGACATCGAATTTAAAGGTTGGGGATTTACTAAAGATAAAATTTCAAGAGATGGTCTTCCTTTTGTTACTCAATTTGGAGATTCATCTCTGAGTGATGCAGAGATTTCTTCTCGATTAACAAAAATTAGAAAAGAAAGAAAAGATGCATATTTGAAACTGATCCATTCCACATGTGATCCTGATTTAAAACAAGCTGGGAAAATCACTTCTTATTTAAATAATATGGCAGCTTTAGTTTCCGTGGATGATCCTGGTCATTTAAAAGATGAAAGAAGAGTGGGTGCGGACGGAAAAATTACCGCTTATGGAAAAATGAGAGATGCTCACGAGTGTGTCAATTTGACCAATAATGCAGATTTTAAACATGACGCATTTCAGACGTTTACGATGGTGGCGTGTACACTTGGAGAAGTGGCAGTGGGAGCATCAGGTGTGGGATTACCGATCACTGTTGGAATAGGTGCTGCGTGTTTTGGTGGAGAAGCATTAGAGCTTCTTGATCATATGAACCACAAATCTCAGAAAGCATCCTTTTTGTCGGCATGTGAACTCCTAAATGCGGGAAGAAAAGGAGTATGTGACTATGATTCTGCTCAAAAGGCAGCCCAAGAAGTTGAAGCGATTTACGATGAATTAGTTCTAAGTGCTGCAATGAATGGAGTTGGGGTTTTGGGTGGAGACGTCCTAGGAAAAGGGTATGCGAAGGCAAAGCAGCTGAAGGGGGCTGCTCGTCGAATTAAGGATTGGAATACCTTATCTAAAGTGACTGGAGAGCTTGCTACCGCAAAGGGGCTTCAAAAGAAAATGAGCCGCTTGAAAAGGATTGAAGATCAAATCGTGTCTCATCGAGGGCGGATCAGTCGACGAAAAATGAAAGCTCTTGAAAATGAAGCAGCTCGATTGAATAAGGAAATTTCAAGAGATCTTGATGATGTGACCAATGCGATGATTGCTCAGATTAAGGTTAACGATCCAGCTCTTTATAAAGAAATGATTGCGGATGCGGCAGTTAAAAATAAAACGAATAAAATTGAACTTTTTGAAGATCTTTCTAGAAGAATGGATCAGAATGAAGCTTTTGCTAATAAAATGAGAGCTCAAGCAAAAGAGGCTCGAGAACGCTTGGCGGATACTCATCCAAATGTGCGGATGTACGACCCGGATCGGCAGCCTGCTGAGATTTTAGCGATTCAATCTAGAGTTGATGAAATCAAAAGTGGTTTAAAAGCAGATGAGAATCGACATTATTTTGAATTAGTCGAAGCTCATAAAAAGAAGCATGGAAGGAAACCAAGATTGCTTCAGCGAAGAAAGTATAAAAAACAGGCTCGAGAACGCGCTGAGCTTGATATGAAACGAAAAGACGTTGACTTGGACAAACGTATCGTGAGTTGTCACGGAAAACGCTAAAAAAGATCAATGAGAACAATCTGTTCGTTTTGTTTGAGATACTTTAAAACAATCTGAGTGAGCATTTCAGCATAATCTTTAGGAGAGATTTCCTGGGGGTCTGGGGGATTGTTTAAATTAAATTCTGACTCTATAGAATGAAAGTAGTGATCAAAAGATTGAGGGTGAATCCCCAGGTCGTTGTCTTTAATGCCAAGAAGTTTTCCTGTGAAATAGTATGTAATTTCCATACTGAAAATATCATATTGAAACTCTGTAAGATGAAGCTTTGGGATCTCTCCATGAAGAAATTTTTTAATTTCATCTAAAGTCAGTTCTATTTTTTCTTCCTCTGCAAGGAGGAGGTCATTGTTTTGATGTTCAAAAATGACAGCAGAAAAATCAAAAGTCGACCCTGAGACTTTTGTAAATGCTTCTTGAATGAATCTAAGGTCCGCCTTTTTTCTTTCTTGATCAATCATTGATTGAGGTTTTTGATTGGCTGGAACTAATCTGCTGTTTGGATCTTCAATTTCAAAAAGCTCGTTACAGAAAAAATCATCAGCAAAAGAGGTTCCTGATAGCAGAAAAAAGACCGTAAGTATCGAAAACTTCATGAGTTGCATATATCACATCAGTTTTGTTTGAAAAGGACGTCTTTGAATAATGGCTCTTTTTGAAAGAATAAGTGGAGAAAGGATCATCTTTAAAATTCTTTTATCCTCCTCATCCATTTAAAACAGGTGAACTCGTGTCAGAAGACCAGTCCCGTATGGGGACTGGTCTTCTGGGGAGGAGCGTACAACTTCTAGCTGTACATGCCTGGTCTAGGCAACTCTTTGAAACTTTTCTTAAGGACATAGAAGGAGGAGCTGATCCTGGCAAGTGATCCTCAGGGATGAGGCGTAGATTCTTGATTACGGAATTTTATTTATTAACTATTTATTTTTATTGATAAAATATTAGTCACTTAAGTTGATTTTTTTGGTTTATTATTGCGCGGCAGGTCTTTATTGCTGAGAAGAGAGAAAATTACCAGAAGGATAGAAGAGAATGATTGAAGCCAGAGCAGCTTTGTTCTATATAAGGGGTTTGTTTTTATAAGGAGTTTTTATGTCTGAAGCGGCAACTGTTGATAAAAGTAAATTTTCTAGAAAAACTTTAAAGAAGCTTTTCAGAAAAGCACTTTCAAAAAAAATTCACGAAGATCGTGATTTTGCAAAAACCTTTTTCGAAGAAAAGTCAAAGCGTTCTACTGAAAGAAAAGTGGCTTATCGAAGAAGACACGTAGCTAAGAAGTAATTCTAAGCTTTTATTTATACGTTCGGGGGGAATGATGGGTCTTTCTAAAGGCGGGCGTTCGTCTATTCAATCAAAAGTACAGAAGCTGTTATCTCCGCTTCCTGAGAACCTTAGGAATACGCTCTATTTAAGAGTGTTTTCTTTGATGCAAATCCCTGTTCTTTTTTTTATTAGGCCTAAGGTTCTCCGAGTTGATGAAAAAGGCTGTACGGTAGTTATTCCTTTAAATCGACGAACGAAAAACCATTTAGGATGTATGTATTTTGGGGTTCTTGCCTGTGGTGCAGATATCGCAGGAGGACTCGTGGCTATGAAAGCCATTGATGAAAGCGGAGAAAAGATTTCTCTGATCTTTAAAGATTTTCAAGCTCAGTTTTTAAAAAGAGTCGAAGGAGATTGTCATTTTGTGAGTGATGATGCCGATCGAGTCAAAGCATTAGTCCAAGAAGCAATACAGACCGGAGATCGAGTGGAAACTTCTGTATCTGTAGTTGCTCATGTTCCAGGTGTTTTAGACGAACCTGCCGCAACTTTCCAATTGACTCTGTCCCTGAAAAAGAAAAGCTAAGATTGAATGAGTTGATTTGCTCTGTGAAAAACTTCATCGAACATGGGTTCAGTCAGTCTCTTTGTAAAGGTGTTTTGTTGGCTTGGATGATAAGACATTAAAATCACCCTTCCATCTGGAAGGCGGTGTTCTCCGAGGTGTTTGAATTTTGGTTTTTTTTGATTTGGACTAAGTGTCTTCCAAAGTGAATTTAAAGCAATTTGTCCTAGAACTAAATAAACTTTTATTGGAATCCATTTGATTTCATTTTCTAAATAAGGAAGACAGTTTTTAATTTCCTCTGGAGTAGGTTTGTTTTGGGGAGGAGCACAATGGGCTGTTGCAGTGATGTATGCATTTTTTAATTTTAAAGAATCTGTAGAATGAACCGATTCCATCTGATTTGAAAACCCCGCTTTGTAAAGGGCTCGGTAAAGCCATTCTCCTGAGCGATCTCCTGTAAACATACGTCCGGTACGGTTTGCCCCATGGGCTGCAGGAGCTAATCCTAGAATAAAGAGTTTTGCTTTTGGATCGCCAAAGCTAGGGACTGGTTTGCCCCAATACTTTTCATTGATGAATGCTTTTCTTTTTTTTTCTGAAATATTTTTACAGTGTTCGATGAGCCTTGGGCAAAGAGTACATTGTGGAATTTTAATGTTTTGGTTTTTTATTTTTTGTAAATTCATGACTTCTTTTTTGGAATCATTTGATCCAGATCGGTAACTTCTTTTTCTGAAAGAATTCTAAATTCTCCAGAAGCGAGGTGAGAAAGTTCTAGAGGTCCTTGTTCTATTCTTTTGAGTTTTAAAACCTCATATCCTTGATTTTGAAACATCCTTCGAACAAAGCGATTTCTTCCTTCGCTGACTTCTACCTCATAGACTTTTTTTGAGAGTGTATGAAGTCCTTCAAAGTGTCCTGGACCATCTTCGAGAAGAATTTGAGAAAGAAGGTGGTGTCGATCGACTTCATCGAGTTCTTTGTCTAAATGAACTTCGTAAGTTTTTCTTACACCAAAGCTTGGATGCATGAGTCTATTTCCTAGGTCGCCATCGTTAGTGAGTAAAAGAAGTCCTTCAGATTCATAATCAAGTCTTCCCACGGGATTGAGATGATGATATTTTTTTGGAATCCAATCATAAATAGTCTTTCTGCCGTGAGGATCGTGTTTAGTGGTTAAGCATTGAATCGGTTTATGAAAAAGTAGAAATTCCTTTTTTTTATCAAGAATCACTTTTTGATGGTCAAGTTCAATCAAATCGGTTGTTGGATCTGCTTTGACTCCTAATTCAGTAATCACGTTTCCATTTATTTTTACTCTGCCGGATTCAATTGCTTTTTCAGCCGCTCTTCGACTAAGAAGCCCTGCTTGGGATAGGATTTTTTGAATTCGCAATTTACTCATTTTTTTGTGATTTCACTTTCGTAGAAGGTAAATTGATCTTTAAAACCAATTTGATGATAAAGGTCGATTGCTTTTTTATTTTTACTTAGAACATTGAGTCCAATCCATTGACACTCGTTCATGAGTTCTAAACAAAGAGCTGTAATTACCTCGTATCCATACCCTTGGTTTCGGTGGAGAGGATGAGTAGCAATGTTTCCTAGCGCTGCTGTTTTATAATCAGGAGAGTAAGTGTGAATTCCAGCAACAGAAAGAATTTGATCATCTTTGATGATTGCTTTGAATTTTCCGGTCTCAATCATAAATGAATCATACCAATGATCTGGATAGGAGAGGGTATAAAAATCAAGGAGTTGTTGAGAATGAGAATGATTTAAGCTTTGGATTAAAAGGGAAGGGTTTCTTCTTTTTAAAGAAGGATTTTGAAGTAACATGCGCTGATGAGGGTGAGAGAATCCAATCGTAAAATTTCTATCGGCTTTGGGGCGGGCTGGAGAGTCGAGGTAAAACCGTTCAGGTAGAACAAAAGAAAGTTCAGAAAGGATTTCTGATAGCGTGCTGGAATCTTGAATTTTTGGTGTAATTAGAATGGAGTGTTTTTCTGCTTGATAGAGTAAGAAAACACTTGGAAGTCCTTTAATGGTAAACCAACGGGTTTTCGGAAAATAAAAAGGATCAAGATCCCCGATAAGGTATAGGTACGCGCATGGATCCTTTTTCATGAGCTCCCAGAGTTTATTTTTTTCTTTGATTTCTCGTACTAAAGACACTCCGTGTCTTTAGCATGACTTTATTTTTTTGCAAAGAAGTGATCAATGTGTTTTAGCGCCTTTTGGTAGGAAAGGGAGTAGGGGCATAGGCTTTGCTGTTGATTTGTACAATCTGTTTGAATTTGTGCTGCCATCTTTTTAAAGACGGGAACATATTTCTTGAGTTGTACCTTTGCTTCTGTTGAACCTTGATGGACCTTTTCTATAAGAGCTTTGGTCGTGTTATAGAGGAGAATGCTGATGTCAGCTTTGTTTTTAAGGGGACTTCTTAGGTATGAACTTGTGACCACACGATTGCATTGGACGTACTCTTCTATGTCTAGCTCCATGAGGTCTGCTTGCAAAAAAGCTCCTTGAGAAATAAGGTCGTTGACCACTTTTTGATCACAAGAAGCTCCTTTTTTTCCTTCAATACTTAGAGCATGAGAAAGTTCTTTGAGATCTTTGGCAAATGCAAAAGTTTTGAAATGAATAAGAATCAGAAAACTATAAAAAAAGAATCGCATCAAGAGAATATCTCCCTGGTCCTATTACAAAAAAGACCATTAATATCACAGCAAGATTAATAGTATATTCGGCTCCTGGAGGATTATTGGTAATTAAGTACCCTCCTCCTTTATGTCCAATCAGTCCAGCAACCACCATTGTAAAAAAAAGAACAATTGCGGCAGGTCTCATCAAAAGCCCAAGGGCAAGTGCAGCTCCTCCGACAAGCTCACTCAGCATCGCTAAATAAGCTTGCAGTTTTGGCATGGGAACTCCCAGGCTTTTTAGCCAGCCTGCAAATCCTTTCATGCTTCCTCCTGGACCAACCCAGCCGAGCTTTCCAAACGCATGAATCATAAAACAGACACCGATAAAGATTCGTCCTATGAGTATTGCAATATGAATCCATTCACCATGACTTTTAAGGAGATAAATTGACATTCTTCAAAAGTAACTTAGTTCTGAAGGGCTGGCAAAAGGTATTTTTCACGGTCTTTTAAGTAACTTTCAATATTCTGGATAACTACTCTTCTTTGCTTTGACTCTATATCGTTTTCTAGGCGCTCAGAGAGTTCTCCTTGAATACTTACGTATTCAAGCGTGAGAATATGAAAAAGAGATTCAAGCAAGGGGTCAATTTCAAAGGAAATTTCTCTTTTCTTCTCTTTAAAAGAACGAGTATTGTCAAAGAGGAGTTCAAGTTCTCTTCGTTTTGAGGAATAGAGAGATTCAATTACCCAAATCGCATTTCTGACAGACCAGGTATACATTTGAAGACCGGAGTTCGAAGCTTCTTGGGCTTTGTTTTGTAAAAGGTATAAAATCTCCCACTGGCGTTGAATATAAGATCTGAGCTCTTTTGAGTCGTAAGGGTCTTTTTGTTGAAATAAAGTTGAATTTTTTTGAATTCGATCCAGTACTGTTTTTCCATTTTTTTTCTTTTTTTGATAAAAACGAGCAAGTTTTTCAACTCTCTCAAATCCATAAGGCTTTTTTAGATCTTTATTTTTAGATTGAAGATCGTGCGTTAAAGACTCTAAGAAGATAAATCCTCTTCCAATATATGGATCAATAAACTTTTGTTCATCAGACTCATTCATTACCACGTACTTATGATCATAAAGATATCGAACCATTCGATCCCAGAGGTAGAGTTTTAGCTCTTGAGCTCTATTTTCTTCAGCATTGAAATAAGGATTCAAGTGAGGTTTTTTGCGTTTTGCTTGAGAAAGAGAGTCTTCAAATCGAGTGATTTCTCGATACGCAGACTCAGCGATGAGAGGGAAGTTGAGTTGTGTTTCCATTTGCTCAAGACGTCCCATTCGTGGTGCAACTTGCATATTCTCTTCATAAGCAATCTGCATATCTTTAAAATGACTCATTCGGTCTTCCCAGCTTTGTCGATCTACTTTCAGAGAATCAGTGGAAAGAGGAAGTTTTTTTAACGTTTTAATGGCAGCGCTGGTTTTCGGTGCTGAAATGACTACTGGAGGTGTTTTCGTTTCCTCTAAGTACTCTTCAAATTCGTTTAATGTACTAATCAGAGCGGTTCTAATTTTTCCTACCGCCCACATTGCATGGGGGTTTACGGGTTGAGTAATAAAGTAAAAGGTAAATGGCGCGTATACCGCAAGCGCAATTGAGTAACCAATATTATTTCGTACCGTCTGAAAAAACCAAATCAAATTCCCTATGGTCATTCGTTTGATGAGTCCAATCAAATTATCGATAGGTTTTTTTGTAAAGCTTCTCAATCGAATTCCCATCCATTGAAGAAAAAGAGGAAAGGAGTAGGTCGATTTTTTGAGTTTATGAACACGGCTTTTTGTTTGAATGAACTGTTTTCGTTCATCCGCTATTTTTTTTATGAGTTTTCTGCGTTCGGGATAGTGAAGAGCTGAATCTGATGCACTGATTTCAGTCCGATTTTTAAATGCAACAAGAGCTGGATCTTTTTGTTTTTGATTTACGCCAAGTTTTCTTTTTAAATGGGGAGAGAGGCTTTCTAAGAAACGATGAATCGTTAGTATTCTTTGTGAAAACGCATTCCCATCTTTTGCAGCAGTATATTCAAAAGAAAGAATACTATAGAGATGAGAGATAAAAGGACAGCGATCTTCCATGGAGATCAAATCTACATACAAAAGATTAGGATGAGAAAGTGCACCGGAGATTTTTAGTTCTCCTCCTGATTCAAAGAGATCAATTCTTTTTTCATAAGTTGAGTTAAATTGGGACTCGGTGATTGTGATAAATCCACCAGAAATGAGGGGAGCAAATTGAAAGTGAATCCAATGATTCAGGTCGAGTGAAACACGAATTCCAGAAAACCCATTTTCTCGGAACTGAGTATGAACCTCGAGTGTTGTTTTATCAGATAAAAAAACAACTTTTTTCAGAACATCAGAAATTGATGTTTCAATTGATCTTATGTCAGTATAGAGACTCTTAAATTCAATTGTCTCCACTTGTTTTTCCAAGTGACCAATTGACTGAATAGAGTCCTGTTCCTGATGAATCTGTTGCTTCATCTTTCTTTGCTTGGTGACAAGCACCCCTCTCTGTTTCTCTCTCTTAATTTCGTGTCCCTACGAAATTTTTTACTGTTGCATTGAATTGTAGCTTTGAGCCAAATACACTGGTGTTGCTTGCGGATTGACCAGAAATGTATTTTTTTTATCTGGATCATACCGAAAAGAAACTCCCGGAAGTTGATGGTTTGCAACTACATACAATGCTCGTAAATTTAGTTTTGGTTGCTTTAGGGCAGAAGTAATCAGTGAACGATATCTTTCGACTTGTTCTGCATTTGCGATAGGAAGAGCTGCTTGTACTTCATCAAAAGGGACTCTGAGTCCAAGCTCTTTAGCAAAAAGAATATTCTTTGCATTTTCAAATGCAGGAATAATTTCTCTTAGTGCTTTGACTCGTGTTGAAGTTGAAGCAGGTACAGAAAACCCTAAAAACCCTCCATATTTTTTCAGAACTTTTTTAAAAGCTTCTGTTCCTAAACGGTAAGCATCTAATAGCTCTTTAAGAAGAGGTGATTTCTTTTCGAGTAACTTTTGGTCAGCAAGTCCGTATAACGTTGGACGATCACTTTGTTTTTCATTTGAATGTTTCTCAATGACTTGGGTAGATACACTAAGGAATTGTCCATAATAATTTAGAAATTGAGCTAAACTCACTCGGCTCTTACCAATGCATTGTTCTTCAAATCTCATCATTTCTTCTATTTGATGAAAATGAATCAATTCATGACTGGCAGTGTAGATTTTACTAAATAAAGGAAGTTCTTCATTGACCCAAAGGTGAATTTCACTTTCAGAGAAGTAGTCGCTTGAGTTCTTTTTTTGAGCAAAGCATTCACCTGCAGTATGAGAATTTCCAATGTTTAGTTTATTTCTTTTTTTCTCCGTTAAAAAAGCAATTTTATTTGGATACAAATCGTCTTTGAAAAGAGCATCTATCGAACACCCTTGCTTTTCAGCAAAACGAGTTAAATTGAATTTTGCATACGGCATAATTTCTAATATTTTTAAAATAGAATTTATATCTGTATTGTCATTTTTGTGAATCAATTCTTGATATTCTCTCAATTGTGGAAATTTTTTAAAGTGAACTTCACGTTTGAGATCAATGAAATGTTCTCTTTTTTCAATAGCGATAGACTCTGCTTCTTCTAAGACTTTTAACCATTCTTTTCGGATTGATTTAATTTCATTAGAAACCCAATTACTTTCAAATAAAAGTTCTCCTGTATTGAGTTCATGGAGTGTGGCGATTGGAGAATTGGTTTCTTTAAATGGAGTGATCGCCTTCGCATCACCTCGTTTATAGAAAAGAACGTCATAAGTATGCTCTTGCTCCAAGCTTGCTTGATCAAGGATTTGAAGATAAGTCGGATCTTTGTGAGAATTAAAACGTTCTCTCATCAAAGATTTAAATTCATCCATCCATTTTTTAACTTGATACTGATCATTTCTTTTAATTTCAGGAGAATATCTTAGAAGTTCTAAAATTCCGTATAATTCGACCTCAACTTCACTCCCTTTTAGTTTTGTTTCGAGTAAATTTTGATCTTTCTCAATTTCTTCTGAATGAAGACACTCATTATGTAGACAGTAGAGTTCGTCAAGGGTTTCATGGGTTGCTTCAGAAGAAATTTGACTCAATTTCGAAATAATCTGATTTTTTAGAATTTGAATTTCTTGAGTTCTTTTTTCGATTTTCTTTTTTGAAACAAGTTTCTCTAAAAGACGAATGGAATGATTCACCGGTTCCATCTGATTGGGATGAAGGTATGAAAGAATTTCACGGCATTGCCATTTGAGTGATTCTAAAAGGTCAAGGACTCTTTCCGCCAAACAGTTCTCTGATGAAAGTTCTTTTTCAATCGTTTTGAGAATGTAACCTACCTGATAAATTTGTGCTCCTACAAATACGGGCGTATCAATTTGAATAGGAACTGCATGAGATTTTTTCATGAGTTCAGTTGTGGGTACGGCTTGAGGATGATTGAGGTCATCCACTACAATCAAAGGAGCGTATCCACCACCTTTTGATGTATTGACAATACTGCTATTTTCTCCTGTTTCTTCGGGAGCAAATCTCACCAGTCCATTATGAGTGAGTTTTGGTTTCGTAAAATCCTCTCCCGCTCCATAAAACGCCCACATTCGTATATCTGCAGCGAGGTTTGCAAGATGAATTGGATCTTTTTTCGTTCTTTTCATTGCTACAGGAATTCGAGCAATATTAACTAAACGTTGGTAGGCATAAGTGTTTGGTGACTTCAGTGCTTTTTTGATTACTTTTTGTTTTTCTCTCTCACTTAACGTTTTTAAGATGTAAACCCCTTGGCCTCCAGATTGATCAGGGGCTTTAATAACCCATTGATCAGGGGCTTTTTGAATGGTTTCCACTGATTGAATTTCTGGTGGAAGAGTTTCAGGGGGACGAATGGTTAAAGACCGAAGGTCATATCCTTCTTTTTGCAATTCTTTTTGATAAAAGAAAGGAGCGTATTGAGTCAATGTAGCTAAAATAATTTTATTATCCAGAATGCGATTGAGCCCACCCAAATAGAGACGTCTTTGATGGATTAAATCAATGGCTTCTGGAATGGCAAATGCAGAGGCCATGGGAATCGGTTTTCCAGTTGAATCTAAGATTCTCTTTGCTTTTTTACTCTTTGTTGAAAGAAGACTATCGGTGAGATAAACAATCTCACCTGATTCTGGATCTTTCATATAGACATTTTTGTCTGGATCAAAAAGAGCAGAGTCTGAATTGACTCGAGAATAAACTGAAGTCACGACTGGGTCTTTTCCTGAGAGTGTTTTCAGTCTTAGGTTATTCTGTGATCCGATGTAAAGCTGTCCTGGATCAGCATAAACCAAACCACTGTAGGCAGCCAGCTGATGAATTTCAGGAGCTGCTCCATTTTTTCCCCCAGGTGGAAGTAAAACAGTGATTCCATCTTGTTTCCCTGTCCAGAACCGTCCAAGAGATTGATACGTTTGAGCTAGTGTTTCAAAGTGATCATTCGGAAAAACTCGTTGAAAACTTTGTAAAAGTTCTGGAGCAGATTCAGAAAGGGCTTCAATCATATGAAGATTGTTAGAAGCTCCAGAAGGAGAACCTGCGTTGATTTCTAAAATCCGAAAAGGAGATTCTGGAAGGTGATCGAGTGCTTCGCTGTCAATTAAGTCAGGAAGTTTTTTTACTTTTTCAAGGTAGTCCCCAACAAGAACAAGATCGAGCCCCACCGTATCAAAAAACGGATAATCTCTCATTTGAGGGCTATGAAGGGCTTCGATATAATGAGGTGATGTTTGGACTGCATCAATAAAAACTTTTTTTGTTTTTTCTGGAAGAGATTGAACAAATTCGGATGCTTCGATCGATGTAGAACCGTAAATACTTTGTGCAATTTTTCGTAAACAAAAAAGTAAAATTTGTGCTCCTGATTCAAGAGACTCATACGTTGATTGAGGAAGAGGTACAATGGTCGGTGTGACTGGGACTGTGAAAAATTCATATTTTCCAGACTTCGTAGACTTACTGAATGTCATGTCTCTTTTTCTTAAGAAGTCGGTCAGTTTTTGCCCGATTTGATAGTATTCTTTTAAATCAATGGATTGAATTTTTTCGCACCAATGAGTGGCGTGAAAGTGTCCATCCCATCCAGAAATTCCTTTCTGATGGGAAAAGATATAATTACTGACATCGACTTGAGTCTCACCAATAAATCCTCGATGAGGTTTATAGTGCTTCCAAGCAGTTTCAGTGGTTTTGACCGTATGGTCGGCTATGTGTTTTTTATCGGTCGCTAAGGTCATCCCCTTGGCCTCCCTCTTTATCTCTCTGAGACGTATCTACGAGCGATAATGCAACTTGTCAAATTTAAATTTAAGAATGAAATTTTGTTCTAACTTTTTGAAATAAAAAGGTGATTTGAATTGTTTTTTTTCTTTTTCAAAAAATAATCTTCTGAAATAAACCTGATAAAAATAAGCAACTGTGTCATTGAAATTTTTTGATGAAATTTTTTTTGAATAAAAAAGTCGGAATAGAAATGAGTAATTGATGCATTGCGTTTTTTATTGTGATAGATCCAAACGCTGAGGAGCTTGAGAATGAAGTGGAGAGGTTGGATATCTTTATTCATCAGTTTGTCTGCTTTTGGCGGAACCTCATCTCCTCATCGAAGTGCAGCAGTGGCTCAGGTCGATCATGGAGAATTTCTACTTAAGAAATCTACTTTTAATGGAACCCTTTCTTTAGGAACGGTCTTTGATTCAAATCGACCCTGGTATTCAGATGCAAATGAATTTGGTCAGGGGAAGCCTCGTCTCGCTTTTGGACCGACGCTTGGTTTGAAATTAACCGCACAGACTCGAAATGACCGAAAAGTTCAATGGAGAGCGGACTACTCAACGCTTCTTCCCTATTATCTCGATGAAGCACTTTCCACCTATGAAAACTTCACCCACGATCTCTCTTTATATTTGAATGTCAATCCACGAGGACTGACCCGCTATGGTTTGAAAATTTATTCAAGTGCCTGGTTTCAGAATTTAGGATCTCGAATTTCTGATCGATTTTATTATTCTCCATCAAGTTTAAAGGTGGAAATGAGGCCTTATTTGCAGTCTCGAATTGTCGGGCGGCTTTACTTTAAAGTTGAAGGGGCATTGGGATACAATCGGTCCTTTGCTGATCTTGAAACGGTTTCTCGTGATTTTTTAGGATCTGGCCTTTATCTGGGAGGTCAAGTAAGTCTTTTGCAATTGTCAGGAAGCCGGTTTTGGAAACCATCAACCTATATTAAAATCGAAGATATGCGTGCTCAGGGAGTTTTTAATGCAAATCAAGTTGTTGAATGGAATATTAACAATGTAATCCAATTGACTCCTTCGTTTTCCCTAACTCCTGGCTTTACTTATTCATTTGTTAGGTATGATCAAATTCAACCTGATCAGCGAATTGATGATATCTACTATACCAATTTGCAGTTTTTTCTTGCCCCGTCGATAAAGTGGAATTTAGGTGGAGCGATTGGATACAAAGCAAGGAATGCTTCTCTTCAACCGGAGATTTATACCTATGATCAATGGATTGGAAATTTGACGTTAGGAATACCTTTTTAAGAACTTACCTTGATCGCTGTCCACATCCGGTCCCAAAGTTGAATTTCTGGACCTATATTTCGGATCGATTGACATTTTTTTAGCTGAGTAGGAGTTGGAATCATCCCTTTGAGTTTTTGAAATAAAGGTTTTAGTTTTTGAAAACTTTTAGTGTGTGAAGGGAAAGTCCCAGTCTGAGCAGATGCAAGTGACATATTTTCCTCTTCGAGTAAAAAGTTGATGAGTAAGTGGGCGTTTTGGAGGTGAGGAGCTCCTTTAGGGATCGCAAGGTTATCAATCCAAAGCACACATCCTTCCTTTGGAATTGCATATTCGATCACCTCTCCGAGCTGTCGAAATGCCTGAAATGTATCTGTTGAATAGGCGTGCGCCACTGCAACTTCTTTTGAAAGCAGGAGTTTTTGAGTGTCACTGTCGAAGAGTTTGACTCGAGGCTTGAGTGCAATGAGGTCTTTTTTTGCCTGATCTAATTGTTTTGGATCAGTAGAATTTGGAGAGTGACCGTTTTTAATGAGAGCCATTCCGATTGTTTCTCTGATGTCATCGAGAAGAGAAAGCTTTCCATCAAGGTCTGGGTCTGAAAAAATCTGCTTCCAAGACTCTATTTTTTTTGGGTAAAGGGCTTGGTTTCGTGCAACGCCGGTGGTCCCCCATGAAAAGGGAAGACTGTATTGGTTTTTTGGGTCAAATGGCTGATCGAGAAGTTTTTTGTCTAATGCATTGAAATTTTTAATTTTTTGAGTTTGGAGAGGCTCTAAAAGAGAGAGTTGAGTCATTACAGAAATCATGTAGTCTGAAGGAACGATCACATCAAAATCATTGGCTCCGGCTTGAATTTTGGCGAGAAGCTCTTCATTTGAAGCATAATGAAAAAGATTGAGTTTTAAGCCTGTGGTTTTTTCAAATTTTTGGTAGACGTGGTCCGGCAGGTATTGACCCCAAATGGCCAGATTGACCTCTTTGGGAGAAGAATCAGAGAAACAACCCGATAGATGAAGGACAAAAGTTAAGCCCAGAATGAGATTCATTGTTTTCATACAGAGACTTTAACTTATAATTGCAAAGATGTTGAGCATTGAAAAGGTGACAAAAAAATATGAGGAGATGACTGCGCTTGAGCAGGTGAGTCTTGTCGTACAAGAAGGAGAGTTTTTCTCTCTGTTGGGTCCCAGTGGGTGTGGGAAATCCACTCTTTTGAGATTAATTGCCGGGTTAGACACCGTTTCAGAGGGCGAAGTGAAGTTTAATGGTGAGTCAGTGACTCATCTTCCACCCGAAACGCGTCCATTTAATACCGTCTTTCAAAATTATGCTCTTTTTCCTCATTTGAATGTTTATGAAAATATTTCATTTGGATTAAAACTAAAAAAAGTGCCTTCAGATGAAATGGAAGCTCGTGTTCGACATTCATTGGAAAAGGTCCAGCTTTCTGGATATGAGGACCGACTGATTGATACTCTGTCAGGGGGGCAGAAACAACGGGTTGCTTTGGCTCGAGCTCTTGTGAACCGCCCTAAAATTCTTTTACTGGATGAGCCTTTATCGGCTTTGGATTTAAAACTTCGGAAGCAAATGCAAACAGATTTAAGAAGTTTACAACAACAACTTCACCACACTTTTATTTTTGTGACCCATGATCAAGAGGAGGCAATGGCGCTTTCTGATCGAATTGCTGTGATGGACCATGGAAAAATCCTTCAAATTGGGACACCACAAGAAGTCTATGATCATCCAACTCATCGTTTTGTTGCGGAATTTGTAGGACATGCGAATTTCTTCAGCGGTACGGTCAAAGAAGTAAGTCCTGAGCAGGCAAAGATTGAATTCGGTTCGGGGGAAATCATTCACTCTAAGATTCGTCGATTCCTTCCTGAGGTCGGTCAACAGGTCGACTTACTTGTCAGACCAGAAAAATGGAAAGTCTTTCCATTGGAGGAGGGAGCTCATTCTTGGTTTGAAGGAACTATTGTTCAACGCACCTATCGTGGAGCGTTTGAATATTTTTCAGTACAACAAATTCAAGATAAAAATCGAATGATTGATTTCTCTTTATCAAGTCATGCTTCTCGCTGGTCGATCGGTGATCGAGTTGCGTTAACCTGTGTACCAGAAGATGTGGTGATTCTTCCTCATGAGTAGGTGGATTCAAAAAGGAATGTCGATTCCTTACCTTATCCCTTTTATTTGGTTTCTGTTCTTTTTGATCATTCCGTTGATTTGGGTGCTTTCTTATAGCTTCTTTAAGCGGGGACCTTATGGAACGATTGACTTTGAGTGGAATATTGCAAGTTATGTCAGAACTTTTGACTGGGTTTATCTTTCTATTTTTTTGAAAAGCGTTCAATTGGCATTGATTACTGCAATTTGTTCTTTTATTTTGGGTTTTCCAATTGCGTTGATGATTGTTCGAGCGACTCCAAAAAGAAAATTGTTTTATTTGATTCTAATTTTAGTTCCTTTTTGGACAAATTTTATTGTTCGGGCTTTTGCTGTAAAAGTATTTCTGGGGGACTATGGGCCTATTAATCAATTTTTAATTGATTTGGGATGGTTGAGTGAGCCGATTCCATTTACCCATCATTTTCTCGCAGTGGGATTTGGAATGGTGAGTAGTTATCTCCCTTTTATGGTGCTTCCTCTTTATTCAGCGCTTGAAGGGTTTGATCGCTCACTTGTGGATGCAGCTCGAGACTTAGGAGCGCGTTCGTACGATATCATCTTTAAGGTTTTATTACCGAGTATCAAAGAAGGAATTCAAAGTGGATTTATACTAGTTTTTGTTCCTGCTCTTGGAGAATTTGTCATTCCTTCTGTTTTGGGGGGAGCCAAACGTGTCTATATTGGAACATTGATTTCCGATCAATTTTTGAAAACCAGAGATTGGCCTTTTGGTTCTGCAATGACGACTTTACTCTTAATTTGGACTTTTGTTGCACTTGCTGTGGTGGGTAGAATGAGACGAAAGCGGGCAAAATTATGAGTCGCTATTCTTTACGAATGTGGAATCCTCCAATAACTTTATCGTTTCTCTCTCTTGTGGGAATTGGATTTATTCATTTACCTTTATTCTCTTTAGTTTTTTATTCTTTTTATGCTCCTGTGAGTGGACTTGGAACTTCTGTTGGGTGGACGTTGTATTGGTATGAACGACTCTTTGAGAATCCTGAACTTTTTTCAGCTTTGTGGACGAGCGTCTGGATTGCTTCGGTGGTTGGATTGTTATCGGTATTTTTAGGGTTTTGGGCTGCCCTTGCTTTACAAAAGCTTCCTCGGTCTTTTTTTAAGAAGATGCTTGAATCTATGAATACATTGGGTTTGGTGATTCCTGAAATGGTTCTAGGAATTGCGCTTTTGATTTGGTTTAGTGTGATTCGATTAAAACTAGGAACGAGTTCGATGGTTCTCGGGCATGTGATGGTTGCATTTCCCTATGCGACGATGGTGATTTTTTCACAGTTATCTCGATCCATTCAGCAATATGAAGATGCAGCTCAGGATTTGGGAGCGACTCCCTATCAAGTTTTATGGAAAGTCACTCTTCCTTTGATGAAACCAAGCCTTCTTTCCGCATTTTTAATTGCATTTACTCTTTCTTTTGATGATTTTATTGTCGCTTTTTTTACTTCAGGCGTTTCTTCCCCGACTTTACCGCTGAAGTTGTACTCAATGGTTCGTTTTGGACTCACTCCTGAGGCGAATGCAATTTCTACGTTGATTTTTGCAGTTACAATTTTATTTGTCTGGTTTGCTTCTCGTTCATTTTTTCCAAAAGCCTCATCATTCCATAAGAAAAAATAAAACTTCCAGGGTACCAGACATACCAGGAGAGAGAAAAGAGGTTGGTAAACTCACTAAGAAGAAATAAAATGAGTGCTGAGAAAATTCCTAAGAGCAGACCAACTTTTCCAATTTGTTCATTTCCTTTTCGTTTTTGAAAAGCAAAAAGAAAAAGGCTTAGAAGGCCAGCGTAGACGACTGTAATCATCGAAATCCCTAAATGGAGAATTTCTTTACTTTTTGACCAGATAAATATTTGATGAACAATTTCTGCAGAGAGGGCGGTTGCTATGGCGATGAGATAAACTCCTCGTTTTTTTTGTTTGAGATTCCATTTTAAATCCACAATTAAATTGGTAGTTAAAGCCCAAAGGGTAGAGTCTAAACTCGACATGGCAGCCGCGAAAAGTCCTACAATCAGTAGACTTTGAAGAGCTAAGGGAAGTTCAGTTCGAATATAGGTCAGAAACACTCGAGAAGAATCAATCGTTTGTCCATCGTACCGATAAGCGAGGTAAGAACCGATCATCAGAAAAGTAATCCAGACAACAAAGTTTAAAATGCCAGATCCAATCAACGCTTTTTGTGCAGAACGAGTACGAGTGGCAAGCAATCTTTGAATGACGTCTTGATCAGTTCCGTGGCTTGCAAGAGTGAGTAGAAAAGAGCCAATAAAGCCTGTGATGAGAGCATCTTTACGATCCCAGCTCCAAAGTGGATGTCCAGAGGTCCAGTTGAGCTTTTGATGATGATGAAGCCATTGGTAAAGGTCATTCAGATCAAATGGAGTTTGAAAGAAAATATAGAGAAGAAGAATCCAAGCGGATCCCATAAAAACCCACCACTGAAACGTATCTGTTTGAATCACACTTCTCAGCCCACCAGTGAGTGTATAGAGAGTGACGGTGAGAGTGAGGAGAGGGATCATCAGACTTGTTGAAAAAGAAAAGAAGACACTCAGTGCATAGGCTGCAAGAAAAAGTCGTACTCCCGACCCTAAAACTCTTCCTGTCATAAATAAAGTAGCAGTTAGCTTTTGAGTGGAGGGACCATAGGTTTCTCCAATGAATTCGTAAACAGAGGCAATTTTTAATTTTAGGTATAAGGGGAGGATCGTAAAGGAAATGGTGATTTTTCCGAGTAAAAATCCTACACATAAAAAAAGTGCATTCCAGTCTGAAGCAAATGCTGCCTGAGGAATTCCTACAAAAGTGACTGTAGAAATTTCAGTCGCACTCATAGAGAAACAAACCGAGGAACTCGTCATTTTTCTCGAGGCAAAAAAAACTTCTTCTGAATTGAGTTTTCGTTTAGATTTCCAAGCGATTGTCATCAGAGTGATAAAATAGCTAGCTGTCAATAATCCAATCCAGAACATGAAGAGATCTATATCGAATTATTTGATTTATTTCGAGGAAGATTCAGAAGTGATTTTCACTTCAATTGGACTCAGACTGTCTAAATGTACATCTCTTTGAGGATAGGCGATCACAATTGAGTTTTGGTTAAAGATTTCATCGATATTAAAGCGAATATCACTTTTGATTTTCATCATATCTCTGATGTGATGAATTCGAGTAGAGAAATAAATATCGAAGATCAATGCGTTATCTCCAAAGTCTTGGAACATGACTTCTGGTTCAGGGTCTTTGACGACCGTATTTATTTTTTCAACTGCTTGGATTAAATATTTGCGGACTTCTTGGACGGGAGAGCCGTAAGCAACCCCGACTCGAACAAAAACACGAACAAAGTGATCAATATGTGTCCAGTTTAAAACATTTTGTTCTAGAAATGAGCTATTGGGAACAATAATATGCCGGTTTCCAAAAGAGATTACACGTGTACTTCTAAAGCCGATACTTTCGACCCGTCCAAAGGTTCCATCAATCTCAATAAAATCACCTACTTTAATAGGTCTTTCAAACATGAGGATAATTCCACTGATGAAGTTATTAACGATGTTTTGAGAACCAAACCCCACCCCAATGGCTAGAGCTCCCCCGACGACTGTGAAAACGGTCAGTGGAATATTTGCAATATTAAGTCCGAACAGGGTCAGAAAAATCACCAAAATGTAGAAAGCAAAGGCTTCAATCGTTGCTCGATAGGAGGCGTCTTCAATGATCGCGTCTGGAAGTCGTTGTGCGAGGACTTGACTTGATCGACGCGCAATTCGAATTCCAACGACTACAAAGAAGACCCCAAGGAGGAGGTTTCCAACTTCAATCGCATTTTTATCAATTGTGAGAACTTTGAAGTGCCAAAAATCAATGATATGACCCCAAATATCTTGCCAGTGAAGATTCATATAGGGTCAGTATGACTAAAAATGAGAGTGGTGTCTAGGTTTACGCGGGTTCATTTTCTTTTTTAATAAATGAAAACAAGATGTTGAATCTTTTTTTTGAATGAGAAGTAAAAAAAGAGATTTTTGTTTGTCTGTTTGATGAAAGAAATTATTTAACTTACTGATATTTAAGTGTTTATTTTCATGGGTGGGATGGCGAAAAAAAAGAACAAAAGAAGTCAGAGGAAGATTGCAATCAGAAGCACTTTCTATTATTGTGCCTGCTTCTAACGTTTACAGTTGTGTAAGGATAAAGACATGAAACAAGGAATTCACCCGGAATATCGAGATGTTGTGTACCAAGATGTGGGAGCTGGATTTTCATTTTTAACTCGTTCCACTGAACGATCCAATGAAACGATCCAATGGGAAGATGGAAATGAGTACCCTCTCATTAAGGTAGAGGTTTCTAGCGCTTCTCACCCTTTCTATACAGGTAAAGCCCGTATGTTAGACGCTGCTGGTCGAGTTGAGAAGTTTAATAAACGTTATGGAAAGGCGGCTAAAAAATGAGAGAAATTATTCGATTACTTTCATCTGCAGGGACAGGTCATTGCTATTACACAACCAAGAATAAGCAAAATACGCCTGATAAGTTAAAAAAGATTAAATATGACCCACGCGCTAGAAAACGTGTTTTATACACTGAAGCGAAGATGCCAAGTCATAGTAAGAAGTAGGATCAGTCATGTTGAGAAAAAAGTTTAAAGTAAGAACAGGTGATCTTGTTGAAGTTGTTGCAGGTAAAGACAAAGGCAAACAGGGCAAGATTTTAAAACTCTATTTGAACCGGGACCGGGTTTTGGTCGAGGGTGTAAATGTAGTGAAGAAACATGTGAAACCTTCACAGACAAATCCTCAAGGTGGGATTACAACTCATCCAGCGGCCATTCACGTTTCTAATGTGATGTTGGTTGATCCAAAAACAGGGAAACCGACTCGAACTGGGGTGAAGGTAGATGAGAAAACTGGAGCAAAGCTTCGGTTTGCAAAGAAAAGTGGCGAAGTTTTTACTGCGGCTCAATCATAAGGATAAAAGATGTCTAGAGTATGTGAATTGACAGGTAAAGGGGTTTTGACTGGAAATAAAGTCAGTCACTCAAATATTAAAACTCGGAAGCGATGGCTGCCGAACCTTCAAAAGAAGAAGTATCTCATTCCTGAATTAGGTCAAACAATGAGCTTACGTCTTTCAACTTCGGCGATTAAAACGATTGATAAAGTTGGTGGAATTACTCCAGCGATTCGTAAAGCAAAAGAGGGTGACTTGTCAGAACGACTTGCGAAAGTGAAGCGTTCGTTGGATCGACAAGCAAGGAAAGTTGCTGAGAAGTCAGCGCCGAAAGCGTAAAGGAAATTAGTTATGTCAGAGAATAAAACATTTGAAAAAACAAAAGGAAAAATGGGACTCTCAAATGAGCTCGTTTTTGATTATAAAGATTTAGATACATTAAAGCCTTTCATTAGTGAAGGTGGTCGAATTGTTCCCGCTCGAGTCAGTAGACTTTCTAAGGCTCAGCAAATTCGTTTGACGACAGCAATCAAAAGAGCACGTCAATTGGCGATTCTTCCTGTTTCTGATCGGCACCATAAAGTTTATTAATAAAAAAAAAGAGATAGAATAAAAAGGTCTTTGCCTCTCATTTAACTGAGAGGCAAAGACCTTTTTTTTTATTTAAAAACAAGGGGGGATAAAAGGATGTGGGAAGGGCACACGCTGTGGATTCGTCAACAAAAGGAATGGATAGAAATTGCCGTTGATTGGGAAATGGCTAATCAGTATCAAGTTTTAGATTCAGAAAAACTTCCTTTAGGATGGGTGATTGAAGAAAGAAAAGGTTGGAAAGCTTTTTTTGTCCGAGGCTTTTTACGTTCAAGGCGACCTTTCTCTGTTCATGTGATGAATATGAAAAAAGAAGTCCAACTTTTTATGAAACGTCCTTTTTTCTTTCTTTTTTCTCGAATGGAAGTCAAAGGCGCTCAGGGAGAAATCATTGGGTTTATTCAGCAGCGTTTTGGTATTTTGTATAAAAAATATGACTTGTTGGATAATCAAGGTTTTGTTTTTTCTAGAATTCAATCTCCGCTATGGAGACTATGGACTTTTCCTATTCGAGGGATTCACGGAGAGGAGATTGGGGGAATTCATAAACGATGGGGAGGAATTTTAAGAGAAGTTTTTTCTGATGCAGATACTTATCAAGTTCACTACGCGAATTATCCGTGGACCGAGAATCAAAAAAAAATAGCCTTTGCGGCAGCCGTTTCAATTGATTTTGATTATTTTGAAAACAATCAAGGACGAAGGGGCGGAATTTTTCGTTAATGACGATCCTTTCCCCAAACGTGATCTAAAAAAGAGTCCCTTCCAGATCGACCTCGATAATACCAGTATTTCACCGAGTGGTTTTTGTAATAATCTTGATGATAACTATCTTTTCCTTGAGCGGGATAGAAACTCTGAAATGGAAGGATTTCTGTTGTAATGGGTTTATGATCCACTTTTTTTATGAATGTCGGATTCATCGCTAGTTTTTGCTTTGATTTTAATGCAAGTTTTTTTTCATCTTCTGTTTGGTAGAAAATAACTGGTCGATATTGTGGACCACGGTCTACAAATTGTCCGTTCGAGTCGGTAGGGTCAATTTGTTTCCAAAAAATATCCAGAAGTTGGTTGTAGCTAATTTCATTGGGATCATATTGAACAAGGACACTCTCGACATGTTTCGTTTGTCCACTGGCAACTTGAGCGTAGCTTGGATTTTTTAGCGTACCCCCACTAAAACCAGAAATCACCTCTTTTACTCCTTTGAGTTTTTCAAAGGGGGCTTCCATACACCAAAAGCACCCACCCGCAAAAACAGCTTCTTTGAGCTCAGTAGAGCGCGAAACAGGGAGATGCGTTTTTTTCTGAGGAGTACAAGATCCTAAGAGAAAGAGCGCAAGTAAAAAAAGAGAAAAGTTTTTGACTTGATTCATATAAAAACCCTATCTTCCTGAAAATTCAGAAAAAAACTAAAATTCGGTCTCACTCATCGTCCTAAATGAGTGTAGTATGAGAGAAGAATCTTACAGTTTATTTGGGGGAATTCATGAGAAAAGAATTTTTGATCATATCAATTGTACTGATTGTTTCTCTTTCAGGAGGAGGGTTTGTATGGAAGCCTGCTTGGAAAATTTTGCTTTTACTTTCTCCTTTTCTTGCCATTGGTTATCAGGACTTTTTTCAAAAAAGACATGCCATTCGACGAAATTTTCCGATCTTAGGGCGATTTCGTTACATGCTAGAAATGATTCGTCCCGAGATTCAACAGTATTTTATTGAGAGTAATACTGAAGGAGCTCCCTTTAGTCGGGAACAACGATCCCTTGTTTACCAACGTTCCAAAAAGGTTTTAGATACGATTCCTTTTGGGACACAGCTTGATGTTTATGAAGAAGGGTATGAATGGATTAACCATTCTATGGTTCCAACCAAAGTGGATGCTTCTCAACTGAGAATTCAGATTGGCGGAAAAAATTGTACCCAGCCTTATCTTGCAAGTATTTTAAATATTTCTGCAATGAGTTATGGGTCTTTGAGTCAGAATGCGATTTTGGCTTTAAATGGGGGCGCTAAAGATGGAGGGTTTGCACACAATACTGGAGAAGGGGGATTGAGTCATTACCACCAGACTCCCGGGGGAGATCTCATTTGGCAGATTGGAACAGCCTACTTTGGTTGTCGTGATGAACATGGAGCCTTTAGTGAAGCACTTTTTAAAAAACAAGCCCAACTTGATGCAATTAAAATGATTGAAATTAAGCTCTCTCAAGGAGCAAAACCAGGGCATGGGGGCATTCTTCCTAAAGAAAAGTTAACCCCTGAAATTGCAAAAATTCGTGGAGTTTCTATGGGAAAAGATATTATTTCTCCCCCTGGGCACTCTGCGTTTTCAACTCCTATTGAAATGATGGAATTTGTTGAAAGACTTCGATCTCTTTCAGGAGGGAAACCGGTAGGAATTAAATTGTGTTTAGGAAGACGAAGAGAGTTCTTAGCGGTTGCAAAAGCGATGGTCGAAACAGGAATTACTCCTGATTACATCGCAGTGGATGGTGGAGAAGGTGGAACCGGAGCAGCACCGGTAGAGTTTTCCAATCACATTGGTACCCCTGGAGTAGAAGCATTGATCTTTGTTCATAATGTTTTGAAGGGGATGGGACTGAGAGACCAGGTCAAAGTGATTGCTTCAGGTAGTGTCACTTCTGGCTTTGGAATTATAAAGCGCTTGGCTCTTGGAGCAGATCTCATTTATTCAGCCCGGGCATTCATGCTTTCTTTGGGGTGTATTCAAGCGCTTCGTTGTAATGCCAATGTCTGCCCTGCAGGGGTTGCGACTCAAGACCCTTACCTTACGGCAGGGCTGGTTGTGGAAGACAAAAGAAAAAGAGTACGGAATTTTCATCAAGTCACTCTTGATGAAGTTGCTCATATGATTGGTGCAATGGGGCTGTCTCATAGTTCAGATTTGCATCCTTGGCATATAATGCGTCGAGTTAATCAGTGGGAAATTAAACACTATGGTGAGATTTTTGATTACCTCAGTGATGGAAGTTTGTTAAACAGAGAAGAAGTTCCTCAAGCATATGCAAGAGCCTGGAGAATGGCAAAAGCAGAAAGCTTTGAGGCTGCAGATACCGTTTAAAATAAGGGAGAGAATAAAATGGTCTTAAGTTTGTTTCTCAGTTTACTGAGCACATTGAGTTATGGGTTTGATGCCCTTCCTAAAAAAGCTCCTCTGGCCGCAGGTGAGAAGATGACTCCTGCTCAGATTGAATTGGGAAAAATGTTGTATTTTGATAAGCGTCTTTCGAAGAATAATACAGTTTCTTGTCAGACTTGCCATGATGTAAACAAAGGAGGTGTCGATGGACTTCCGGTATCTAAGGGAATTCATGGACAACTCGGACCGAGAAATGCCCCAACCGTTTATAATGCCGCTTTTTTAACAACACAATTTTGGGATGGAAGAGAAAATACGTTAGAAGATCAAGCCAAAGGTCCTTTAATTAACCCTAAAGAAATGGGAATGAAGGATCACGATGAAGTGGTTGCGAAGATTAAATCCATTCCTGGATATCTTCCTTATTTTGAGAAAGCTTTTGGAAAAGAGAATCCTATTACAATTGAACATGTGGCAAAAGCAATTGCTCATTATGAGCGAACTTTAATTACTCCCAATAGTCCTTTTGATCGTTATCAGCGAGGGGATAAAAAAGCGATGAGTAAGCGAGCGATTCGTGGAATGAAAACTTTTGAGCAAGTGGGTTGTACGAGTTGTCACTCTGGAGTGAACTTTTCAGGGCCTCCTCTTCCTGTGGGAACGGGGTTTTTCATGCGCTTTCCAACTTTCGATAATCCATATGTCGAAAAATATGGATTCAAAAAGGACTTGGGACGTTTTGAGGCCACAAAAAATCCCGTAGATAAACACATGTGGAGAGTTCCTACCTTGAGAAACATTGCTTTGACCGCACCTTATTTTCATAATGGAGCAGTTAAAAGTTTAGATGAAGCTGTTCGTGTCATGGCTAAATCTCAGCTCAATGTTGATCTTAAGAAAAAACAAGTGAAAGACATTGTGGCTTTTTTAAAGTCATTGTCAGGAAAAACAAAAAAAGTAAAAGAGCCGAAAATTCCATAGAAAACGAATTTTCAATTTTATAGATCAGTAAAAAAGCTTCCGTAAGGGTTCTCTTTGCGGGAGCTTTTCTTTTTTAATCTTAATAAATTCAATGAGTTACGAGTTGAGATAAAGACTTCAATCTCGCTCTGTGTAATCGTTTATTGACTTTGATACATGAACGCCATATTCAAAGTTCAAATAAACAAAGGAGTTTTGATGCGTTATTTTTTCCTGATTGGTTGTTTCGTTTTAATGAATTTGAGTTGCGAGGATCAACCAGGATCTTCCAGTGGATCTCTCCCGGATCACGACGAACCTGTTTTTGTTGATGAAACTCAGGTACCAGTCAGTAAATTTCGATGCTGTCCAGAATTCACTGAGGCCGAGCTTGATGAACAGCAAGAAAATAACGATTTCTTTTCTTGTCAGTGGAGAAAGTGTGTTGTTGATCCTATTGTGACTCTTCGAGAAGAGATGAATGGAGTTGTTGGAATTTATTGCGAACAGTACCCAGAAGAAGATAAAGTATACAACCTAACCAGATGTGATTCTTGTGTTTGTCCAAATGGAAATACAATTCTCGGAGGTTGGGATGATGGAATTCCTACCTGGCATTGTTCTGGAGGCGCGGTAGAAGTAAGTGCGCAGGGAGGGGAATCTTCTTGTGGAAATCCTAACTGTGAGAATCTTTGTGCTGCGAGAGGATGGAACGTTCCTCCCGGAGAATAAAACAAAAGGAGATCTAAGCGAATGAATCAGCATTCACCTCAATACAATAAACAATTTTGGAATGAAAGATATGATAGTGAGGAATATCTTTATGGTGAAAAGCCAAATGGTTTTCTCGTTGAAAGTCTAGAGTTTTTGAAGGGAAAAAAGAAAATTCTTTGTCTTTCAGAAGGAGAAGGAAGAAATTCCGTTTTTTTAGCATCTCACGGATTTGAAGTGACAGCGGTGGATCTTTCCTCTGTTGCAAGAGATAAAGCTCTTGCATTGGCAAAAAAAAATGGAGTTTCAATTGATTATCAAGTGACAGATCTTTCTGATTTTGACTTTGGGAAAGAGCGATGGGATGCGATTGTTTCTATTTTTGGACACCTTCCTTCAGAACTTCGTAAAAAAATTCATCAATCGATACGAACAGGATTAAAAAAAGAAGGAGTCTTTTTACTTGAAGGGTATACCCCAGAGCAGTTGGACCTTGGAACAGGGGGGCCTAAAAATCTCGATATGCTTTATGTAAAAGAAGATTTAGAAAGTGATTTCTCTGGTTTTTCTATTCTCGTTTCTGAGGTGTTGAATCGAGACATTCATGAAGGTTCTGGACATACTGGGGAATCGTCAGTTATTCAGTTTATTGTAAAAAAGCCATGAAAAAAGAACTAGTTTTTTTCGGAGGGTTTGGACTGATTCTCTATGGATTATTAAGTTTTTTAAAGGGAGTGATTTGGGTTGGATCTCGGAGTTATCATGGAAGAACCTTTAAAATTGTTAAACAAGAGGAACCGTTGAGATTTTATTTTTGGTGTAGTTTTTTTGTTCTCGGTGGTCTTAGTGTTCTTCTTTTAAATTTTTATGGATAAAAAGACAGCAAAGAATTTTTCTTTGCTGTCTTTTTTCTTTTAATCAAATTGAGTTAAAAACTCTACTGGTTTAAATGTGATGTCTTTATCACAGTAGGTTGTTGCTTGGAGCATTTTTCTTTCTACACCATTTACGTAAACAGAAAATTTAAGACGATAATCTCGACCGATTCCAGGGCTATTTAGTTTTGATTTTCTTTTCAATTTGACTTTATATGTAACGGTTCTTCGAAGAGGTGACCTAGATTTAAGATTTAAATGACCACATGGAATGGTGATTGTGTCTTTAGTACTTAATTTTTGAGATCGAGGAATAAGAAGATGGAGTGTATTTGCTTCTGATGGCTCAGGAAAGTACCAAAAACCATTTTTTAAGACGGAGTCTCTTTTCTCTGATCGTTTAAAAAGTTTCATTGTTTTTCTTAATGAAGGAAAATCTCGACGAAACAGAGGTTTTTCTAAATTATTCCATATTCTTTTTTCAAGTAAGTTCTTCTTCGAAAATTGAACGGTGTCAAACCATGGCCCTGAAAAACTCCAGCGTTCTCTTTCTAGAAAAATTTCCGGATTTTCCGCGTAAATTTCTTTTTCTTCTTCTTCATTTACTTTTTCATTTAAATAAGAATAAAAGTTGAGAGTTTTCGAATTCAAAACATCTAACGGCTCTATTTTTAAGGTAATTACAGTATAAGCTTCGTTCATCTTTCTAAAAAAAAGATCAGTAAAATTACTGTAGTAAAAGGTCGGATGAAGAGTCTTTGATAGATACTGTGTTGGATCTGCTTTAGGTTTAGACGTTAGTGTATGAAAGATTTTTTTGAAATGTTCGATGTCATGATCAATATAAGCCATGTTGAGAGCTGTAATTTTTTGATATCGTTCTTTGTCGAGTTTTTCAAATGAACCTAAATAAGTCAGCCAAACTTCATGAGAAAGAAGGGCTGGTCGATCTTTTTCAATCAAAGATAAATAATCGTTTTTTTGAATAAGGGGCTCACCTCTATTGATCTGATTGATGACATTGGGTTCAGCGTCTTCATGAGACTGCGGAATGGGCTCATCAGTGAGCCTCCATTTCATGGTCTCATGCATGAGGGTGTTAAAGTGGTCAGTGAGAGAGGGGAAGTATTGACTTAACCACTTTAAATGGTTTTCATTTGCTCGAACTGCTGGTTTTGTTAAAGGGTGTTTTTTTATTTTAATCAAAGTTCCAATGTTAATTGGTTTTTTCTTATGCTCTTTTTTTGGAGCAAGGTGTGAGATTGGTTTCAAAAAATAAACATTTTTAAAAAAAACAATGTCTTTTTGAGAAAGAGGTAGTACTTCTCCAGAGAGAATGACTTCATTAAGATACTGTAATATTCGATCAACGGTTTCTGGATTGGATCTTACTTTGAATCTAAAATTTATATTATCAAATAGATAAGAATTAAATTCTTCCCAAAATTCTTCGTTAGAATGACAGTGATAGAGTGTGATTTTTTTATGAGAGTGATTCGCAAAACGTCGAACCGAAGTTAATTGTATCGTGGTTGTTTTTAATTCTCTTTGAAAATCCTCCCAAATTCCAGGAACATAAGGATCAAGTTGAATGACTGCTTGGGAAAGAAGTTCAAAATCTTCCTTGAAGTAAAGGTGTGAAGCAATATCAATTTCTTGTATGTAAGATTCTTTTTCTTTTATGACTCGATCATAGAGCGCATTTTTCATGCCGTTTTCCGTACAAACTTGAATATACTTACCCCCACCTCCAGTGGCAGTTCCCTCTACTTCTGGTTTTTGAGAAAATCCTGTTTGAGCAAGAATCAAAACTATGGGTACTATTTTTTTCATTATTTTCTCTCTTTCTTTTTTTCTGTAAGTCTAAAAAATTCAAAAATCATTGAATAAACTTCAGTTTTTTCTTTATTTTCAAAAGCGATCTTTCCTATTTTTAATTGAGCCTCTTCCATGATTTTTTTTACTCTGGGGAGGTCTGCCTCACTAAAAGATACAGTCATCGAACCGACTACTTTTTCAGAAGGTGATTGAGTGAGTAGAGCTTCTTTCCCTTTTTCTAATAGTTCTGAATGAAAATTTCTAAGATGAGTGTTTGGAGTGTCACTACTAAAAATTCTAGATTTTTCTTTTTTAACGTAAATGTTTCCTTGTTTTTCTATTAGTCCTAAAGAAATCATTCTTTCAAGAGTTGCTCGAATGATAGAGCGAGACTTTTTCATGGCTAGTGTAATTCCATGAAGTGTTCGATCTCCTTGTGAACTTAAGTATTCAAGAAGTGCTACGACCCAAACTTCCGAAAGAAAACCAAACTCTTCAGAAGTGAGCGTTCGTTCAAATGTGTGTGAATCGGTTTGAGGAAGAATACCGATGGATTCATCAATGAGAGTTCTCGTTTCTTCGGGTGGGAGATTGAGATTTTTTGCAATTTTTTGAGCCGTCTGTGGAGTGAGTCTTCTTTTATTGTGAAGGAGGTGACTTAAAAATGGAGCGGAAATTCCCAGGGTTTTTGCAAACGCGTTTCTTGAATACCGAGGGTTAGATTTTGCTCTCAGAGTAAACTCTCGATTGAGAATATGAGAAAGGTTGCTTTTCATAAACGAAGATCTAATGCAATGCATCTAAAAGTACAAACCTTTTGAATAGAAAGTCTTTTCTGTTTGAAAATATTAGACTAAAAAAGTTTATATAATTTTACTGTGATTCGGAGAGAGATGAGTAAGGATGGCATTTATGAAAAAACAGATTGAAACAACAATAGAAATTCATGCACCAGCAAAAAAAGTTTGGGATATTCTTTTAAAAACAGATAGTTACAGTAAGTGGAATCCTTTTATTTCTGAAATCAGTGACTTATTGAAGCCTCAACAAAAGGCTAAGGTCGTTTTAAACCTTCCGGATGGAACTCATTTTAAAATTAATCCTGTGATTCAAAGCGCAGAGTTTCCGGAATTGAGATGGAAAGGAAAGTTGTTTTTCAATGGGATTTTTGATGGAGAACATTATTTTAGATTAAAAGAAATCTCCGAGGAGAAAACCCTCTTTGTGCATGGAGAGTGCTTCTCCGGGATCCTGGTTGGGTTTCTGGGGAAGGTTTTAGAAAAAACAGAGGAAGAGCCTTTGTACTGATGAATCAAGCTCTTAAAAAAGAATCTGAGAGCCTCTAAAAGTGTGATTTTAATAGACTAATAAAATCTATTCATTTTTGAGTTTAAACTCCTATTGCAATCATTCGTTTTTATTTTAAGGAGAGATAAATGACTTCTAAAATAAGCCAGGTGTTACTTAAAACACCTGGCTTCAATTATTGCAGTTAGCTGTGATTAATCGAATGTATAACCTCTGACATCAAGTTCAATTGACTGAATCGAGGGTCCATTTCCTGTACTTGGAAAAAATGGAAATGCAGCATTGCTAAAGTAAAGAGTCGTGTTGTGTCCAAGGCGTCCAAACGTAGCGGAGGTTGGTCCATCGAGTCCGTTTTCAGCATCGAGTAGGATTTCAACTGTTCCATCGACATGAATTTTTTGAATTGTTTGAAATGGATCAGTTGTAC
The DNA here is from genome assembly GCA_002722705.1 of Pseudobdellovibrionaceae bacterium. Classification (GTDB taxonomy): domain Bacteria; phylum Bdellovibrionota; class UBA1018; order UBA1018; family UBA6935; genus UBA6935. The sequence goes on along the minus strand of PBMP01000024.1, from coordinate 5,240 downwards.
AATAAATGCTTCCATCTTTATCAAAGGTAAAATCGTCACATCCAATTTGGAGTTGATGTTTCACATAGGCTTCTCCACCATGTTTTAAATTAAAGAGATTCACAGGGATTGCTACCAATGTGTTTGCACTAGAATTTGCGACGATCATTTCACCACGGTAGTACTGAATTCCATTTGATCCAGGAGCACCATATGGATTTGGGACAGGGGTAAGTAAGTCTGATTCTGCCCAGATTTTCGCAGGTTCACCATTTCCAAAAATAGAAGCAGTCCACACCCTGCCAGATCCAGAGTCTGCCACAAAGACCTTTCCTAAGAAAACCTCAATCCCGTTTGGAAGAGCATCCGTGGGTAGGCTTGCCACTAATTTGGTGTTTCCTTGTGGAGTCACTCTCCAAATTCCTCGTTTCATAGGATCACAAGAAGCGACTGAAATATATGCATTTCCGGCAATATCTAAAGCGATCGCCCCCATAATGGGAAGATATCCTAAGCAAGGAGTGAGTGGAGGTGCACCCAAATCTAAAGTTGCTAAGAGGTTTTGAGTTCCATCGGGAGAAATCGTTACGATTTGTCCGGTGAGTGACAAAGATACATACAATGTTCCATCAAAATAAGCTGCTACCGATTCCGGAGCTTCTAATAGTGATGCATCAAAGCTTGCGATTGTTTGAACAGGACCAGTATAAGTTCCTGCGCCCCATGTATTGAGGCTTAAAATAGAAATAAGACTGACAATGCCAAGTCGTATAATGGAAACCATGTATTCTCCTTTTTTATTTAATCTGAATGATTTTTAATAATTGATGTTTGGTTTAAATTCGGTTCGGAATAACTGATTTAAAAATTGATAGAAAAGAAGTATAGGTAAGACAAAATAAAAAAACCCGTTTTTGAATCAACAAAAACGGGCCTCTCAAATGGTTGCGGGGGCCAGATTTGAACTGACGACCTTCGGGTTATGAGCCCGACGAGCTACCGGGCTGCTCCACCCCGCGTCAAACTGTTTCGAGTTCCCAATTTATACTTCTGCAAGGTATCGAAGTCAACGAGATAAATTGGATTTTGAAGAAGATTGTTTTTCAGAAGAGACTTCTGCTTTTTTAATAAACTGATGACCTAACTCAGGTTGAAGGATTAATGCTTCAAATTGGCTTTTTTTGAGACGTTTATATTTTCCTCGGGTCAGTTCTTTCAAATTGATTTGTCCAATATGAGTCAAAGTAATTTGCTCGATATTCATTCCACAGCGCATAAACAGAGTTTTTAAGTCAACTGAATTCATCCCTTCAAAAGCGACCTTAAATTTCGTTTTGTTGGTGAGCATTTTTGAGATTTCAGCGTGAAGCGGTTGTACTAATTTCCCTTCAATTTTACTTCCTTTTAGAAGTTTTTCGATTTCTTTTTGGCTTTGTTTTCCGCTAGCTTTCACTTCAAAAATCCGAACGATCTTTTTAGAACGTTGAACTTTTTGACCTAAATCACCATCGTTGGTCATGAGAACAAGTCCTTCTGTTAAAAAGGGCATTCTTCCTATTGGAAAAACTTTTGATTTCATTTTTCCAAAATAATCTCTGAGGGTTCTTCTTCCGCTTCGATCAATATTCATCATTCCAATGACGCCACTAGGCTTGTAAAAGGCGTAGTAAACAAGGGTCGCTTTGGGCTGGGTCAGGAGCTTACCTTTCACTTTAATTGCATCTTCGGCTGGATCAGCTTTGTCCCCTAAAGTGGAAACTCTTCCATTGACCGTTACACGGCCTTCTTTGATCCAGACCTCAGCTTCTCTTCGTGAGGCAAGCCCGGCTTGGGCGATAATTTTTTGAATTCTTTCAGCAGGCATAGGGTGCGTTATACTTCAACTGAAGGCTCATTGGAAGAAGGAGTTTCTTCTTCTTGAGAATCTTCCCGAGTTAGTCCAAGGGAGGCCTCGATTTGTTGAATTTCATCATCGCTGAGCTCAACGGTTTCGGGCTCAGGGCTAGGTTCTTGTCCCTCTAAGATTGCAATCTCTTCAGCATCGGTCTCTTCCTCAAACTGAGCCATCGCTTTTTCTAGAGCAAGTTCTTGCATCGTTTTCTTTGGAGATGAGAAAAGATCTCCTTCTTCAGAAACAACGGCTTCGCCAGAGAGTGCGGCTTGATCTTCTTCAGAGAGAGTTCCGTCTTTTGCTTCTTTTTCCAGGAGATTTTGAGCATCAAGATAAGGGGTTGAAGCTGAGATCGATTTTACGTTTTCTTTAAGTTCTCCTAAGATTTTTTCATCTTCTTTCGGGTCAAAAGAAATTCGTTCTTTGTCTTCTTTCATTTGAGAAACGAGCTTACGCATTGCTAGGATTTTTGGATCTTCTTCAGTGGCTTCTGAGGTGGGAATCATTTGCTCTAGCTCTCGAAGTGGAGGAAGATCTTCAATTTTATTGAGCGCAAAAACTTCTAAAAAGTGAGAGGTTGTAGAATAAAGCATTGGACGACCGGGAAGCTCTGACCTTCCCGTAATTGCAATGAGTTTTTTGTCCATTAATCCTCGGATAAAGTGGGAAGAGTCGACCCCTCGAACTTTGTCGATATCTTCTTTCATAACCGGTTGCCGATAAGCAGTGATTGCAAGCGTTTCCATTGCTCCACGAGAAAGTCTTTGGGTTTGGACTTTTGAGAGCTTTCGAATGAGCGCAGCTCGGATGGGTTTTGTTCGAAGCTGGTATCCTCCGTTGATTTCCATCAGAGTATATCCGTGAACGCTGTTTTCATAGTGTTGTTTCAGAAGGTCAATCGCTTCTAAAATTTCCTCTTTTGGTATCGATAGAGTGAGGAAGTCTTGAATTCGTTTCATGTTCACTGGACGGTCAGACATAAAAAACAAAACGTCCAGGCAGGATTGAAGTTCATTTAAATCGTATTTTCCATCCTCATCTTGAGACGGAAGGGCTGCGAGGAGTTCAGGATCCAGTGGGTCTACTTCTTCTTCCGCTTCTTTTTTAAGTTCCGCTTCAAGAAGTTCATCTTCTTTGATTTGTTGTTCTAATTCTTCTTTTGCTTCTTTTGAATCGAGATTCACTTGAGCTTCGAGTTCTTTTTGACTTTCTTCCTGCTCTTTTTCCATCGCAGTGGCCAAGCGATCTAAATCAGATTCGTCTGACTCAGCAATTGAAATTTCATCATGAGCCATTTCTTCTTGGATCGATTCCATTTCTTCTTGCGCTGTTTTAAGTTCTTCTGAAAGAATTTTATTGTCATTTTCTAAGGTCATAATTTTCCTTTAGAGTGGGGCAGGGGCATCAAATTCTGCACCTGCAAGACTGATTTCAAGTTCATCAATTTTTTCCATAAGTTCAATATAAATAGGATGATAAGTAAGCTCTTGGTGAACCCGAAGTTTTTTTCTTTTTCCTAGCTCTAGAGAAGCAAGAAAAGCGACGACTTTGTCACCAGCTTCTTTACTGTGAGCATAGAAACGATCCAGTGGAGTGGGTTCTCCTATGATCAGTTTTTCGTTTATTTCCCTAATCATGCCACTTAAAGAGACGGTTTCTTTCCTTAAAATATTTTTTCTCTTACGAGAGCGAACTAAGCACTCTTGATATCCCATAGCAAGGTCATTGATATTCATCTCTCTCCAGATTCTTTCGATTGGAGGTCTTTTGTTTGGACGATTAAAGAGGTCTTCATCAAGGCGAGGGAGCTGGCTGATTTCATCTCCCGCAGCTAAGAAACGCTGATGTTCTAAAAGCTGAAGAATTAGGTCCTCTTCAGAAGGACCAACTTCTTCTGAGTCGTCTTCTGACTCCTCTTCTTCTTTAGGAAGAATTGCTCGACTTTTCCAAAGAAGAAGGGTGGCTGCCATAATTAAGAAGTCACTGGCCATGTCGAAATTGAGCTCTCTAATGAGTCGGATATAAGATAGGTATTGATCCGTAATTTTGGAGATAGAAACTTTTGAAATGTCCAATTCATTACTTTGAATGAGGTAGAGAAGAAGGTCTAATGGACCTTCAAAGCTATCCAATCGAATGGTAATGGGTGCTCGGTTTGCCAATGGATATCTCCCTCACGTTAAAATCCATAGAATGACGTCATCATATCGAAACGATCAGATAAGGCAAGCTCATTTCACCTAAAAATCAGATCGAGCATGTTTCCAAAAGGCTCTTTTAAGGGGAATGAGCCACTGAGAAAACCCAATTTTTAACATCTCTCGATAAGCCATGATTGGACGCCACTGGTCATGGTGGACGCGGTACAGGCCAAAAGCGAGCCCTGTTCGATCTTTTCCGTGCTTACAGTGGACGTATAAGGGTCTCATTCCTGGATTTGTCATGACTTCATAAATTCGTGAGAGTTGTTTGTGAGAAGGGGTTTTGATGATGATCATGGGCTCAGAAAACCATTCAAATCCCATTTCAGAGGCTTTTTCTTGTTCTTTTTTATTGAGCCACGGGTTCCATCTGAGGTTTAAGATGGTTTTGACTCCAAAACTTTTGAGCTCTTCAAAGTCAATCGTTTCTTCAAGAGCTCCTCCTCGAAAAAGGTCAGGTTCGACTTGGATAAAGCGCGCAGGAATTGCAAACGAAGAGCACGAAATAAAAAAGGTAAAGGAACAAACAAAAATTCGGATCATAGTGAAACTCTAGGAAAAAAACCAATAGATGAATAGACGTGATCAAGTGTTTGACTTGCTTTTTCTCTGGCTTTGAGTGCACCCTTTTTTAAGATTTGATCGAGTTCGGCTTTGTCTTCTAAGAGTCGATTCATTTCTTCTTGTAAAGGACGGAGGTTTTCTACAATCATTTCTCCGGTTTCAATTTTAAGGTGTCCGTATTGTTTTCCTTCATAAGCTTTCACACGAGATTCGATAGACTCTCCAGTGAGAACTGCCTGAATGGTGAGAAGATTAGAAACGCCTGGTTGTGAATTTTCGTCAAATCGAATTTCAGATCCAGAATCAGTAACTGCTCTTTTTACTTTTTTCATGATTTTTTTTTCGTCGTCTGTCAGAAAAACAGTTCCTGAATCGCTTTGAGAAGATTTACTCATTTTTTTTGTTGGATCTTGAAGGTCCATGATTTTAGCACCGACGGGTGGGATAAAAGGTTCTGGAATTTTGAAGAGAGGTTTTTGATCAGAACCAAATTTTGTATTCATTCTTCCTGCAAGATCTCGAGTCAGTTCTAAGTGCTGTTTTTGGTCTTTACCTACGGGGACAAGGTTTGTTTGATAAAGAAGAATATCTGCTGCCATTAAAGT
>PBMP01000023.1 GCA_002722705.1 Pseudobdellovibrionaceae bacterium | reverse complement strand
ATAAAGTTAGAGCAGGTGATTACGATCTCGTATTGCTCGATGTAAATATGCCACGACTCACTGGAATAGAAGCTTTAAAAGAAATTAAAGCTCACGATCCAGCGATTATCGTGATTATTTTAACAGCTTATTCTAACGTGAAAGACGCAGTAGCAGCAACAAAAGAAGGTGCTTACAATTACTTGGAAAAACCAATTAAAGCTGAAAACTTAGTTTACCTTATTGACAAAGCACTAAAGGCACATAAGCTCGTCACTCACCTTAGTTTTTCAGCGCCTCGAATAACTCTTCCGAATGGAGGATCCTTTGTTGGCGAGTGCTCTGAAATGAAAAAAGTCTTTAGTGTGATCGATAAACTTGCACAAGTAGACACCGCTGTACTCATTCGAGGTGAAAGCGGAACAGGTAAAGAACTTGTTGCTCAGGCTCTTCATTTTAATGGTCCACGAAAAGAAAATAGATTTGTGACAGTTAATTGTTCTGCGATTCCTGAAAACTTAATTGAAAGTGAGTTTTTTGGTCACGAAAAAGGTTCTTTTACCGGAGCAGATACTCGAAAAATCGGAAAGTTTCAATTTGCAGATGGAGGAACTCTTTTTTTAGATGAAATTGGAGATATTTCTAGTGCTATGCAAGTCAAACTCTTACGAGCTTTACAAGAAAAAAAGTTTACCCCTGTAGGTTCAAATAGAGAAATTGAAGTCAATATCAGAGTCGTTGCTGCAACCAATAGAAATCTTGAAGAAATGATTCAAAAAGGTGAATTTAGAGAAGATCTTTTTTACCGACTTAATGTTTTACCTATTCATCTTCCTCCACTAAGAGAAAGAACTGCTGACATTGAAAAACTTTGCAGGTACTTTATTGATAAGTTTAATGAACACTATAAAAAATCAATTCAAGATATATCTGAAGAAGCTCAAAAACTTCTTCATCATCATAAATGGCCTGGAAACATCAGAGAATTAGAAAATGTAATCGAACATGCTTTTGTGATTGAAAGCTCAGATACAATCCATCCGGAAAGTCTGCCTTCCTCATTGCAAGCCTCCTCTTCTTCATTAGAAGGAGTTAGACATGCCCAAGTTTTAAAGGTGGATTCTAGGCCAACAATAGAACTCAAAGCGCAACCTCTCGGACAAGACGATAAAGGGTTTAAACTCGAAATTACAAAACTTGACTTTCAAGCGAATAAAGAAGAATTCGAAAAAACATTTTTATTAAATGCATTAAAAAGCTTTAAAGGCAGAATTAATCAAACTGCACTGCATGCAAATATTCCGAAAAAAACACTTCTACGAAAACTTGAAAAGTACGGAATCAATGCAAAAGACTTTACATCTGAATCTTAACTTTGGCTTTAGATTTAAGGCTTTGAACGTATTGATCTAACAATTGATTTCTTAAATCTGCTTGAACTCGCAGCTCAACTTCACTGAAGTCGAGAGGTTTTCCAACTCTTCGGTCAATAACTTTGATAATGTGATATCCGTAGATCGTTTCTACAGGTCCGACGACTTTTCCAGGTGCTGTTCGGAAAGCTGCTTCTGAAAACGGTCTCAACATATCTGTTCTCTTAAAGTATCCAAGATCCCCTCGATTATTAACGGCTGAAGGATCTTTAGAATTTGTTTCAGCCAACTTCATAAAGTCAGCTCCTTTTTTTACTTTCTTTAAAATTCTTAAAGCTTCTTTCTTAGACTCTAAAAGAATATGTTGTGCATGAACAGTATCCGTAGAATACCAAATTTTATTTTTTTTATAATATGCTTTTAATTTTCCAGGAGTCATCTGTGGAGCAAGTTTTTTTTCAATCAACAAATTTGCTAAAAGTTGTTTCTTATATGTTTTTAATGCAATTTTAAATTGATTGCTTTGATCTAAATGTTCTTTTTGAGCTTCTTGGACAAGTAGCTCCTGTTGGATCAAACTTTGAACGGCTTTTCTTTTTTGAGACAAATCTTTGTTCACTTTATCTCTTTGAGCTAAAGGAAAACCAGAAAGCGCTTGTTTCAAATCAACATCTGTAATTGCTTTTTTATTCACGGTTGCCAGAACCGCTGCAGTAGCATCAAACGCCAGAACAATTCCCAATAAAAAAGACACCCCAAGTAAAATCTTTCCCAACCATTGAATTCCAGATGCGCGAAGATCATTCATCTTTATCTCTCCTTGTACTCCTTTATTATGTCAGGGGAGAGAAAAACGAGGTAGCGCCATTATTTTGGCAAAAAAAAAGCCCTCAAACGAAAGTTTGAGAGCTTTAAAAGTAACAAATATAAAAATCTTAACGTTTTGAGTATTGGAAACGTCTTCTTGCACCTGCAAGACCGTATTTCTTTCTCTCAACAGTTCTAGAGTCACGAGTCAGATGACCCGCTTTCTTTAAAACAGGCCGATGACTCAAATCAGCCTCACAAAGCGCTCTAGCAATTCCATGCTTCACAGCACCTGCTTGACCAGAAAGTCCTCCACCAAATACATTCACGTAAATATCAAACTCACCCACTGTAGAAGTAAGCTCTAAAGGCTGCATAATTAAACAACGAGAAGTTTCTCTGACAAAATAATCTTCTAAAGACTTTTTATTCACCCGAATCGTTCCAGTCTCACCAGAACGAGGTCGAAGATATACTCTTGCTACCGCTTCTTTTCTTTTTCCTACATGCTGTACTTGCTGTTCTAATGACATCTAAATTTACTCTCTATAATTATTTATTCAAAATTGTTTTCTTAGTCAAATACTCTGGCAATGCCTGTGGAGCCTGAGCTTGATGAGTATGCTCAGATCCTGCAAAAATTCTCAATTTTTTCATCTGTCTTCTCGCAAGGGCAGACTTACCAGTCATTCCCCAAACAGCTTTTTTCAAAATCTCAGTTGGATTCTTCTGAAGCATTTCACGAGCAGATGTCTCTTTGAGACCACCAATCCATCCAGAATGACGATAATAGACCTTCTGATCCCATTTGTTACGAGTAAAAACAACTTTGTCTGCGTTCACAACAACGACAAAATCACCTGAATCCACATGACTTGTGTAAGTAGGTTTGTGTTTTCCTGTAATCACCTTAGCTAATAAAGTCGCTAAACGTCCTACAACCATCCCTTCTGCATCGATGAAATACCACTTTGGAGCATTTTTCCCGTGTGTTTCATACGCATGAGGGCCGTTTTGTTTTCCTTGATAAGTCTTTTGTAACAACATAGACGCTAGGAATTATATGAGGATGCGAGTAAAGTCAACGGAAAACCGATTCGGATTTCCCCTTTATTTTCAATTTGATTCACCGTTCTACACTGAAAAATTCAAAATAAATCTTTTTTTGGCTCAAAAACAAAAAAAACAATAATAACAATAGATTAAATGAAATAAAATTTTACAGTAGAAGTCCAAAATTTGCATTTGATAATGAGAATACTCAAAAAACAAACTCTTTTAATCAACTAAATTGCTCTTCTCCCTAAGTATAAAGACAAGACCTCAATAATGATGAGATCGAACTCAATGAACGACCCCTTATAAAACACCCACTGAGAAATAAAAAACATTTGGATCTTCTCCAGGTCTTGGATCCAGTTTAAAGCCCCAGTCAAAATTTACAGGTCCCATGGGAGTTTGATAGTGAAGTCCAATTCCCGCTCCAAATCTCAATTCTTTTGAAAATGAAAAATCATCAACCAAAAGATTAGCTGCATCCAAAAACGGACCCACTCGTAACGCTCCAGTAAAAGGAAGATCAATTTGTGCTCGATAATTTACATAGGAAGCAGTTCCTTGGATAATTTGCTCAGAAAGAGTTAACTCCTGCACGTTAAACCCGCGCAAACTTCGAACGCCTCCAAGCGCAAACTGTTTGACCAAAGGAATCCCTATTCGACTATCAATCTCTCCATCTACGCTTGGGTTAATAATGTTTCTTTCTATACCTGTCCGAAAACTTAAAAAGAGCGTTGCGTTTTTCCATAATGGAACAAACCCATCTGTTCTGAGTTGAAAACGAGTGTATCCCACTGAAAATGGCTCTGACTGAGAGCCCAAAGATGGATGGGCCACCTCAAATGAGGTTGTTGCAAACATTCCATATGATGGATTTAAGGGATCATCTCTCAAATCAAGAGTTAAACTAGGAGTCATTCCACCAATTGTTAACGTTTGATTATCGATTTCATTATCTGCATTAAACTGCTTGGTTCTTTCCAATCCATAAGTCAAGGAAGCTACCAACGGAAAAGTCTCAAAAACGGGTCTTTCAAACGTCAGCGCAAACGCGGTAGTAATTGCATTAAACTGAATAAAACGTCTATTTAAATGAGAAATAGTGGGTCTAAAAGTTAAATGATCAAACACAAACCAAGGCCAACGGTAACTTGCTGAAATTTGATACTCAGCTCGTGGAAAAAGTTGATCTAGTGTTAATTGATCAAACCTACGGTTCCCTTGTGCAGATAAAGTTACGGTATGATTTTTTCCAAAAAGATTAGTGTAACTCACTTCACCAAAGAGTCTAAAACCCAAATCGTTTCGAATTCCAGCTCCCCCTCCAATTAAACCGGGAGTCGATTCTTTTACAAGAATTCGGACAAACTTTTGGTCAACATGAGCAGGGTCTTGCCTTAATTGTATTGCTACTGTTGAAAAAATCCCGAGTCTTCTTAAACGTTTCTCAGATTCTAAAATTTTTTCAGAGGTCAATATGGAATCTTTTTCGAAAAGAAGCTCACGAGTAACTACAAATTCTTTAGTCTTTTCAATACCTGAAACAAAAACATCCGCTACTTTAAATTGCGGACCCTCGTTGATATTAATACTAATATCCGCTCTTCTATTTTTTTGACTATAACGAACAACCTCGTCTGTTCCTTCACCTATGATTTTAGCCTCTAAAAAGCCTTGCTTTTGATATTCATTTTTAATTTTCTGAGTACCTTCAGTAAAAACATAAAGATTAAGAGGTTTCCCCTTGTCTACCCCCAGCCATTCTTTTATTAAATTTTCACTTAAATTTTTATTTCCAGAAATGAGAACAGAACCAATTCTCGTCTGCTCTCCTTCATAAAGATAAACGGTAAGCTCAACTTTACGATTATCGTCTTTAAAACGTTTAGCCACAGTAATTTTTTTTGAAGAAAGATAACCTTTAGATTTCATCCACTCAATCAGTAAATCAACACTTTGTTCAAACTCTTTTTCTACATAAATATTTCTACTAATTTTTTTTGTTGAATTTTTTTCTAACTGATCCAATAGATTTTCTGAGATGAAATCACTATTTCCATCAAATACTATTTTAGAAATTTGAGTTCTTCTTCCTTCATCAATCCAAAAAGTAACTTTTCGCTTATCATTCTTAAAATCTTCTTTAGTATAAATCTGAACTGAAACTTCATTAAAACCTTCAGCAAGATATTTATCTTTAATTTTATCTTTAATGATACGAATATAATCTCCGGAAACACCTAATAATTTTTGGTCCTCTATAGTTGTCATTAACTCACTGTAACCAAAATAATGAAACCCTCTAAAACCAAACTCAACTCGATTTCCTAACTCAACATCAAAATCCAAGTCTACCCATTCAGCTTTATACTTCCCTGTTTCTTCTGGTGCTTGAACAGAGCGCGTTTTCATATCTACTTTTGCTTCAATAAAATTTTCTTCAACTAACTCAGTTTGTAATTTTTTAATACTTGCATTTATTCGGTCAACATCTGCTAAATCCCCCTTTCTCATTTTCACCAACGAAAAAGTGTCACTAGTTAAATCATCTAGATGTTTTAAATTTTCATGCTTTTCTTTGTCAGAAATATTTACATGTATATTTCGAATTCTAGAGGTAAGTCCTTCAAGCACCGTAAATCTTAAGATATTGGATTCTTTTCCAGATTCTCTTCGACGAATCAGTTCCGTTTTAATTCCCGATTTTCGATAACCTCTTCGAAAATAAAGATCTTTAATATTTCGACTCGATCGAACGATTTTTTCTCGATCGACGACATCACCTGAAAAAATTTCAATTTGATTTTCAACCTCTTCTGCGGAAATGGAATTGACTCCCAAAATTTCTACTTGATCAATTTCGGACTCTCTTGCGTGAACGAGTCCTGTCATGGAAGCCACAATTAAATAAAACTTAAAAAAGAGTAAAAATAGACGTTTTGACAAAAACTGTTTCACTTAAACCTTTTTTGAACCCTCAAGTCAACTCCATATGACGTCTGGTTATCTTGCGTATTAACCCCTTCAAAGGTATTCCAAACACCAATCACTGACATTCCTCTTGAAACCTCAAGTTCCGTATTCACCTCTCTTTGAGAACTATTTCCAACACCTACAGTACTCCCAAAAGAAATATTGACTCTCTTTCCAATTTTTCTTTTAACGACAATCTTAGGTGAAGCTGCTGTCGTACCCACTCCACCATTTCTTTGAAAAATACTACTGCCCACTTGACTATTAACAGCCTCATCAAGCTGAAGTTCGAATCCTGTTTTCTCTTCCACTTTTCTTGAAAATCCGGTTGAATGAAGAACAAGGGACGCTGCTTCACCACTTTGGACTACATTTTGATCACTCGCTCCCAAACGTGCCATTTCCGCTGGAGTTAATCCTACAGCAAGTAAATTTAAGATATCTTCTTCTGAAAGAACAGGATTGGAAGACAACTGTAATCCCCAGTTTCGACTCGTTCCTTCTGCAAATACATTTATTTTTGTTTTATTCACTTCTGTTTTTGCAGATAAATTAAATTTAGGATTAAATATATTAGGGTTATCAAACTTTACTTCCGCAGAAGTGACTTGAAACTCTTTCCCTTTAAAATTTAATGTCCCCGACTTTAATTTAGATGTTCCTAATATTTTTGGTGAGTGTGGAGAACCAATAATATTTAAATCCGCTGATAGATTAAAATCAAAAATATCATTTCTAATAATAACATTATCATCTGCTTTTACTTTTAAATCTAATTTAAGCATTTCATAATTAGAATCCTGTACTGTAATCGCAGGTGGTTGATATGGCGTCGTTCCTTGTTTAGATATTCCATCACTGAAATTACTTTTAGAAAATGCTTCGTCTATTTTAAGGTCACCCGATATTAAATAAGGAGTTTGATCCCCGGTTAAATTAATATTTCCAGTTAAATTAATATATTGAAATGGATCAATTCCTAATCGAACATTGGATAATCGAGACTTTAAATTAAATACAGGATAAATAAGATGATCTCCAAATAAATCGATCCTACCTTGACCGTTAAAACTCCCTCCCCCCAACTCTCCATTAATTCTTTGAACAAAAATCTTTGTCTGATCAATAGAAAGAATTCCGGATACTTTACTAATCGGACTATCTAAAAAAGAAAATTTAAATCTCCCATTTTTAACATGGGCTTTTCCAGAGAAATCAACATCCTTGATTGTTCCAGAAACTGCAACATCAAATGATAAATCACCTTCAGATGCTAATATTTCTCTATTTATAAATTCAAAAAATCCTATATCGAGATCCCCTTTTATATTTCCATCTAATTTAGAATTATTTGATTTGATATTTAATTCGAGAGTCTTTCCTCCACCCGAAAGTTTCACGTCTTTTATATGAAAACTTCCATTTTTAATGGGTAATTCAAATGAATGAACTAAATGAAAAGATTTTCCTTGTTTTTTTAACCGATAAGACTTCATTTCCAAATTTCCGGATCCCATCTCTATTTTTCCGGAATTAAAATTTAAGTCTAAACTCCCTGAGATTTGACCTAAAAGCTGAGAATCTCTAATCAATCTCGGATTCAATAATAATAAAATTGAAGAAAAATCTAAAAAATTTGAATTCAAAGAAATTTTACTTTTTCTTCCAACATCGAGTGCGTATTCACAATCAACCTTCGCCTGCTCCCCCAATATATTTCCTGTAAGAAATATTTTTCTATCAAGAGATGAAAGCTTTAATTCTGTTGGGAGACCAGGAACGCCTCTAACTAAAAGATTATTTACCTTAAATATGGTTTCAGATTTTAATTTATCTATTAATCCGCTACCTTGAGACTTAATACTTAAATTTCCTCGAATAGGAACATCTAAACGAGCAACATGATTCAAATCATTAATGGTAATTCCGCCAGTAGAGAAATGCCATTTCATTCTTTTCTTTTCATCAAACTCTATATCACCGTAGAGATAACCACGATTTTTTCGACTTTTTAATTTCTCTAAAAAATAAGTTCCTTCACGATAACCTGCTGTAAATTCAACAGTCCTAAATTTCTCTCCCCAATAATCCCAATCGGTTCCTTTTATATCTGAAACTATATTGAGTTTATCTAACTGGGTTTTTCCAAAAATTCTAATATCTCCATTCAGTCGTCCAGTTAAGTTGCGAGGATACCAATCGAGCTCTTTCACAAGAGAACTCATCATATGAGATAAATCTAAAACTTCTCCTTGAGGAAACTTAAAATTTAAATCGATTGTTTTTTTCAATCTATTATCAAAACTAATTAAGCCACCACCAAAATATTTAGAATATCCCTGAATTCCTTCCATATTAATAAAATTCAAACGTTCATGAGCTGTATCAAGCTGAATCTGTCCTTTGATTTGACCTAAATTTAAACCTAAGTATTCAGCATTTTCTAAAGTTGGAAAAAAATCTACAACCACTTGATCAGAAGGACCATGAATTTTGGTTTTCAATTTTCCTTTTCCTTGAATTTCACTTTCAGCAACCTTTAAAATGTCTTTTAAATCAATTGGTCCATCAACATCTAAAGAAAGGCCATTTTTAAAATCAACATAACCATCAATTTTAAAATCAGTTTCCGGTAAAGATAAGTGAACACCTTTTGGAGTTAACCTTTTTCGATCAACCTGTATCGCTCCATTAAGACTTAAATCTTCAGCCAATACTATTTCATTTGTTCTTCTTTTTTTATTTAGTCTTTGATTATCGAGTAAAAATTTTGGAATCGTAAGATTCAAATCAACTAACGCTTTCCATTGATTAACCTTATTAATTCCAGGAATAAATGTAACATCAACTGTTCCAGAGGTATTAAAGTCCATCTGAAATAAACTTTTTACCTCCGGTCCTGCAAGCCAATGTAAATGTGCTTTTTTAAAAGAAAGTGGGACTTTTGATTTTTTCTTAAAATTTAAATCTAATTCAAATTCTCCAATATCAATTCTTCCACCAGATCCAGACTGAACTCCACCGATTCTTGTTCTAGGGAGAGACTCAACAAAGCCTTTTTTAACAATGAGACTCCCACGCCCTTCTCCTTTTGGAGGAAGCCATTCACCATCAATTGCTAAATTTTCAAACTCCCAACCAAGAAGCTTAGCCTTTTTGACTTTTAAATTACCTGTGGTCTGTAATGTTTTTTCAATATTTTTAGTATTACCAGAAATAAATCCACTAAAATTCAAATATCCATCGAAATCTTTTTTAATTTCTGGTTGTTTTAATATTTCTGCAATTTGATCTACTTGACCATCAATGACCCACCTCGTATTAAATTCAAAATATTTTTGCTGAAGTAAATCACCTTTAATTTCCCCAGCAACGTTTGCAGAAAGATCTCCACTTCTGAAAGAAACCTCATCAATTTCTAAACCCTTTGAGTTAATATAAAAGTGAGATCTAAACCCATCAAGTTCATTTGGAAAATTCCACTCTTTGGGCCAATGCGCTTTTAACGTTTCAAGATTAATACTGAGTTCATATCCAAGACCACCCTCTCCGATCCATTGAGAAAATCTTAATTCCTGTGTTTTAAAACTTGCCTCTAATGGTGGATTTTGACTTTTCAAATCCACCTGCGTATTTACAAAAGAAACAGCCTCAGAGTTAAATTGAAAAAGTTGATCCCACTCAAGACCAAAAGTTGATGTTTTTTTCTTTTTTTTCTTTTTAGGATTTAAAATGTTTTTCAAATCCATTTGAATTTTTACATCACCATTGACGATACTTGCCTCATGAACTCGAATACTTCCCGTAAGTAACTGCACAGGATAAAATTTAAAATCTATCCTTTGAGCACTCACTTCAGAACCTTCTGGAAGATTTAATATATTTCGATGATTTAATTTTACATGAGGGTCAAGAATCGAAAATCCAGGAGGAAAAAAATTTACCGAAAATCGACTAAAGTCTCCTGTTATTCCTAGATCTCCAGGAAGTTTTTGAGAAGCTGTTTCTTTCACGAATGTAGCGAACTGCTGGCTTTGAATCACACCGATAATTGAAAGAAATACAGTTAAAACTACTAATAAAAATATATAAAAAGCTTTTCTTTTGATCATCTCATTTCTTCAAAAGCTCCCTGACATCTCGATAATTTTCATCTATTTTTGAAATTTTTCTTAATGCGTCATAAGCAGAAGCCTTTTTCTTTAAACGGGTATAACTAATCGCTACAAGATAAAGCAAATGAATCTTATCTTGTTCAATTAAGTCAGCAGAAAAAAGATAGTTTTCAATAAAGTTTACAGCCTCGTGGTAATCTTGCTTCCTAAAAAGAACGACTGATTTCAAAAAGATACACGACAAAAAAACCGTACTTATTTTATCTTCCGTATCTCGTAAATTCTTTTCTATTAAACTCAACCAAGAAAGCGCAACTTCATAGAAACCCATTTCCAAATAAGCCACTCCGATATCAAGCTTTTGACTAACATTCAGATCTGAATACTTTTTCTGCATCTCTTCTGTAAAAGTGTAAATCTCATCTACCGTCCAGTGCGAATCAGTCGCTGCATTTGTGATTGAGTTTTCTAAATCTAAATATTGAGCTAAAGACTCTTCAATTAAATCTGCATCGACTGTTACAGTTTGCGTAATTTTTTTTACAGAAGAATCTGTTTTTAATAGTTTTTCGAGTTCAACTTCATGAATTTGTTTTAATTTAGATTTAGCTTGAGGATGATAGCGATCAAAAATGAGCACTTTCCTCAAAAGTTTCTTTGAGTCTTCTAATAAACCTTCATTAAATAAAATTTCAGCACTATGATAAACACTCTGAGCTTCTTCAGAGGTTGAAATTGATTCAGAAGTTTTTTGATTAGGTTTTACTGCTTGTTGAGCTTCGTGTGCTTCAATAAGATCCTCTCCTAAATCAACACGAGTTCCCTCTTCAATAAAATCCACCTGAGTTTGTGCCTGATCGACATCCTTTTCAATCGACAAAAGTCTCTCCCTTGAGTTTGCTCCATCTTGGAGCATCTTCTTAATTTTACAAGGAAACTTAACGAATTTCTTCTAGAAAGTGGGTGTCATATTCTGCACTCTGAAAGCGAGGGTGATCAAAAACTTCTTTATGAAAATCAATATTAGTACGAATTCCACCAATCACAAATTCATCAAGAGCTTGACGCATTTTTGTAATTGCTTCCTGACGAGAAGGAGCATGAACAATCAATTTTCCAATCATTGAATTATAGTGAGGCTGTACAAAGTACTGATCATAAACGAAAGAATCTACACGAACACCAAATCCACCTGGTAAATGTAGACCATTAATTTTTCCAGGTGAAGGAGCAAACGTTTTTGAATCTTCTGCATTTACCCGACACTCAATTGCATGTGTTTTAATTTTGACATCACTTTGCTTAAAAGAAATTTGACTTCCAGCAGCAACATGAATCTGCTCTTTGATTAAATCAATTCCAGTCACCATTTCTGTCACAGGATGCTCAACCTGAATACGTGTATTCATTTCCATGAAATAAAAAGAACCATCCGTATCTAAAAGAAATTCAACCGTTCCAGCGTTTCTATAGTGTACGGACTTACATAATTTTAGAGCACAGTCCCCCATTTTTTTTCTCAAATCAGGATCAACAACTGGACTTGGAGACTCTTCAATTAATTTTTGATGTCGTCGCTGAACAGTACAATCTCTCTCTCCTAAATGAACACGATTACCATGATTGTCACACATGACCTGAATTTCAACGTGACGTGGTTGCTCAAGAAACTTCTCAACATACATTGCACCATTGCCAAATGCAGACTTTGCCTCTTGAACCATTCGTTCATAATTTGCACTTAGCTCATCCTCTGAACGAACTACATAAATCCCTCGACCACCACCACCTGCAGCAGCTTTAAGGATCACTGGATAACCAATCGTATTTGCTTCTTCAATAGCAGACTCTAAATCAGGCACTGCCTCAACCGTACCTGGTAGCAACGGAACTCCAGCTTTTTTTGCAATTGCACGAGCTCGTGTTTTATCACCCATTGCCTGAATATTTTCTGAAGTCGGACCAATAAATCGAATACCGCACTCTTCGCATGTTCTTGCAAATTCAGCATTTTCTGAAAGAAAACCGTACCCGGGATGAATTGCATCTGCCCCAGTGATATCTGCCGCAGTTACAATTTTTGGAATGGATAAATAACTCTGTGAAGAAGGCGCTGGACCAATACAAACAGCCTCATCAGCCAATTTTACATGTAATGAATTTTCATCCGCTTTTGAATAAACTGCAACTGTTTGAATTCCCAACTCATGACAAGCCCGGATCACACGGAGAGCAATTTCCCCACGATTTGCTATAAGAACTTTTTTAAATGGTCGAGGACTCATAATCACTAAACTTCAATAACGAACAAAGGCTCGTCATATTCAACAGGTTGTTCATTTTCGACTAAAACCTCAACAATTTTACCTGAATAATCCGATTCAAGTTCATTCATGAGTTTCATTGCTTCAACAATACACAAAACCTCTCCTTTAGAAACGTTCTTACCCACTGAAACATAATCCGCTTGATCAGGAGAAGGTGCGGAATAAAAAGTCCCCACAAAAGGAGATTTAATTACTTTCAATCGGTCGGATTCTAAAGGCACAGATGACTCTTGAACTGAAGCTGGAGCTACTGGTGCAGCCTGAATCGCTGGAGATGGAATAACCATCGTTCCAGCATGGTTCATTTTTACTGTTAGCTTATCGTTCTTGCCTTCCCATTTGATTTTATAAACCCCATTTGACTTCATAAGGTCTATGAGTTGCTGAATCTCTTCAAAATCAAAAATCATTTCAGATCGTTTTGATGAGACAGGCGTTTCTTTTATTTCTGTTTTCTTTTTAGTCATGAAGTTTATTTTATTTCACTTTCTCATAATAAGAGCCGTCTCTTGTATCCACTTTGATCTTATCACCTTCTTTTAAATGAAAAGGAACGTTGACCATTGCACCCGTTTCAAGTTTTGCGGGCTTAGTTCCACCCGATACCGTATCTCCTTTAAAAGCAGGATCGGTTTCCACAATAACAGCCTCAATAAAGTTGGGTAGTTCTATTCCAATGGGACGATTGTTATAATAAGTGACTTTAACAACAATACCCTCTTGAAGATAACCGACATCTGAACCAATTAATTCTTCACTAATAGCAATTTGTTCATAATTTCCAGTATCCATGAAGTGATAACCCTCTGGATCCGGATATAAAAATTGCATATCTCGATCTTGGGTATTTGGCTTATCTACTTTTTCATTAGATTTGAACGTCTTCTCGGTTACATTGCCATTTAAAATGTTTCGAAGCTTTGTTCGAGTAAATGCACTGCCCTTTCCTGGACTGACATGCTCAAAATGAACGATTTGGTAAGGAGTCCCTTCGACTTCGATTTTTAGGCCTTTTCTAAATTGATTTGTTGCATACATGCTTCCTGTCGTAACCCATTGTTGGTAGCCGAGTCAACCATTCCATTTCTCTTAAATATTCATTCAAATCAATAAGTTAGCGAAACGCTCTCCCGGACAGATTCGAACGACTCACTTCAAGACACAAAAACAACAAAAGAAACTAAAATCTAGTTTGAATCTCCACGAGAATTTTTGTAGCGCTCTACTGATAAGAGCATTTGCTGTAATCTTTCTACTCTCTGAACCCACTCTCTCCTCTTTAAACTCGGATTTGAATGAATTGCACTAGAAGCATCATGAATAGAAAACTCATCAAAAGCTTTTTTCTCATCAAGGTCTTTTCTAATCCTAACTAACCCTTCACTATAAGCTTTAGACTCCAGCTCTCTGACCATTTGAGCCAATTCCATGTCGTGAGGACTATAATAAAGTAAAATTTTAAATGCCCCTAAAGCTCGAACTCCATCATTTAAAATGAGATAACTTTCAGCAAGTAAACGCTGTGCAACAATATTATCTGGAACATCTTCGACGACTTTCTCTAAAATCGAAATGACTTCTTCATATTCTTTTTTATCAAAAAGAGTTCTCGCTAAAGCCACTTTTCCACCAATAAAGCGAGGATGAACGCGGAGACCTTCTCTAGCGATTTCTTCAGCCTCATCAAGCAAACCAGCTTTTCTATAGGCTTCCGCTAAAGGAGCAAACACCCTGGAAGTTGGATCATCTTGATATTTTTTTAAGTAGTGAAAAATAATGGGTGAATGACTCGTCATACGTTATCCAGTCAACCCACTTGCCTTTGTATTCAATATTTTTGGTGTCACAAAAATAAATAATTCGGTACGCTCGTTTGTTTCTGTTTCACTACCAAACAGCCAACCCAATAAAGGAATATCTTTTAAAAATGGCATTCCGCTTGAAGACTCCGATTTACTTGATTGATAGATTCCTCCGATCACTAGTGTAGAACCACTTTGTACAATGACATTTGTATTCAAAGTTCGGTTAGCAATTGCAGAGGAACCACTCGGAGTACTTGATGGTAAACTTCGTTCAATCATTAAATTCATTAACACACTCTGATCATTTGTCACTGTTGGAGTCACATCAAGTGTCAAGTTAGCTGTTCGAATTTCTTCAAGTGGAATAGAAGCACCTGCTTGTGCACTAAATGATGTCGTTTTTACTTCCACGGGCGTTCCAGCCACAATGTTTGCCTGACTCTTACTTAAAACAACC
Organism: Pseudobdellovibrionaceae bacterium; assembly: GCA_002722705.1. Taxonomy (GTDB): domain Bacteria; phylum Bdellovibrionota; class UBA1018; order UBA1018; family UBA6935; genus UBA6935. The sequence goes on along the minus strand of PBMP01000023.1, from coordinate 3,419 downwards.
ATTCGAGGAGAGGAAATCACCTTAACAGTAGACTCTTGTTCACCCACTGTAAGAATGGCATTAAGACGAGTATTTCCACCCAAAAAACCCAATCGAGGAGAAATACCAAACAATGAGTTACCTCCTGCCTGTGTCACTACATCACTTCCAGCAGCAAAAATTCCACCCACAAGAGAGTCAATCGGATTTGCTCCCACAAAAGAACTAATCCATTGAGTCCCTGCACTTGGATTATCATTCACTCCTGAAATACCAATGCTTCCCCCAATTCCACGTGTAAATTGTTCAGTTGCTTCAACAACCTTTGCTTCAACCAATACCTGAGGAGTCTGAGCATCGAGTAAATCAATTAACTTTGCCATTTGCTCTACATTTTCAGGGATATCTTGGATAATAAGAGAGTTTGTTCTCGCATCAATCTGAACTTTATCTTGAACATTGGACGCCCCAGAACCTCCGGGATCATCCGAATTTCTACCAAAAGCAGTTAGTATTGTTTGTAATTCAGCAGGATTTGCATAATTAATTGGAAACATTTTAGTAATTTTTGGAGCATTAGCCATTGAAGCAAGTTTGGCTTCCTGTTGTTCTTTTTTTTCTCGAGTCAAATTAGATAAAGTAAGTACTCTTAACACATTTTTATTTCTTTCAGCACCGAGCCTCATTGTATTGAGTACTACTTCCAAAGCTTGATCCCATGGAACTTGATCCAAAGAAAGCGTCATCGACCCCTTTACCTGTGGACCAATAATGATATTAAAACCACTTGCTTCTCCGATTAACCTCAAAACATCTCTTACATCTGCATCTCGAGCTCTCAACGTAATAGGCTTACCCTTAAAATCTTTAATTAATCCTGTGTCTAAAAGTCCCTCTTTTTGTTCATCAAAAATATCTTCTGGAGCTTTATCAGATTCAGAGCTTGCCGTAACTTCAGTATCATCAAAAGGGTCTGCGTCTGCTGAATCTAAATCATCTAAGTTATCTAAATCCTCATCTGAAGCAGAAACAGTCGTTCTTGGTATTTGAACCTTTAATTGACTTCCATCCTGAGTCACAGTCGAAAGAACATTAGATTTAAACTGAATAACAATTCTTGCTTTATTATTTTTTTTATCTTGGTATGGACTAATCAAAAGGACCGGACTATCAAACGAAGAAGTATTTAAACTTCGAGAAGCATTGGGTCCCAAATCAGCATTATCTAGTTCTAAAACTAATTGATTTTTTTCAGAATCTTCTTTTGTTACATATTGCACAGGTTCATCTGAAATAATTGAAATTGAATTTGTCTTTTCTCCTTCAGAAAACTCAATTGATTTAACTTTTGCTCCAAAAACCTGAGAGCAGTTAAAAAAACATATTAAAATGATAACTTTTTTTAAGTTCATTTACGGGCTCCTTAATCCAACGCTGGGATTTTCATTTGGCAAAACGATCTCTGCTTGAGAGTCTTGTTCTTTTCCAAATACGTTAATTATTTTTTCGACGATCTGAATAGAGTTTGAATTAATTCTAACAATCTTCCCTTTTCTGTTTCCAATCAAATCACCGCTTTGAACAAAGTAAGTTTTTCCATTAGGAGCTAAAACCAATGCCTTTACTTTTTTAGGTCCTGTCATCACTCCAAGCATCTTAAATTTATGAACAGGAAATTTTTCAAGTTCTGTTTTTACTCGAACAGAAGATATTGATTCAGGAACACTAAAAGGATCACGAATTCCTAATAATGCCTTTTCTATTACTTCTTCCTCATCGGAAACTTGTTTTTGAATCACTGGCGATGAAACAGTTTTTTCAGGAGAATCGGGTGCAGCAACACCAATCTCTGCAGAATAAGCTATAAAACAAGAATAAAGAGCAAATATAAAAGTAATCACTTTCCTACTCCTATCTTATCTTCTTCAGAGTCTCTGTACTGATATACTTTAATAGTTAAATCTCCCTGAATCTCAACAAACTTACGATCTACAGGACCGTATGGACGAATATCTAAGTCATCTGCTCTGACAATATCTTTGAACTCGCTTAGTTTTTGAAGAAAAACTAACATTTGAACAAAAACACCACGAAAACTAAGCGTGAAAGTTTTTGCTTCATAAAAATCTTTTTGTTCATCTTTTTGAGGACGAATTGAAATAACTCTCATACCAATGGTTTTTGCTTTTTTTCCAATCTCACGAATGAAAAGAGGAACATTAATTTCACTACCAAGTGTATTTTTCATATCCAAAAGTCGAGTTTGTAACTGTCTTAACTGCGCTTTTTTAGCTTCAAAAGATTTAAAAAATAATTGCGCTTCATCTAGTTTTTTTTGCAATTTTTTAGTTTGATCTTTCGCAACACTAATTTGACTTATTTTTTGATTTTTTTCAGAATCAAAATCATTTTCAAAAGAATAATAATCGTAACCAAAATATAGAGCTAGAAGAAAGGTGATTACCAACCAAGGAATTCTATTTAAAATTTCTACTAGCTTACTTTGATTCACTCAGTTACCTTCTCGTTGCTGATAAACTAAAATTTGAATATTCAATTCCTGCTTTGGAAACAAGTTTTGCTGTCGATTTTAGTTTTAAGTTAGAAAAATAAACACTCTCATTAAGGATTTTCATAAAATCTGAAATATAATCTAGTCCAGTTGCTCCTCCTTCAAAATTAACAACACCTTCTTTTACTGAAAGATTACTTAACCAAACTTCACTTGGTATATTTTCACCAATTGTTTTTAAACTTTGATATGAACGCTCTCTTTGAGCTACCAATGCCTCAATTGTCTCAATCTTAGTTCTTAATTTTCGTTCTTCTTTTTCTATTTTTGCTTGAAGAACTTTATAATTTTTTAATTTTTTTAATTGAACCTGCATCTTCGTTTGTTGATTCATGATTTCTTGAAACTGTAAATTCAATTTCGTAAGTTCTTCTTCTTTATAAGAATCTAAAAAATAACCTCCACCAAAATAAACTATGACTGTTAAAGCAATACCGATAATAGGAACACTTTGAAAAACAGCGGATTTATTACTAAATCCATCTCCAGAAAGTCTATCCAGAATTCCAGATTTTTTAGACTCCTCACCTTCAACAGAAACTACATTTGATTTTTTTTGTGTAGCAAGATTGATAGTAATCACTGTTTTTTTCCCCCTGCTCTAATTGCTAAACCAATAGGAATCGAAGCAACAGATGAAATCGCATCCATATACTCAGGAGAAAATACGTTTGGATCATATGTAATCGAACTAAAAGGATTGAGAATTTGAGTAGGAAGTCTGACCTCTTCTTCAATTAATGCAGATAAATTGCTAGAAATTGTAGAAAAGAATAGGTTACAAGAATCGATCATAGATTGGACTTTATCAATCTCAGGATAAACACCCTCCTTAAAAAAAGAACATTTAATATCTTCTTTATAAATT